>JANMRE010000545.1:0-12469 GCA_031370885.1 Gemmatimonadaceae bacterium
GCGGTTTGCGGTGGCCTTCCAGCCGGCCTCGCCGTGGTGGCGCGTGAATGGTCGCAAACAGCAGGACTGGTTCCAGACGCCGCTGGATGCGAACGACGAGGCGCAGCAGCAGGATCGCACGGCAACAATCGCGCGCGCTGAACTGGAGATCGCCGGTGTGCCGGTGTCGGTATCGGTGCCGGTAGTGAATCGATACGCCGATCCCGTGCGAGGCGATCAACAGGTGCCCGTCGCGGCGGTGCCGGGCATCGTGATCGGATTGGCCAGCAGCATCGAGTACATCCGGGCGGGTGTCCCCGTCGAACGCGATCTGCCGGTGCGCATCCAGTCGTCGTACGACAGCGTCGCCAGAGTGACGGTGACGCTGGAACTGCCGAAGGGACTCGTGGCCGATTCCGCCGCGCGCGTGCGCGAACTGTCGCCCGGCAGCAGCGCGATTGTGGTATTCCGTTTGCGCGGAATGCTCGCACCTGGGCGTCATCAGCTTGGGGCCTTCGCCACTCACATCGGGGCCGTATCCACTGCCGGCTACTACACCATCAACTACGATCACATCAATCCGCAGCGCCTGTACGGCGTGTCAGGGATGTATCTGTCGGCGGTGAACGTGAAGATCCCGCCGCGGGCACGCGTGGGATACATCGCCGGGTCGGGCGACCACGGTCTGGATGCGTTGCAGCAACTGGATGTTGCCGTCGAGAAACTCGAGCCCACGGCGATCGGCGGCACCGATCTGATGCGCTTCACGGCGATTGTGGTCGGGCCGCGGGCCTATGAGTCGAGCGACGAATTGGTCAGCCAGAATCCCCGATTGCTTGACTACGCAAAGCGCGGTGGCACACTGATCGTGCAATACGGTGCTCAGGACATGAGCCGTTTTGCGGTGATGCCGTTTCCGCTGCAGTGGACTCGTCCAGCCGCGCGGGTGACAATGGAGCAAGCGCCGGTGACCGTGTTGCAGCCCACGTCACCGTTGCTGACCGTGCCCAACAAAATCGGCGACGACGACTGGAAGGACTGGGTGCAGGAGCGCGCGACGTACATGCCGAGCACGATCGATCCGCGCTACACACCGCTGCTGTCGATGAACGATCCGGAAGAACCTGCGAACCGCGGTGCACTGCTCGTAGCGCCACTCGGCAAAGGACGCTACGTCTACGTCACGTTGGCGCTGTTTCGGCAGTTGCCGAACGGTGTGCCCGGCGCGGCGCGCATTTTGATGAACCTGATCAATGCGACGCCGATACCGGTTCAGCCGAAGATGTAGCGGGGCCGGCCGCACCGAAACTGAACAGCATGCCCACCGTCACCACCACGGCGGCGCCGATGACATTGTGCCAGAGGAACGCCACCGTTGGCGCACCGAACGACACTGCAGCAACGGCGCTCATGCCCGACAACAGCCCCACGAAGGCGCCGAAGGCGCGTGTCCGAGGGATCATCGCCAGCAAAAACACACCAAGGATCGAGCCGTAAAAGAACGATCCGAACCGGTTCACGACTTCGATGAGTGAACCGAGTGTGGCGGCATACGTCGCGACCACGCAGGCAAAGACTCCCCATCCGGCCGTGGCGATCCGCGACACATTCAGGAAGTGCTCGTCGGACGCCTCAGGCCGATACCAACGGCGATAGAAATCGATGACCGTGGCGGTGGAGAGCGAGCTGAGTTCGGCGGAGATTGCGGACATGGCGGCGCCGAGCACGGCCGCGATGAACAATCCCGCCAGTCCGAGTGGCAGGAAGCCCAGCACAAAGCGCGGAATGATGTAGTTCACGTCGCGCGAAGGCTGTCCGGTGATGCGCGTCGCTTCCTTGAGCGCGTCGGCGCGCACGGCCGTTACCTGCGTGTCGGTGGCCTTGAAGCCGGCCAACGCGGCGCGAGCCGCATGGTCGTCACCGGAATGTCGTGCGGTCGATGCGGCGCGCGCCGCCGCCGTTCGTGCCGCGATTGCCGTGGCATAGCGTGATTCGAGCGACGCATACACGGCGGGTTCCGTCGCGCGCACCTGGTCGCTGTGTGACGGATTGAACAGCATCGGCGGCGGCTCGAACAGAAAGAACAGAAAGACCAGCACGCCCACCAGCAGCACCAACGCCTGCAGCGGAATCTTCCAATAGGCACTCATCAGCAGTGAGCTGCGCGCCTCGTCCACCGATTTCGCCGCGAGATAGCGCTGCACCTGACTCTGATCGGTGCCGAAATACGACAGCATGAGAAAGGTGCCGCCGATGATACCCGACCAGAAGGTGTACGTTTTCGTGATATCAAACGAAAAGTCGAACACCTGCAAGCGACCGGCGGCGCCGGCAATGTGCAGGGCATCGTCGAGCGGAATCGGCATGCGCACGACGAGCACGATGACAATCGACGTGAGGGCCGCCACCACGATGACCATCTGCTTCACATCGGCCCAGGCCACCGCGCGCACCCCACCGAACACGGTGTAGGTAATGGTGGGAATCCCGATAAGCGCCACCGACCACGCTAAATCCCAGCCGAAGATGGCGGAAAACACCACCGCCGGCGCGGCGAGGATGGTGCTGCACGACATTCCGCGAGACAGCAGGAACAGCAGGCTGGTAAGTGAGCGCGTCTTGGCGTCAAACCGTCGTTCGAGGTACTCGTATGCTGTGTAGACCTTGGCGCCGTGAAGGAACGGCACCAGCGTGACGCCGAGAATGACCATCGCAATCGGCAGTCCAAAGTAGAACTGCACAAAGCGCAATCCGTCGGTCGCGCCCTGCCCGGTAGTGCCGATGAGCGTGACGGCCGAGAGCTGCGTGGCCATGACGGACAATCCGACCGCCCACCATGGCAGGCTCCGGCCGGCCAGGAAGTAACCTTCGAGATTGGACGTGCCGCGCGATCGGCGGAGGCCATCGAACACGAGGTAGAACAAGTACAGCGCGACGACCAGCCAGTTGATCCAGTGCATAATCGGCTTAGCCGGCGTAGCGGGACTGGAGCAGCCACAGCACCGCCAGCGTCATGACCTGGATGCTGAGCACGCGCCAGAGGGTGGTGCGGACGGGAGGAGTCATGGAACCAAACTACTGTCGGGACGCGTTAAATGGGGTCGAACTCAGTAGCATTCACCAACGCGATCATTGCTGCCCAGTCGACAAGGGTTAGCGTAGGCGATCACCGCGATCAGCGAGATCAACGCGGCAATCAGCTCAAAACAGGGTCATGGAAATTCCACATGTTGTAATCATTGGGGGTGGCTTCGCCGGACTGGCCGCCGCTCGGGAGCTTCGCAAGGGGCCGGTGCGCATCACACTGCTCGATCGCGAGAACCATCACACGTTTCAGCCGCTGCTGTATCAGGTGGCTACGGCCGGTCTGGCGCCCAGTGACATCACGGTACCCATCCGTTGGAGGCTTCGGCACCAACGCAATACCACCGTGCTGCTGGCGGAAGTGCAGCACATCGATAAGGAACGCCGAGCGGTCACGCTCGACGACCAAAGCACTCTGCAGTACGACTTTCTCATTGTGGCAACCGGCGCCCGGCACGGCTACTTCGGTCACGACGAGTGGGAGGAATTCGCGCCAGGGCTCAAGAGCATCGAAGATGCCTACGATATGCGTCAGCGATTCCTTATGGCCTTTGAGCGAGCCGAACGGACGTCGAATCTCGCCGAGCGCGCAGCCAATCTGACTTTTGTGATTGTCGGTGCGGGTCCAACCGGTGTGGAGTTGGCCGGCAGCCTTCCGGACATCGCGCGAAAGGCCCTCGCGAAAGACTTTCGGAATATCGATACCAGAACCACACGCGTGCTGTTGATCGAGGCCGGCCCACGTATTCTCCCCACGTTTCCGGAAGACCTGTCGCGCGCCGCGCAGCGGGATCTGGAACGCTTGGGCGTGGAGGTCTTGCTGGGGAGACCGGTGACGCACATCGATTCGGATTCGGTGATCGTGGGGGCGCAACCCATTGCCACGCGCACGGTGTTCTGGGCAGCGGGCAACGTCGCTTCGCCATTGGGTCGAATGCTGGGCGCGGAAACCGACCGGTCCGGTCGGGTGAAAGTGAGCCCGGATTGCTCGGTTCCCGGAAACGCTAACGTGTTCGTCGTGGGCGACTTGTGCACGCTGCTGCGGCCCGATGGTCGTCCGGTTCCGGCGGTTGCTCCCACGGCCAACCAGACGGGTCAGCATGCGGCTCGCATGATTCTCGCCACACTTCAACGTGGCGAGCGCACGCCGTTTCGTTACGTCCACAAGGGCGATCTGGCCACGATTGGGCGGCACAAGGCGATCGCCGCGTTCGGGAGACTCCACGTGAGCGGATATCTCACGTGGTTTCTGTGGCTCTTTGTCCATCTCATGTATCTGGTAGGCTTCCGTAATCGCGCCGTCGTGCTCGTCCAGTGGGCATACGCGTACGTCACGTACCAGCGCGGCGTGCGGTTGATCGCCGGCACTTGGCGCCGCCGTAGGCCGGTCGCTGCGGTCGATGAATCTTCGGTCGACGACCGGGCACACATCAATTCGCGTTTGACCGCGATGCCCAACCCTCGCTAAGCTTCATTCACCACAGACCAGATACTGGTATCAACGAGGCGACGCCGCTTCCCACGACCGCAACACTTCAATTCGGGTTCATGGCGATCGAGTCGTTGAGAGAAAGCGAGTCGCTGCCCGTGCTGCCTGACGTGGCCGCTCTCGCGCTTGCCTTGGAGCGCACGGCGCGCGAGTTGGCGACGATTATTCAATTGTCACCGTCGACAGTTCGTGTCGTCGATCTGTCTGGTCGCATCGTACGCACGAACGCGAACGCTCACGGCGAGTATGGTGTGCAGCCGCCGGGCACCGTTCGTGAACTGTGGGAACACGACCAACCGCGTCACTTGGAAGACGATCGACCTCTGGCGTTTCTCGAGTGCGCCGCCATGCGCGCGCTCGCCGGCATCACCGTGCGGGGCGAGTTGCTCTCGGTACGCGGTCTGCGCGTCGAGTCGCCACGCGTGCTGGAGAGCAGTGCCGCGCCCATGGTGGACGCGGCCGGACGGATCACCGGTATCGTGCTGATCGATCGCGACGTCACCGAAAGCCGACGACTGGAGCGCACACTCGACGGGGAAGCCTTGCGCAGTGCCGATCTGGAATCCCGGGTCATGACGGAGGCCGATCGCATTGAGCGGATTGTGGAGGAACGGGCGCGCGTGCTGGCGGCGCGCGAAGCGACCAAGTCGCGCGACCGCCGACTGGCGGCCATCGGGCAACTCGCCGCCGGCGTGATGCACGACGTGAACAATGCGTTGAACCCCATCATGGCCGCCGCCTACTTGCTCCGTCATCACGCGGAGTCGCCGGATGCCGTCCGCGACTACGCAGATCGCATTCGGAAGGCGGCGGAAACCGGCGCTGCAACGGCCTCGCGCGTCGGCCGCTTTATTCGTCAGGAACCGCTCCACGAAGGGTTCGACGAAGTGCTCGATCTCTCGGCGATGGCGGAGGAAGTATTGGAACTGACCGCACCGATGCGGCAGCGTCGTCCGAGTGGGGGCGCCGAAGTGCGGGTGGTGCGAGACTACGGCGCTGTGGTGACCACGCGCGGAATTCCAGGCGAAATCCGCGAGGCGCTGCTGAACCTCGTGTCGAACGCCTTGGACGCGATGCCGCAGGGTGGGACGCTGACGGCGACAACGTTGGTGTGCGACGATGAGGCGCTGGTTGTTATCGCCGACGACGGATCGGGAATGAATGCGGAGGTCCGGGAGCGGGCGTTCGAACCCTTCTTTACGACCAAAGGGGCGGCGGGCTCCGGACTCGGATTGGCCGAGGTGTACGGGATCGCCCGTCGCCATCGCGGCTCGGTGACGATTGCATCGGCGCCGGGGCGAGGCGCTGCGGTCACGCTCCATTTTCCGGTAGACCGAAGTGTGCCATCGTTCGCGCTCGCCGAGCGTACCCCCGCGCTGCCGCTGCACATCCTCGTGGTGGAAGATCACGACGACGGCCGCGAGTTTCTTCGGCGCGTGCTGTGCGCCAACGGACATTCAGTGGATGCCGTCGCGAACTGCGGCGAAGCACAAATGAGACTCGCGGGTGCCACCGCGTCGACGTATCAGCTCATGTTGACCGACATCGGCCTGCCCGACGGCAGTGGTTGGGATTTGGTCGCGCTGGCTCGTGAACACGTGCCATCGTTGCGCATCGGTGTGATCACGGGGTGGGAACCGATGGTGAGCAGCGCGGAGGCGGTGGGCGCGGAGTTTGTGTTGCGCAAGCCACTTCGCTCTGCCGAATTGCTGGCCCACATCGCGGGACATCGCGTTCCCGCACTCCCTGGGCACGTGTCATGACGGATGTCCCGTCGACTATTCGTGTGCTGGTGGCCGAAGACGATGCGCTCGCGCGTTCAACGCTGGTTGATTTGCTGGGCGCACTCGGGCATATGGTTGTTGCCGAGGTGGCGAGCGGCGCCGAAGCGATAGAGCGCGCGCAGCAGTTGACGCCCGACGCGGTGCTGTTGGACGTGCACATGCCCGGTGCGAGTGGTGTCGAAGCCGCTGACGCGATTGCGCGTGCCTTGCCCGGTACCGCAGTCGTGTTGATCACCGGTGACCTCACGCTGTCGTTGTCGTCGGCCGACGTTATGCGCAGTACGGCAGTCGCGCTCCTCGCCAAACCGACGCCGCCAACCACGCTGGATGCCACGCTCAGGATGGCTGTGTTGCGGGCGCGGGAGTTGCTCGAGGCCAGACGGGAAGCGGCCGAAGCCAGGGAGCAACTGGAGGCGCGAAAGCTGATTGAGCGCGCCAAAGGGATCTTGATGCGCCGCACGGGAAGCAGCGAGCAGGACGCCTATCGTATCATGCAACGCAGCAGTCAGGACCGGTCGGTGCGCATGGTGGACATCGCGAGGGCCGTGATCGAAAGCGAACCGAGTGTGAAGGGGTGAAGCGTTGAGGCCCCGACGCGCGGTGGCGGCGGGGCCTCAACGTTTCACGATACCGGTTTGCCGGGTGGTGGGCTCGCGACCTGCTTCACCAATTCGTACAGAAACGCCAGCCCATCGTAATACGACTTGACGCGCAGCTTTTCGTCGCGGCCGTGCGCGTTGGTTTCGCCAGGTGCGGAGAAGATGCCACTCACGCCGTAGGTGGGAATCCCGGCGGCGCGCAGAAACCGACCATCGGTGGCGCCGGTGGACATGGTGGGAATCACCGGCACGTCATTGAACATCTTTTTCGTGAGAGCCTGCGTCGCCGCCATTAGTGTCGGGTCAATGGCGCTGGGCTTGCCGCCGGCATTGTCGCGACCGCCGCCGCGCATCGTGACCTTGACGCCGCTGTCGGCAATGACGCGATCGAGGACGGCCTTCACATCCTCTCCGGTAGACGTTGGTGCGACGCGGCAGTTGATGTTGGCCGTCGCCGTTTGCGGCAACGCGTTGTCGGCGTGTCCACCGGCCAGTCGTGTCGCCACGCAACTGGTGCGCAGCATCGACGCATAGCGAGGGTCTTTCGAAATGGTGGCCGCGGCCACCGAGTCCTTCGGATTGTTGACGATCACCCGCATCGCGGCGGCCAGTGACGCCATCTCGACCTTCGCCGTCTGTGCAAAGAACGGACGCGACACGTCGTTCAACTCCACCGGAAACGTATATCGCTGGACCCTCGTGAGGGCCGTCGCCAACTGATAAATGGCGTTGTCGAGACGTGGCACGCTGGAATGCCCGCCCGTGTTGAGCACGGTCAACGTGTAATTGACAGGCACCTTCTCGGCGGCCTGCACCGAATGAAAGAGCGGCTTGTCGTCCATGAGCGTACCACCGCCACCTTCATTGATGGCGTATTCCGCGTCAATGAGTTCCTTATGGTTGGCAATGAGCCACCCCACGCCATTGGCACCACCGCCTTCCTCATCAGCCGTCAGGGCAAGTATCAGGTCGCGCGTCGGAACATATCCTTCCTGTTTATAGCGCAGCATGTTGGCCACGAACATCGACGCCATCGACTTGTCGTCGGCGACGCCGCGCCCCAGGAAATACCCATCCTGTTCGACCATGATGAACGGATCGCGCGGCCAGTCGCTGCGCAGCGCGGCCACCACGTCGAGATGAGCCAACAGGAGAATGGGCTTCCCCTGTCCCTTTCCTCGATAGCGCACCACCAGATTCTGCTTGGCAGGCTTGTCGGCGGGGCCAAGCACATGAATGTCGCCGGCGGGAAAACCGGCAGCGCGGAAGCGGGCCGCCATCGCTTCGGCAGCCTTCGTGACCGAGCCCACCGAGTCAACTGTGTTGATCTCGACAAGTTCCTTGTAGATGGCGCGGGCCGCTTGTTGTTGCGGCGTAAGCGTTGTTGGCGCACCGGGCGCGCTCATGCGCGGTTGCGCACTGGCGGTCGTGGCGGAGGCGAAGCAGGCCAGCCAGAGTGAACGTCGGGTCAGGAAGAGCATCGGGAGGCGACTGAAGGTCAGTGAGCAACGGGTGTTGAATCCTCGTCGAAGCTTGGCTCAGAGGGGTGAGCAAGGAAAGGGGTGAGCGTTGGAGGGGTGTGCGGTGAGGGTAGAGCCAACCCTCTGCCCTCGCCGCTCACTCCTCCAACGCTCAACCCGTCATTTGCTCACCCCTCTGGCTCCTCACCCCTCCAATCCCTCAGCCCTCCAATCCCTCACAGCTCCAATCAGTTCGCAGCGCACCGGCCCTTCGACGCCGCACCCTGCCCTATCGCGCCACGCGATTCATCAAGGACGTTCCCGCGGAATCGATCACCACCGTCGCTGCGGTCCCCTGCACCGGATACGACTCGGCGACTGGTCCATCAAACCACACGCGCACCCACTGACCCGATTGTAGCAAGCGAAACTCGCCCTCAGCACGGGAGACAAGCAGAATGATGGTCGCGCCCGTTACGGTCACGATGGCCTTGTCGCCACTCGACGGGCTTCCGGGGTTCGCCTCGACACGAATGGTGCCGCGGAAATTCCCCACGGGCACGACTGACGTGATGCGTCCGGCGATGCCGGCAGGAGTGGAAGGTTCGACTGGCGACTTGGCCGAGGTGCCACAGGCGCTCAGTGTCGACCAGGTGACAACCAGCAGCAACGATGCGGATATACGACGCATTCGCAGGTGGAGAGGCAGGCGGTTGAGAATCATGGTAGTGTACTTTCACAACAGCGTGACCGCCCTATCCGGTCACCCTTTCACACGTTCCTCGTCCCTGGACTCCCCGTGACCCGATCGCGACGCGATTTCCTGAAGACGTCCGCAGTGGTTGCCGCCGGTACGCTCGTTGCCAGCCAACGACTCTCTGCGTCCGGTCTCATTCACGTGGCATCCGACCTACCGCCGGTTGACGATCCCGCCATCAAGGCGCTGATGCAGCATGCAATCGACGTCGCCAAATCAGGTGGCGCATCGTATGCCGACGTGCGTGTTGCGGCGCGGCGTCAGCAGAGCGTCAATGTGCGCGATCATATTGTGCAGGGCGTGAACGACGTGGACACGTTTGGCATGGGTGTACGCACGTTGGTGGACGGGGCCTGGGGCTTTGCGGCCACCAGTCAGCTCACGCGGGATTCCGTCGCCGCCATTGCGCGCGCGGCGCTCGATCAGGCCAAGGCGAATCGAGCCAGCCAATTGCGGCCCGTGATTCTGGCGCCCACACCGGGCAATCAGGTTGGCACGTGGAAGAGCCCAATCACCACCGATCCATTCACCGTCGCCGTGCCGGACAAGGTCGCGGTGTTATTGGCCGCTACCGACGCGGCACTCAAGGTGAAAGGGATCCAAACGGCCAGCGCGTCGATGTTCTTCTTGCGGGAAGAGAAATCGCTGATGACCAGCGACGGTTCGTACATCGTGCAGACCATCTATCGCACGTCGCCGTCGATGTCGGTGTCGGCAGTGTCGGCCGACCGGACCGACTTCCAGTCAGTGGACAGCACGGACATTGCCCCGATGGGGCTGGGCTATGAGCATGTGCTGAACGCAAAGCTCGCTGATCGCGCTCCGCAGTATGCCGAATGGGCGGTGGAGAAACTCAGTGCGAAGCCGGTAGAGCCGGGTCGATATGACTTGCTGCTGCATCCCTCGAATTTGTGGCTGACGATTCACGAAGTCATCGCGCACCCCACCGAACTTGATCGTGCGCTGGGCTTTGAGGCCAACTATGCGGGCACGAGTTTTGTGGCGCCACCGGATCAGGTGTTGGGCAAGCTCAAGTACGGCACCGAACTGATGAATATTGTGGGCGACCGCGATCAGCCGGGCTCATTGGGCGCCATTGGATGGGACGACGAAGCGGTGAAGCCAACGAAGTTCGACATCGTGAAGGATGGATTGTTCGTGGACTATCAAACCACGCGTGAGCAGGCCACACTGATGGCCGACTACTACAAGAAGGTTGGCAAGCCGGTACGCAGCTACGGCTGCTCGTATGCCCAGAGTTGGGCCGACGTGCAGTTCCAGCGCATGCCAAACGTGAGTTTGCAGGCTGGAAAGAACGACGACACGTGGGACAGCATGATTGCCAAGATCGATCGGGGCATCGCCATTTACGGGGATGGTTCGTTCTCGATCGATCAACAGCGATATAACGGCCAATTTGCCGGTCAGGTGTTCTGGGAGATCAAAGGCGGCAAGATCGTCGGGATGCTGAAGGACGTTGCCTATCAGTTCCGCACGCCCAACTTCTGGGGCTCGCTGAAAGCCATTGGTGGTCCGCGCAGTTATGTGCTGGGTGGCGCGTTCGGCGATGCGAAGGGTCAACCGGGACAATCCAATTCCGTCAGTCACGGTTGTGTGCCGTCGTTGTTTGGGCAGGTGAACATCATCAATACGGGGAGACGGGCATGAGCCGGCACGGAGAGTCATTCGGTCCGGCCTCGTTGTTTGCGCCGGTGAATATTCTGTCACGGGCCGACGCGCAGGAAATTGCCCAACGCGCGCTCAAGAACTCGCCGGCCGAAGAAACGCGGGTGAACATCAGCAGCAGTGCGCGGGCCGACACGCGTTTTGCGCTGAATCAGGTTACAACGTCGGGTGAGAATCGCGATACGAACGTGACCATCACGGCATTTGTGGGCAATCGCAGTGCCAGCGTGTCCACCAACCGGTTGGATGACGCCTCACTGGCGACCGCCGTGCAGCAGGCGAACGAAATTGCGAAACTGGTGCCGCCAAATCCGGAGCGTATGCCGGAGTTGTCGCAGCAGAATTATCCGGCGGCGCGTGATCGGGTGATTTCGCTGCCGTCACCGGCCGAACGTGCGGCGGCCGCGAAGCTGGTCACCGAGTTGGCCCGCGCCAACGACCTGATTGCGACCGGCTTTATTGAGTGTCGCGCCAGTGCGGTGGCATTGGCGAATTCGAAGGGACTGTTTGCCTACGATGCCAGCGCCAACGTGACCATGACGGCCACAGTGCGTTCACCCGATGGCACGGGGTCGGGATGGGCGTGCAGTGACGGTACGTCGTTCGCTGATATCGATGCGCGGCAGGTGGCGGCAACGGCGGTGGAGAAGGCGAAGACGTCGCGCTCGCCGGTGGCCATCGAGCCCGGGCGCTACACTACGATTCTCGAACCGACCGCCGTGGGCAATCTCGTGCAACTGATTGTCGGCGCGATGCAGGCGCGCGCCGCGGATGAAGGCCGTTCGTTCTTTTCCAAGCCGGGCGGCGGCAACAAGATCGGCCTGAAAGTGGTGGACGAACGGGTCACACTGATCACCGACCCCGAAGACGCGCCCAGCACCACGGGCGGCTTTGATGGCAGCGGGCTGCCGCTGGAGAAAGTGACATGGATCGAGAACGGCGTGGTGAAAAATCTCAACTACGACCGGTTCTGGGCGCAGAAGCAGGGCGTTCAGCCCACGCGGGTGGGCGGTGGTTTTGGTGCGCGCTCGCTGCGCATGGTGGGCGGCACGTCGTCAGTTCCCGAGATGGTGCGAGATACCGAGCGTGGCATTCTCGTAACGCGCTTCTGGTATATCCGTGCCGTAGATCCGCGCACGATTCTGTACACGGGCTTGACACGCGACGGCACGTTCCTGATTGAGAACGGCAAGGTCACGCGTCCCATCAAGAACTTCCGGTTCAACGAATCGCCGATCTTCTTCCTGAACAACCTGCAGGCCATGGGTTCGACGATTCGCATCAACGCGTCGGAGGCACTTGGGGCGGGCGGAGCGATTTACATGCCGTCCATCAAGGTGCGGGATTTTACGTTTTCGAGTTTGTCGGACGCGGTATAGCTACACCTGAATTTACCGCAGGGGACGCAGGGGACGCAGGGGAACGCTTTTGGGAAATGAACAATTCAACAAGCATTTCCCCGCGTTCTCTGCGTCCCCTGCGGTAAGAACAAGTTGTCCTACGATGCAGCCACGAACACGCAACCGTGGTGCTGCGCCAAGGTCACGCCAAAAATGCCGTTGGGCTGCAAGATCACGCCTGGCACCACCATAGTCAGCGCCTTGGCTCGCGCTTCAGCGCCTTTGAGATTC
>JANMRE010000549.1:0-2576 GCA_031370885.1 Gemmatimonadaceae bacterium
CCATTCCCGTACAGGTCGAGCAGGCGGTGCTGACGGCCCTCGCCAAGCTGCCGGCCGATCGACAGGCGAGTGCGGCCGAGTTTGCGACGGTTTTGGTAACCGTGAGTACCGCGCAAACCAGCGGCGCGATGACGTTGCAGGCGCGCGGTGTCCGAAAGCGTACGACGGCAATGCTGCTGGCGGGTGCCCTCGTGCTCGCGACCCTCTCGGCCGGCGCCGCGTGGATGCTGGCGCGACGGAACAGCGATAGTACATCGCCGAACGATGTCGTCACGCGCTTCATCAACGAGGGGGAGGGGGCGCAACGTTGCAGAACGGCATTCTGGCCCTCTCCCCCGATGGTCGCACATTGGTAATGTGGCAATCCGACCCCAAAGGTGCAGAGCAGAGCCGAATTCAGACCGACCGTACGGTCGAAGCGCAAAGTCTGCTCTGGTGGTCACGCGGTGACAGCACATTGCGCCCGCTGCCTCATCTGGCAAACTGACAATGCGACGGTCCCGACCGGTGCCAGATTCTCGCCCGATGAGCGATGGATCGCCTTTCGCGCCGATGCGGACAGGCACGTGTACGTCACGCCATTCCCCGGCCCCGGCGCCCAGGTGCGCATCGACCGCGCCGGCGGTTGCACTCCGGCCAGCAGTTGCCGTCAACGGCACTCTTTGTATATTGATGATGTACATCTCAATACCGGAGTGACTATGGCACTGCAAATCGCGAACCCCGTCGTCGTGAAGAAGGTTGAACTGATGGCGAAACGGCTCGGCCTCAGTAAGACCGCCGTGGTGGAGCGCGCGCTGGATCAGCTCATCAGTGCATCCGACGGCGCCGAGAACCAGTCCGAGCGCTTCGGGGCCTTGCTCGCCCAGCTCGACCGCATTGCCGACCGTCCGGACGTATTTGATCCGCTGCAATGGGATGAGCGCGGACTGCCGGCGTGATCGTCGCCGACACGTCCGCCATCGTTGCGATCGTGTTCGCGGAGCCGGAACGTGAGGCGTTCATCGACGTGATCCAGCGCGCGCAGCGCGTGCTGGTGAGCACGGTATCGGTGGTCGAGGCGCGCATGGTTGTCCACGGGAGACGTGGCGAGCGTGCCGTCGTGCTCGTGGACGATCTGTTTCGATTGCCGATGTTTGAGTTAATTCCACCAGGGATCGCGGAAATGGACGCGGCGTACGCGGCGTTCGTGGCCTTCGGCAAGGGAAGTGGGCATCCCGCAGCACTCAACTTCGGCGACGTCTTCGCCTATGCGCTGGCGAAGGTGCGCGGACTGCCGCTGTTGTACAAAGGGGCGGATTTCTCGGAGACCGATATCGCGAGCGCGGCTCCGCGCTAGGCATCCCGCGGTCGGGAAGTTGTCGGAGCACTGGTTGAGGGAGTCTTGGAGCGCTCCTGCCACTTCGATGACGAGCCTCACTGCCTCGTTGACCGGGAGCTGTTTCTCGCGCCTGATGCGATCTCGCAGCGACTCGCCGTCGACGTACGAAAGACAACGACGTGATGTCAGGGCGCTTGTCGTCGTGCGGCCATCCGGCTTACTTACGCCCAATGAGTGAGGAGTTTGAGGTTCTGGCGCTGGCCGTGTCGCGCCTAAAGGCGGTCGGGGTCGAGTATATGATTGCCGGCTCGTTCGCACTTGCGGCGTACTCCACACCGCGCATGACCCGCGACATCGACGTCCTCATCGATTGCACTCCAGCGCAGGAGGTGGCGCTGCGATCGTTCCAGGGAGACTCGTACGCGAGAGTCCTGAGGCTGCACGGGACGCGGTGGCGGCGACGTCGATGTTCAACGTCATTCACAACGCCACCCTACTCAAACTGGACTTCATTGTACGGAAACCGCACGCATTCGCTGACCAGCAGTTCGCCCGGCGACGGTCGATTGCCCTGGGAGATTTCAGCGCCTGGTTCATCTCGCCGGAGGACTTGGTGCTGGCGAAATTGCTTTGGCGGCGCGATACCGGCTCCGAGCAACAGTTGAACGACGTCAGGTCGCTTCTTGCCGCCCAGCTGGGCCTCGACGAGGAGTACCTCGCGATGTGGAGCAACCGACTCGACCTCTCGGCGGATCTGCCGCGAGAGACAGATGAGTGACACGCCGAATCATGTCACGACGGTGCTCGATCATCGGTATCGTGAGCGGACGGCGGCCGACCGCGTGCGCATGGCGGCGTCGATGTTCGGAACGGCGGTCGCGCTGGCGCGCGCAGGAATCCAGGCGCAGTACACCAGCGCGACCGAAGTCGAAGTCCGGGCGCTCCTGCTCAGGCGCCTCTACGCGGGCCAGCTTAGCGAAGCGATACTGACTGAGCTGGGTTGACACCATCATCGTGCTCTTTCGTCACGATGGTGCATATCTCATTGCAACACCCGCACATTTAGAATCTGAGCGTCACGGCCATTCCAGCGGTGGGGCTTCGACCTGCAGACAGCAATGGCGAAATTCGCGCACCTGGTTCAACGCGCCGAGGCGCGCGGGTCTGGCCGACGCGCTGTGCGGCAAGCACCCGCCCATGGTGTCGAATCGCACGCACCGCGAGCAGGACCGATGCCCCCCCGAGGGCAACGGCG
>JANMRE010000553.1:0-4199 GCA_031370885.1 Gemmatimonadaceae bacterium
CTCGACGGTAGTCCCAGAGTTGGCCGAATTGCTCTTTCAGGATGTAGGCAGTGTTGAGGCGCTTGTTCGCCGCCAAGAGGGTCTGGCGTCGTCGCCGCTTCTCGGGCGAGAGATTCTCGCGGCGCGAGAGCAGTACATACTTCTGCCATTTGAACGGTTCATCCGGCAAGTGCTGCCCCGCCGTTATGCAACCGATTATGTGTGAATTGCCAGTTTGGGTTGACGCGATCGGCGGCGACACCGCAATAATGCCGGGGACAGCGCATTCACTGTCCCCTACCTGCGGTAAACCGTCAACATGAATCGGTGACAGTCTGTGTTGTCACCGATTCTTTCAGCGATCCGGATCCTGCAACTCCGCCTGGGCGACCGTCGCCTTATTTGGTCCGGGCGTCCTTAAGGGGTGGATCATCCGCTGATTGCGCTTCAGCCGCTTTTTGTTTGCCCTTCTTCCGCTGTTCCTGTCGAGGAATGTCTTGCGGTTTTGGTGGCGGCACGGTCTGAGTGCGTTGGGGTGCCTTGTCTGGAGCGGTCGGCTGAGGAGCAGCCTCGATAACCCGCACTTCCTGAGGAAGAATCCGTTCGACATCGATAGAAACTGAGGCACTGTTGGCCGCAACGACTGTGAAAGTCGCACTGGCATCGATCATCGCCGAACTCTCGATTGCCAACACACCGTAGGTCGTGGCGTTGCTGGCTGGGGGGATCGCCCCCAGAAGCATTTCGCCAATCGCACAGCAGTCAATCGTAGTTGTCGAACCTGGCTTCAGGACGATCTTGTCCGATGCGCGCTTGCCGACCATCTCAGGCCAGCGTCCTGACGTTGCCCCTGCCAGTGTGGTGGGCACCACATCTAGCGCAACCTTTGCATCCTTTGGAGTCGGATTGTAGAGCGTGACTGCCGTCGCATAGCGGCCTGGTGCCACCGGCGCACACGCGCAGCACTCACCGGACTCCGTTCCGCAGATGAAGGTGGTCGTGTACTTGAACGCAGTGCGGTGCCGGTTCGGTGGCGCAACGACCACCGGATCGCGTCCGGGCTGGCCCACGACCAACCCCGGACCATGATCGCTATCCGGATCGCATTCAACATCTTGCGAATAGCGGCCATCGCCGTGATCGACGAGTCCGCCCACCCTGGTGCACCCAAGTACCGTCGCGACGTCAAGGTCGTCGCCTGCACCCGGGCCGACAAGATTGCCATAGCGGTCTTTCGGCGTGAAAGTGACGCGAATTAGGTCAACGCCGCCTGGTCCTGTGCCGACCGGCGTGGTTGTTACGGGCGTTGATCCCGGATCGATCCCGATGCTGACATGATAACTCCACTGGCATTCGCGCGTGATAGTGCAACCCAAACCGACGGTTGCCTTGGCGTGGAGGGTATAGCTGCCCTCGACAACCAGCACGTTTTCGAGCCGCCGCCCGAAAATTCCTGATGGCTGGAACATGTCGCTACCTTCAGCACTGTCGGTCAAACTATAGTGCGATTCAACTTCGCCGGTAACGGGAGCGCCGGTCGATTGCTCGATTGATTTGAGCGTCGATTGCCGCGCTGGCAAAACGTCGCCGTTGATCATCGTCGCGGCACCGAGGCCTTTCTGAGCCAAAATCGTCCCAACGCTCTTCGTCGGACGCCGCATGGACAGGGATACTGCTCCGCCCGGCGGGACGGTTTCATCGGCAAACTGCAAGATCACTTTTGGATGCAAGACATCGCCAGTATAAAGCCGGGCGGGCTGCGCATAGGGTTGCAGGCTTGGTCCGCCTCGCGCATTGATCGTTACGAAGTAGTTGACCGGAATGGCTGGCGGCGGGAATTCCCCACCCCCCGGTCGATAAACGCGCGTTTTCCAGACGCCATCGCGTTCGCCAGCATGTGGCAGCGGAATTCGCGCGAATTGCCATGTCGTTCCGCGATCCGTTTCGATCCCGCCTGAGGAAAAGTTGATGATCTGCCCGGTTGGCGACACAACTTCGATGTGAAGGGGTGCGTCTTCGTTGTCCCATCCAATGATGACGGTCACGGCCTCTTCACCACAAACGTGGAACGGGATGTCCGGTCCGATCCTGTCCTTTGCTGGCAAGTACATCTGCGGGTCGGCTAGCGCCCCGGCCTCGAATATCTCCCCGAAGGCGAGCGCGAAAAATTTGCGGAGGTGAAGTCCATCTCCTGCCCGCTTGTAAAGGCCGCCATGCGTCTGCGCGAGGCCCGCCAGCTTAGCGCCGTCAAGGTTGCTTTCAGCGCCAAACCCGACCGCCGTGATCGCGATACCGCCGATGCCTGTCACGTCGGCAATGAATTGCGAAGTGTTCTCCATGCCGTCGGTAAGCAGCAGGATGGTCCGGGGCAATGTGGTGACGCCTGCGAGCTGGTCACGCCCTGCTGCAAGGCCGTCACCTATGCTGGTCGCGCCGCCGGGCGTGATGCCTGGCAACTTGCCGATCATCTGCGTCTTTGCGCTGGACGTGACATTGGCAAGGCCGAACTCGGGTGGACTTTTGGCATCGTTTGCAAAGGAGACCAATCCTGCGCGGTTGCCGTTGGTTCTCACCATGCTGATGAACAATTCGGCTGCGGCACGGGCTTCATTGATTTTGGTTTTGCCGCCGCCTGCGGCCTCACTCATGCTGCCTGATCTATCAAGGACCAACATGACCGCGCGTTCGACCGGCGGGTTGGGCACCATGATGGGGTCGCTCATCATCGTTTTCATTGAGGAGTAGTTGAGGCTGCATGCACCGCCATGCGCAAGCACTCCGACAATATTGCCCGATGCGTCAAACAGTCCGGAACCCGAACTGCCCCCGGCTACGTCAAAGTTCACTCCGATCATTGGGCCAAAGCTGGTAATCGGACGAAGCCCGTTTGCCGATGGCGATATCTTCTTTACCGCGCCATTGGGATGGTGCACGCCGAATACGTTTTCGCCCGCCGCAAGATCGGTAATGCGGACCGGCACCGATGGAACCGGCGGTGTTCCGCGCAACTGGAGGATCGCGTAGTCGCGTCCGTCGTTGAAACGAAATTTGACCAGCTTGATAACCTTGAAGAAGACAGCATTATAAGCCGGCACAAGCGAACCGTTGCATTGGACTTCATAGTCAAAAGTAACCGAACTGGTCGGCACTTCGAATTGGTGGTTTTCAATACAATGCGCTGCCAGAACAACCAGATCTGAGTCGATGAGCGTCACGGAGCACGTGCTGACGCTTTCTTGCGGATGTCCGCCGCCGGGCGGATGCACCGTCACGATCATGCCGACACTTTTGGATATCATTTCCTGAACCGATCCGGACGATGCACACCGGGCGTTTTGCCACTGAGGCGTCGCCGCTCCGTTGCAGATCCAGAACGGGTCATATTTTGGCGCAGTTGACCCGGGAATATGAGGGAAATTTGGTTCAACCCAGCCATTGAGCAAGAACGGATTGCAATTGGTTACGCTGTTGTGACCGCTATCGACGCTTTGCAGGCTTTCCCCGCGCCCATACCGGTCCACAAACGCACCGCCCGTATTGCCGCTGCCCTTGATATAACGAATGACAATGCCTGGACCTACCACGCCTACGTTGATCGGTCGCGTCCAGAACGAGCCGCCATTGGCCGCAGTGAACACGTCAGTATCATAGCCGAGGTCGACTTCGAGACGATTGCCACCTGACAGCGTGACGTTCATAAAGTGGAGAATTATGAACTTCGTGCCGATTGGCGCAGCCGCATAGGTCAGCGTCTTTGCCCATGTATTCGGCGACGTTGTCGCCTCTCCAGTATCAGGTCCAATGTGAAAATTCGGGGTCAGTACGGGAACGGTTCCGCAAATATGTGACATGGCTGCACCCCTTGTTCGAAAAGTGAAGAACCTCGCACTTGCAGGATGACTTCTTTATCGACCCAAACGTGCCCCCGTTATGCTGACTGACTGCTTTAACGATGTCGCCGGGATAGTTGGTATGAAGCGGCGGTTGGGCCTCCATGGTATCGTGGAGGTGCACCCTGCTACACCACTGTTCACGCGCTCACCGTCTGACGACGGGGCGCACACCGCGAGGCCAACCACAGCCACGCGACACGATGCATCGACGATGCAACCCCGCCGCCATGTCAATCGCACTCCACATGTCCCGACGATTGGCGTCGCCATCGTACTCCAACACCAGCAGCAGGCGCTCACGAAATGGTGAGCTGGTTGAGTCCGAAC
>JANMRE010000564.1:0-5479 GCA_031370885.1 Gemmatimonadaceae bacterium
CTTCCGTCTCCCGTCTCCCTTCTCCCGTCTTAGAACACTTTTAGACGCCTACTCGCCAACCTTGACTGTCACCGGCGAATCCAGCTTCACCGTAATGGTGCCGCCGCTGTTCAGACAGGTGTCGAAATCGGCCGTGGCCGCCGCTGCTGCGGTGCCGGCTGCGGCGCCCGCCGCCGCGCCGATCACTGTTCCCTTGGTGTTCTTGCCGATAATCTGACCGGCAATGGCGCCAATCACGGCGCCACCGGCCACCTTCTTGGCATCGGTGCCCCTGGAGGCGCTCCGCACACGATCGGTGGACGCGGTCTGCAGTGTTGATTCCACCGGATAGCTCTCACCACCAAACGTGACGCTGACCAGCCGCACCTTCAGTATGGTCGCATCGTTGCTGTTCTTCGCCGTCTTTGACTCGGTGACCTCAAACGTTCCGGTGGCACCGGCGGGGATCACCACACCGTTGCTGCCGCTCACCGCTTGCGAAAGCTGGGCCGTGAACTTCTCACCAACCGTTGTCGTGTTGCTGCACACCTTCGCATTGGCGGCGAACTGCAACGATGTGCCCGCGTCGATGACGCCCGTCTTGGCGGCCGTCGGCGTTGGCGTTGGTGCGGGGGTGGTTGAGGTGGCCGGAATAGGCGTCGGACGTACGGGCTTGGGCGCCGGCCTGGGCGTTGGCCTGTTGGCGGGTGCCTTTACCACCGGCGCCTCTGCGGGCGGCGGCGTGGTGGGCACATCCTGCAGCTTGGGCTGCGCGTTGGTGTCGGTTGCCGCCATCGCGAGGTCACGACCAAGCGACGAATCGCTGGTCAGCGCATTGTCGCCGCTCTTCCCGTCGCCACAGCCCACCAGAGCCGCGAAGGCCGCCACCGACACAAGCGCCAGCGACCGGCGCATCACAGGTAAAACAGACCGCATATATTCACGACGCGATTGGGGCGTGAACGACACACGTTGGTTGGGACGCATTTTGAGAACTCCTGAATTAGTGGTGCGTGGGCGGCCGCAGCCGACGTCACGCGAGACGTACTCATGAAACCTATCGGATCGCATGGGCGCGGTGTTGGATGAACGTGATGATCGGCGGTAATCGCATGCAGACGCGTCAGCCAGCACGACAAGCCCTGCAGCGCCTGCTGCCGTATTACCACCCCTACCGCGTACAAGTTGCGGTCGGATTGCTATCGGTCGTCGTTGCCGCCGCGCTGGCCAGTGTCATTCCATCATTACTGCGGCGCGGCATCGACACTATGCGGTCTGGCGCCGACACTGTCACGCTCTGGCGTCTCGCGTCGGTGATGCTCGTCACGGCCGTGGCCAGCGGTGTCCTGCGCTTTCTCATGCGCCAACTGCTCAACGGCGTGAGTCGGCACATCGAAACCGACCTCCGCCACGATGTTTTCGCCCGACTGATTGCCCTCGACCCCGCTTGGTACGGGCGATGGCGTACCGGCGATTTAATGGCTCGTCTTACGAACGACCTGAGCGCCGTTCGCATGGCCACCGGTCCGGCCATCATGTACCTCGTCAACACCATCGCGGGTGGCATGTTCGCGATGGTGATGATGCTGCGAATCAGTCCGCTGCTCACCGGCGCGGCACTGCTGCCCATGGCCGGATTGCCAATTCTCATGCTGCGGCTGGGCCGCACGGTGCACGCGCGCTTCGAAGCCGTGCAGTCGCAATTCGGTGAGTTGTCCACTCGCGCCCAGGAAAATCTGGCTGGCGTGCGTGTCGTTCGCGCGTATCGCCAGGAGGCAGCCGAGTCGGCCCGATTCGAAGCCCTGGGTGATGCGTATCTCAACGCGAACATGCAACTCGCGCGACTGAGCGGACTGATGCACCCCGGCTTCGCGCTGCTGGCAGGCCTCGGTGGCGCGGTCACCGTGGGCGTGGGTGGTCGCTTGCTCATTGACGGTCGCATCACCGTTGGTGGCTACGTCGCGTTCGGCATCTACCTCGCCATGCTCACCTGGCCGCTCATTGCCCTGGGCTGGACCACCAATCTCTTTCAGCGCGGCGCGGCGTCGATGTCGCGCGTCCTCGACCTGCTCGACGCTGTACCGGACGCCGTGCTCGACACGGGGATGGCCACGCTGCCCGCACATCGCGGCGGACGCACACTCGAGTTCCGTAATGTGTGGTTTTACTTTCCCGTGGCCCGCATCGCGTCGGCCGAGAACGCCACCTTGCCATCAACGGCATCGTCCACCACGCCACGCTGGGTACTGCGCGACATTTCATTCACGGTGCCGGCTGGTGGCACCGTCGCGATTGTGGGTGCCACCGGCGCCGGCAAAAGCGCATTGATCGACCTTGTGCCTCGATGCTTCGATCCCCAGCGCGGCGAGATCCTGATGGACAACGTCAACGTGCGGGAACTCCCATTGGACGTGTTGCGCGCCGAAATCGGTTACGTGCCGCAAGAGTCACTGCTGTTCAGCGAGACCATTGGCGCGAATGTGGCATATGGGCTGTTAGCCGATACCGATAACCACGACACAGTGGACGACGCCACCCGCATTGCGCAGCTCAGCGAAACCATTGACCGTCTGCCCGACCGATTCGATACGCGCCTGGGCGAGCGGGGCATCAATCTCTCGGGTGGACAGAAGCAACGCACCGCGCTGGCGCGCGCGCTGGCACGTCGTCCGCGAGTGGTGCTGCTGGATGACGCACTGTCGTCGGTGGATACGCACACCGAAGCGGCGATTCTCACCGGTCTGCGCGGCGCCCTTGCCGGGCGCACGGCGATGATCGCGTCGCATCGCATCAGCACCGTCCGCGACGCCGATCACATCATCGTGCTCGACGACGGTGCCGTCGTTGAGCAGGGTCGCCACGCCGAGTTGATGGCGCGCCACGGACGCTACGCGCAGCTGCTGCACCGTCAGCAACTGTTGGACGCCATCGAATCGACCTGACCGATGGCGATGCGGCCAACGCCGTTGTCAGAGTTTTTCCAGAAGAAAATCGGGTGTGAGTGGCTGTAACAGCGCCGCCAACCGCTCAAACCACCCGCTGAACATCAATACACCCACCAGAATCAGCAGCACGCCGGCCACGCGATTCACCGTACCAAGATTTTTCTTGAACCGCTGGAAAAACGTCAGAAATCGCTCAAGCGCGAGCGCCGCCACCAGAAACGGTACCGCCAGTCCGGCGGAATACGCCGACAGCAGCACAATGCCTTTCGCCAGGTCGGTCTGGTTGGCGGCCATGATCAGGATGGCGCCGAGGGTTGGCCCCAGACACGGGGTCCACCCGGCACCAAAGGCAATCCCCACCACAACGGTTCCCAGATATCCCATGGGCTTGTCGCTGATGTGCACGCGACGTTCCTGTTGCAGCGCATCAAGACGCAGCGCCCCCAGCATCCAGAGGCCCATCACAATCATAAGCACACCGCCGGCGCGCGCGATCCAGGACCGATACGCCAGCATCAGCTGACCGAACGCCGTCGCGCCGGCACCCAGCACGACGAAGATGAACGAGAAGCCCAATACGAAGAGCAGCGCGTGCAGCAACGTCGTCCGCCTCGCCCGCGACACGTCTTCCAGTCCGAGCCCGGTAATGAACGTGAGATAGCTGGGCACCAGTGGCAACACGCACGGGCTGAGGAAGCTCAGCAGCCCCGCGCTGAACGCCACCACAACGCTCAGCGATTCAGTGGCCATGCCCGCACGCACACATGGACATCACGCAGTCTCGCCGCATCAGTCGTGGGCGCGGGGGGATCCGCGGCGACACTCGCCACACAACCCGTAAATGACCAGTCGATGCCGTTGACGCGAAAAATCATGGGCTTCAGCCAGCAATGTCGTCATGCGCTCCAGCCGCTCATCACGAAATTCCGTGACACGTCCGCACACGCTGCACAACAGGTGCTCATGATGCGGAATACCACGCGACGCCTCGTAGCGCTTGAATCCCTCGCCAAAATCCCGTTCGACCACCAGACCGCTGCGCACCAACACTTCCAGCGTCCGGTATACCGTGGCGGTGCCAGCGCGCTGGCCGCCGGTGCGCAACAAGTGGGCGACCTCCTCTGCCGACAGATGACGTTCCGTCCCCAGCACGACATCGGCGATGGCCAGCCGTTGCGCGGTTGTCGGCAATCCATGATCCCGCAGGAACCGACGAAACGACTCGCGGTCGGCGTCGCGCGCCGGCGATGCGGACGTAGAGTCGTTCACGCCGCGGTGAGTGGCCATTCGATTCGCAGGGCACGCGCGATCTGTCGGTCGGTGTAACGCAGAATCGCGGTGGCCTCTCCGGCGCGACGTTGCACCCCGCGCACCACCATTTCCACGGTGATCAGGGGCGCGTCGGCTTCGTCCACCACGTCGGCTTCCCACGTGCCGCGCTCGGGGCCCTTGAGCACCAGCCGATACCGCGCGGTATACACCGTGTGCCGAACGACAGGCGCATTCAGCGAATCGTCCGTCTCGACGTCCACCGTCTCGTCGTCGCACCCTTCAACGGGCAGGATCTCAAGCACATCGCCCGACACCGCGTCCTGACTGCGATACGGCGAATCGTCGCTCTCGACTGCCGCTATCGACACGTCCTCGACGTGGAGGCCCAATTCGTCGTCAGCCAACTGGTCGGCAGCAAACGTGAGCGAAGGCGGCGACAACGGCACCCGTGCCGCGACCACCGCGATGCCCGTCTCCGTTCCGCCCTGACGCAGCGGGGCGAACAGATGCAGCTCCTCGATGCGATCCAACGGCACCTTGGCAATGACCGCCCGCAGAAAGCGCTCCGTGACCTCGGATACTGGCGCATCGGCGCGGTCTGGTACGGCTATCGATTTCTCATCGGTCGCCGATAGCGCATCAGCATCATCCAGCAACACAGCGTCTTCGAGTTCGGTCATCTGGTGTGTTCAGGGAAATCGGCGTTGCAGTAGAACCGGAAGATCACCGGGCTGCTGGCACGTGAACAAGTCGACCGTGGGCCTGCGTGCCCATTGACCGGCACCCGACATGGAATGAATTTAGCTCAGTACTGTACTACTTGCTCTCGAGTGATATCGGCGCGCTCCTGACTTCTGCAGCGCTGGAACCTACAACCAGGCACCCGATGTCCCTTTGCCGTCTCGCGGTCCTCGCCCTCCCGTCGCCCTCGCAAACGCATCAGCGTACCGGCCTTCATGGTGTTCCACGACAAGGGTGCGGGCCGATTTCGCGGCCAGTTTACGGTGCTGCGCAAAGAGGTTGGCGTGTCGTTCGATCCGCCAATCAACCCGGTGGAGAACGACGTGCAGGTGCAGTGGGACTTCTCGATCAAGGAACCGACGCCGACACTGCCGAACTAACGCCGGCAATCAGGGCCGCTGCCTGTGCGAGGACATGCGGCGGCTGCACGAGCGACACCCGGAAATGGCCGCGACCGGCGTCGCCAAACGCGATGCCCGGTGTGACCACGACACCCGGACCGTTCATCAATGCGTCAACCCAGCCCCAGTCGTCGAAACCGG
>JANMRE010000578.1:0-1975 GCA_031370885.1 Gemmatimonadaceae bacterium
GTTCGCTGGTATCCAGACGCACGTAGTCGGCTCCCGCGGCCGAAATGCGCCGCGTGAGCGCATCATGATGCGCGGCAAGCAACGCCTGATACTTCGTGCGCAACTCGCCGGGTTTGAGGGGAAGCAATGTGCCGCTTTCGGCATCTTCGAATGTCGCGGGCAGATCGCCGGGCAATGACAGCTCGGCGGGATCGACCAGATGAAAGACGATCACGTCGTGGCCGCGGGCACGGAGCCCATCGATAGCGCGACCGAGCGCCTCCGGGCGTTCGTAGCAATCGGTGATGAGCACCACGATCCCGGTGCGCTGGGTCAACAGTCCCACCCGTTCGATCGCGGCGACCAGCTGGCTGCCCCCTTTCGCTTTGGCACGGGCCAGTGTGTGCAACAGCAGTTGCAGATGTCGCACCGACGGCGGCACGATATCGATCAGCTCACCGGTAAACGTCGCCAATCCCACGCGGTCGCCCTGCTGTTGCGACAACCAGGCCAGCGACGCCGTCAGAAAGCGCGCATACTCGAACTTGGTGACCGCGCCGCTGCCGAAGTCCATCGAACCGGATTGGTCGAGCGCGAACAGCACGCTGGCGTTCGTGTCGGCGTCGTACTGCTTGATGTAGAATCGATCGGTGCGCCCATAGAGGCGCCAATCGATCCGTCGCAAGTCGTCGCCCGGCTGATACGATCGATGTTCAGCAAAATCCAGTGACGACCCTTTCCGCAGCGAGCGGTGATGGCCGTGCATGAATCCGTCCACCACCGTTCGCGCCAACAGCGCCAGATCGGAGATACGGGCGAGCAGCGCCGGTTCGAGAAACGCCGCCGGAGCGGAAGACACGCTCAGATGCCGGACTTGGGCAACGGCACAAGATCCAGCAGCCGCGCCACCAACTGATCCGTCGTCACTTTCTCGGATTGCGCCTGGAAGTTGAGCAGCACACGATGTCGCATCACGGGGCGGGCGAGCGCGCGAATATCCTCAAAACCGGCACTGGCCCGGCCTTGCAACAGCGCGCGGGCCTTGGAGCCCAGCACCAACGCCTGCGCCGCGCGCACCGACGCCCCGTACGACACGAACTGCGTAATGAAATCGGGCGCGCCCGCGCCCGGACGTGACGTTCGCACGAGTCGCACCGCGTAGCGCGTCACCGCGTCTGCAATCGGCAGTCGTCGCACCACACGCTGAAAGGCCAGAATGTCCGCCTTGCTCACGACGGACTGCACTTCCTCGGGCGGCAGCGACGTCGTTGAGCGTACAATGTTCACTTCGTCTTCTTCGGGGGAGTAGTCCAGCATCACTTCGAGCATGAACCGATCGAGTTGGGCTTCCGGCAACGGATATGTGCCTTCAAGTTCGATGGGATTCTGCGTGGCGAACACGAAAAACGGCGCATCGAGTTCGTAGGTGCGACCCTGCACGGTGACCCGCCGCTCCTGCATGGCTTCCAGCAACGCGGCCTGCGTTTTGGGTGGCGTGCGATTGATTTCGTCGGCCAACAACACGTTGGCGAACACCGGCCCCGGCATGAAGGCCAGTCGTCGCTGGCCCGTGACCGGATCATCCTGGATCACGTCGGTGCCGGTCACGTCGGAGGGCATCAGGTCGGGAGTGAACTGGATGCGGGAGAACTTGAGATCCAGCGCGCGCGCCAGCGTGGAGATGATCAGCGTTTTGGCCAGTCCCGGCACACCCACCAACAGACAATTGCCACCGGCGAACAGCGCGATCAGCGCCTGCTCGACGACCGACTCCTGCCCGACGATCACCTTGCGCAATTCGCGGGTGATACGAGAGCCGGTATCGGCAAGCCGATCGGCCAGCGAGGCGTCGTCGAGGCGGTCCAGGTCAGCGCTTGGCAAGGTCATGAGGGAAGACGGGAGAAGGGAGACGGGAGACGGGAGACGGTCATCGCGTCAGCGCATAGATGATGTAATTCACGCCCAGCTTGTACGCTTCATTCGACGCATCCATCGG
>JANMRE010000307.1:0-2690 GCA_031370885.1 Gemmatimonadaceae bacterium
GGAGAGTCCCCGCAGTTCAGTACGATCCAACGGCGTCCGCATCGCGCGCCGTTTTTCGTTGTGTGCCCAGCACGATCATCGACTAGGAGGTGAAAGTCCTTTGGGGAGTTGGTCGCAACGACCCGAGTGAACCGCAAGGCGATGACCGTGAGGGAGTCGCTGAAAGCAGCGGGGAGCAAGACCTGTGGGGCGACGCACAGAAACCGGATGTGAGGCGGGGCCGACCAGGGCGAGCGGGCACTTGACCGCGAAGCTCTCGCGACCAAAGGGAAGTCCCGTAGATCCGGCGCTCGTGCAGGGACAGCCGAGGAGTCTTACCTGGGGAGAGCTCGCCTCACGCCTGAAAGGGCGACGGAGTGTTGTGAGACATCACGGAGCGAGCAGTCAGCAGCGGCCATAGTAGCGACCGGCTTCGGGGATGGTGGACCGCCCGGGGAGCGAAGGGCCAAACGGAGAGGAGAGCGAATCGACCATGCGTCTCGACAAGGCCAAGCACCAGAAGTCCATCGACCAGATGGAGCTACCGCTGAAGAGGAGTAGCACTCAGGGTGAAGCCCCGAGGGCAGCGCGGAGCGGTGAAGCCACGTCGGCGGCTCAGGGATACGAGCGCTCGGGACTCGACACTCAGCTCCTGTTGGAGCGCGTGGTCGAGGGAGGGAATTTGCAGCGCGCTTGGAAGCGCGTGCGGCAGAACAAGGGCAGTCCGGGGGTGGATGGACTGACGGTGGAAGAGTTTCCCGCCTATCTGCGTCAGCACTGGTCGGCGATTCGGGAGCAGTTGCTCACGGGGCGTTACCAGCCGGACGCGGTGAAGCGCGTCGAAATTCCGAAACCGGGCGGTGGGGTGCGCTTGCTCGGCATCCCGACCGTGCGCGATCGGTTCATCCAGCAGGCGGTGTTGCAGGTACTACAACCCGCGATCGACCCCACCTTCTCAGAGTCCAGCTACGGCTTTCGGCCGGGGCGGAGCGCGCATGTCCGGTGGTGTGGGAGGGAAGTAGGAGAGTGACAATACTCTCCTACTCCCTATCCCGATTCAACAACGCATGCAGCAGACAGCCGCGCTATTGTGTGCTCGCTTCGCTCGCTTGGTTGGATGCGGCTGCTGCTGATGCTTATCGTTATGCAAACGTCCAATATCCTCTGAGGCGGCGCGTCACTCGATCGGCGCGCATCCGATCTGGTTTGCCCGGCACTGGGTCTTGGCGCGGGGCCGCAGTTGACCGACTATACGTGATCTTGTATGTTTCAGCCGATGGACAAGGACGTGAAGTGGGTCGGTTCGTCGCTCGATGACCAGCGGGACTTACCGCCCGAGGTACGGCGCGAGCTCGGGTTCGATCTGCGACGTGTCCAGCAGGGCAAGCTACCTCGGGACTGGAAAGCGCTGAAGGCAGTCGGGCCGGGCGTGATGGAGATTCGTATCCGCCTCGACGGAGCGTTTCGCATGATGTACGTCGCGAAATTCGCGGAGGCAGTCTACGTACTCCATGTGTTCCAGAAGAAGACGCAGAGGACATCGGAGCTCGATCTGGCCGTCGCCCGCCGACGGCTTGCACTTGTTCGTCGCACCCGGGAAGAGAAATAGACATGGCCACACGCGTCCCGCGACCCAAGAAGGACGAACGCATTCATCGCTCGTCCGGTAACGTATTCGCCGACCTCGGCTTTCCGCCGGACGAGGCGGCGCACCTCCTCATTCGCGCGGACCTCATGATCCAGCTTGAGAGCATCCTTCAGGAGCGTGGACTCACACAGGCGAAGGCGGCCAAGCTCCTCGATGTCTCACAGCCGAGAATCAGCGATCTAGTTCGGGGCCGCATCGATCTGTTCAGCATCGACACGCTCGTAGACATGCTCGCGCGGCTCGGAGTGTCAGTTACGCTCCGGACCAAGCGGTCGCGCCGAGTTGCATAACGATGCTTGCTGCAGACGGGCGATTCGGTAGCTCGCTACGCTCGCGTTTGATTTGATCGCCCGCTGCAGAAGCCAGCGTTATGCCGCAATACAGAGGTTGTTGCGCCGTACGTACGATATGTGTACAATTGGGTGTGGACGAACTTCGCTTCGAGTGGGATCCAGCCGAAGATCGACGGAACAGACAGAAGCACGGCATCGCGTTCGCTGAGGCGCAGACGGCGTTTGCCGATGACGACGCGATTCTGTTGGCTGATGCGGTGCATTCGACGGATGAGGAACGTTTCTACCTCCTCGGCCTCAGCGCGCGCCTGCGACTCCTGCTCGTCATTCACTGTTATCGTGCCGATGACGGCGTCATTCGGCTCATTTCGGCCCGCAAGGCCACCCCTTCGCAGCGCGCACAGTACGCCGCTCAGTGGAAACCATGAAACGCACACTCGATTTTTCGAAGGGCCAGCGCAATCCGTACGCAGCGAAACTGAAGCGGCCCGTGACGATTCGGCTCGATGAGTTCACGGTCGACTACTTCAAGGCGATGGCCCTCGACACCGAAATACCGTATCAGACCTTAATCAACCTGTATCTCCGCGAGTGCGCAGGGACCGGTCGTCGGCTCGCGATGCAGTGGAAGCCTGCCAAGCGCGGTGCGGCATAACGAAGTAAAGATTCGTGCCGCGCGCAGCCGCGGCACAATCTGGTGTTGAACGCAATCCGCCGGTGCGCAGTCGCGCGGAGCTGGCCTCTTGGACTTTCAATCGAGCGGCGCTGAC
>JANMRE010000673.1:0-2106 GCA_031370885.1 Gemmatimonadaceae bacterium
ACTCGTTGCAGCCCGGCGATATTACCTCGGTCAGCCTGCCGCTCGGCGTTTTCAAGGCCATGCAACTGCTGGAAATGAGTGCGTCCAGCATTGGGTTCACCGACTTTACGGCCGTTGATCTGGAAACAACCGACCGCGACATACACTGCGCGGAAATTGTCGAGATTGCGGCGGTGCGGGTGCGCGACGGATTGATTGTTGATCAGTTTTCGAAATTGGTCAAGCCGCGCGTGCCGATTGCGCCCGGTGCGATCGCCACGCACGGCATTGACGCAAATACGCTGGCCAATGAGCCGTACTTTGAAGAGATCTGGCCGGCGTTTCGGGCATTCGTGGGAGCCGATATTGCAGTGGCCCACAACGGCTATGACTTTGATTTCCCTATTCTGAGTCGCATGGCCGACGCGTACGGGTTCAAATTTGATTTGACGACATTCGATACGCTGCCACTGGCGCGCGACCTGTTTCCAACCAGTGCAAAGCTGGTAGACCTCGCCCGGCGATTTGACATTCCGCCCGGCACCTCGCATCGAGCGCTTGACGATACGCTCACGTTGGCGCGTGTCACCATGTCGCTGGCGCGTGTCAGATTGGAGCGCACTCGCAAAACCGCGCTGAACGAACAACTCGGCCATCTGGGTGTGGCGCTGGCTGTCCATCAGTTGGCAACCGACAGCATCATAAACGACGAAAGCGCGATGTTTCAAAAGCTCACCCGCGTCTTTGCGCTTGGTCGATACAGCGGTGCGCTGGAATGGTATGAACAGGAGCGAGCCGACAATGCGCTGCTGCCACCAGTGCACGACGTGATCGCACAACTTGGAGGACAGGTGCTGATGGACAGGATTCGCGCCGAGCGAACGGCAGACGACAGGTATCCGCAGGCCATGTTGCGATTGCGACGCCTGATCGCGGATATTCCGGACGGATCGTTTCAGGAGCAACTGTCGATTTTCCTGGAGCGTGTGGTGCTTTCCAGGTTTGAAGGCGAGGAGACGGCGCGTGATCGGGTCAATCTGCTCACGCTCCACGCCACCAAAGGGTTGGAGTTTTCGCGGGTGTACGTTGTTGGCGCCGAAGATACCCAGCTGCCGGGGGGTACGCCCACCAAGGCGCCCTCGGCGCATGAAGTGGAGGAAGGGCGTCGGCTGCTCTACGTTGGCATGACGCGCACCATCGATCGGCTGGTGCTTACCACGGCCGCGACACGAGCAGGCAAACCAACCGGTGGCCACCAGTTTCTGGACGAAATGCAGATCCGGCTTGAGGTTCCGACATGACCGACACTGAGTGGAAAATCCCAGCCAGCGATAGCGGGGTGAGCGCCGTGTATGAACCGGCGACTGTTGACCGCCAGGTCGCAGTGTTCGTGTGTGCCCATGGCGCCGGCGGCAGTATGTCCGACCGCGGCATGCTGGCCACCGCGCAAGCGCTGCGTGCCGCCGGACTGGGCGTCGTACGGTTCAATTTTCTGTACAAGGAGCGGAAGTCGGGTCGACCCGATGCGATGCCCACGCTCATGGAAACGACGGCGGCCGTTGTCGCCTTCGTTCGCGCTCAGCTTTCACCACGCCAACTGATTATTGGTGGTCGATCGATGGGTGGACGGGCCGCGTCGATGCTGGCGGCAAACGGATTCGACGCGAGTGGACTGTTGCTTCTGGCGTATCCGCTGCATCCCGCCGGTCAACCGGAAAAGTTGCGCGACGCGCACCTGTCACACATTCGCATGCCCGTGTTGTGCGTGAACGGCACCCGTGATGCGCTGTGCACGCCCGACCTCATGACTCGCGCCCTTATTACCGTTACCGCGCCGTGGACCATGCATTGGGTGGAGGGCGCGGATCACAGCTTTCACGTACTCAAGTCCTCAGGGCGGACAGACGCGTTGGTGATGCATGAAATACAAACGGTGGTCGCGCAGTGGGTTGTTGACCGGTAACAGGCGCGCTACGCGCTGGCCGAGAACGCGGTAACAAACGCCTCAACGGCCGGCGGACCCGATCCCTCGCCTTCGTCGTGCTTGAAATACACGTAAGCGTCACTCCACGGCTGCAACGCCAGACGCTGTGCCCACTCGGCAAGCGCCGCAGAGTCGTAATCGAA
>JANMRE010000675.1:0-10249 GCA_031370885.1 Gemmatimonadaceae bacterium
GGCAGCCAGGCACGCAGGCTGTTGTCGAAAATCTCGGGGCTGGTTGACAGCGGCAGCCGTAAGCGCCCGTCGGCGCCCCTCTGCAACAGCGCCGCAGTTGCGCGACCTAGTTCGTCGACGAACGGGTACGCTCGCTCACGCAGGAACCGGCGATCCATCGTGTAGCGCCAATGCAAATGAAACGACTGCGACACCCAGAGACCCATGGTGGGCGAAAGCGAATACTGCCCCCATCCGCCCAACGGCTGGCCATCCAAGGCCATCACGCCGGGAATCGCGGCGCCATCAACACCATAAAAGTCGCGCGCAAAGCGCCGATAATGCGGAAGCAATTTCCAGTTGAACTCCAGCCACCCACGCATCGCATCGTCGGCACCGGCCGCATGTGCCGCCAGATACGTGGTCTGCGTGTTGAGATCATTGTGCAGATCACCCTTCCACGGCGGCAACGACGATCCGTCGGCGGTCCACACTCCCTGCAACGGCAATGGCGGCGCACCGTTACGTGCGCCGGCGCCATACAGGTACTGCACAAAATCGAGATGCGACTGCAACGCGCTATCGGGTACGCTCAGCGACGACGACGTGGTCCAGTAGCGTTGCCACCACGCACTATGCGCCCGAAACGCCACCTCGTAACCGCCTCGCAAGGCACGCGCGAGTCGTTTTCGGGCAACAACAACCGGATTGGCACCATCGCGTGTCGTGGCAATGGTAATCGCCACCAACGTATACGCACCGTCGCGACGCGAACCAATGGCCACCACATACGTGAGGCCAAGTGCCGCCGGCTGCACCATCCACCGTTCCAATCGGCCACGCGAGGAATCCGCGCCGAATGACGCGCCGCCGTAGCCCAGCTTGTCCAACGACGAGGGGCGCACGATAAACACGCTATCAAGGTCGGGCACACGGAACAGCGACACGGTGTCGACGGCACTGAAAAACCCGCGCATCAAACCAGAGTCCAACCGCACCGACCCCTCGACGCGGGCCAGGCTCAGCGCAAACGATCGCGCGCTGCGCGACGGGGCCAACGTGAAGACAATGCGTCCACCGGGGATCTTGGTGGGGTACGCAATGTTGTCATACGGATCGTCAAAGCGTACGCGCAGGGAATCGCCCTTGCGCTCACGCACCAGTCGAATGATGTCGCCGTAGCGATAGTCGGCGCTCCCGAACGGCGCAGCGGCACGCAGATCCCACAGATCGCCACGGTCGAGCGACAGGTTGATACGATGGTCGGCGCCCCCGCCCCAGAGCAGCCCCCCCAATAGCCCGTTCCCCAGCGGGATCGCCTCATCCCACGTGGCGATCGGTGCCGCCAAGCGAAGGTCCGACGCGGCCGCCGGCTGACCACCCACCGGAGATGGGGGCACCGCGAACAACACGCAAAGGGCGAGGCCGAATGCGACCTCGCGACCACGAACGGGTGACAGTCGGGCAAAGAAAGACGAGTGCATTCGGGTGTGGAAGAATTTCTGGCTTTCCAGTCAACGGCCCCCTGCGAATTCGCTACCCTCGCCGTATCGTAAGTTGTGCTTCCTACCGAACCGCCTGTGACGCGACGCTGATGGCTGTCTACAAGGTCACGAAAGGGCTCGACATTCCGATTTCCGGCGTTCCGGAACAGAACATTACCACTACACCGCCGGTGTCGCGGGTGGCGATTCTGGCGCGCGACTTCAACGGTGTGAAGGCGCGAGTACTTGTGGAACCGGGCGATCAGGTGCGCCTTGGCCAGCCGCTGCTCGAGCATCGCGTGTACCCGACCATCCGTTTCGTATCGCCGGGAAGCGGTCGGGTAGAGGCGGTGCACCGCGGTGAAAAGCGCGCTCTTCAGTCGATTGTGATCGCGCTCGATACCGGCGCCGAGTCGAGCGTCGAATTCGCCGAGTATGCGTCTGGCGTTGGTGAGAATCGGGAGGGGGCGCGCGCACTGTTGCTGGAATCGGGTCTCTGGACCGCGTTACGCACGCGCCCGTTCAGCAGAATTCCGGCACCACACGACCTGCCGCACTCGATTTTCGTCACGGCGTTGGATACGCAGCCACTGGCACTTGATGTCGAGGTGGCGTTGCGCGGACGAGAAGACGATTTCGCCCGCGGACTGACTGTATTGAAGCAGTTGACCGATGGGCCGGTGTATCTGTGTCGGCGACCCGGTTCGTTGCTGGGCGGCGTGCCCGGTGCCATCTCGGGAGTGCAGGTGGAGGAATTCACCGGAAAGCACCCCGCTGGCACGGTGGGGTACCACATTCATGTACTCGATCCGGTCAATCGCGACAAAACGGTGTGGCATGTTGGGGCACAGGACGTGGCGCGTATGGGTCACCTGTTCGCAACCGGCACGTTGGACCCAACGGTGGTGATCGCACTGGGTGGCCCACAGGTGCAAACGCCACGTCTGCTTCACACACGACTTGGCGCCTCGATTGCGGAACTGGTGGCCGGCGAGGTGCGCGACGGCGCGTCACGGTGTGTCAGTGGTTCGATTCTCACTGGCGACCGGGCCGATGATGCGGTGCAGGGGTTTCTCGGCCGATTCCACCAACAGATCTCCGTACTGGCCGAAGGTGGTGCGCGCGAATTCCTGGGATGGCTGGCGCCTGGTGCCAACGCGTTCTCGGTGTTTCCCGCGTTTCTGTCAAGCGTGCTACCCCGCAAGCAATTCGCGCTCGACACCAGTCTGCATGGATCGCGGCGCGCCATGGTTCCGATTGGCGCTTATGAACGAGTGATGCCGATGGACATCCTGCCCACGCATCTGTTGCGCGCGCTCACCGTTGGTGATCTGGAGTGGGCGGAGGAATTGGGAGCACTGGAGCTCGATGAAGAGGATCTGGCGCTCTGCGCGTTCGTGTGTCCGGGTAAGTATGAACACGGTGCCGCGCTGCGACGCGTGCTCACCGCGATCGCGGCGGAGCACTAGACCATGCCCGGACTGCGCAAGCTGATGGATCGACTGGGCGTGCCATTCGCCAAGGGCGGTCCGCTCGAAAAATTTCATACGGTGTACGACGCGGGCGACACGTTTCTGTTCACGCCGCCATACACCACGTCGAGCGGTCCGCACGTGCGCGATGCGCTTGATCAGAAGCGAATGATGATCATTGTCGTGCTGGCGCTGATTCCGTGCATGCTGATGGCCATGTTCAACACGGGGTATCAGGCATTCCTCACCGTGGAGCAGGGTGGGAAACTGCTGGACACATGGCAGGCCACCGTGTACGGCGCGCTTGGCCTTCCGGTCAGCAGCGCGTCGCTGATTGGCTGCATGGTGTACGGTGCGCTGCACTTCGTGCCGATCCTGGTGGCGACGTTCGTCGCCGGCGGTGCGTTCGAAGTGTTGTTTGCCGTGGTACGCGGGCACGAGGTGAATGAAGGATTGCTGGTCACGGGCTTTCTGATACCACTTACACTGCCAGCCACCATTCCGCTGTGGCAGGTGGCAATGGGAACGGCTTTCGGCATCGTTATTGGCAAAGAGATTTTTGGTGGCTCGGGAATGAATTTTCTCAATCCCGCGCTGGTCGCGCGCGCGTTCCTGTTTTTCGCGTATCCGGCGCAGATCTCCGGCAACGTGTGGGTGGCGGCTACACCAGCCGACGGTCACAGCGGCGCAACCTGGTTGTCGTCGTACGCCGAAGGGGCCGGGCATTTGCCGGGCCTCACTTTCGCTGATGCATTTCTCGGGTTCATCCCGGGCTCGATGGGTGAAACGTCGGTGGTGGCGGTGCTCATTGGTGCCGCCGTGTTGCTGCTCACGCGCATCGGCGCGTGGCAGACCATGCTGGGCGTGGTGGTTGGCACGACGGTTACCGCGATTGGGTTGACGGCCATCGGCTCAACCACCAATCCCATGCTCAATCTGCCGTGGTACTGGCACTTCGTGCTGGGAGGCTGGGCATTCGGCACGGCCTTCATGGCCACTGATCCGGTGTCGTCGGCGTTCACGTCCACCGGCAAGCTGGTCTACGGGTTTCTCATTGGCCTGCTTTGTATCCTTATTCGTTGCGTCAACCCTGCGTACCCCGAGGGTATGATGCTGGCCATCCTGTTCATGAACATGTTCGCGCCGCTGATCGATCACGCGGTGGTGCGCTCCAACATTCGCCGGAGGGCTGCCCGTTATGTCCGCGCTTCGTCGTGATTCTGTGGGCTACACGGTGGGCTTTGCCGCCGTGGTGTGCCTGGTGTGCGCAATACCCATCGCCGGCGCGGCGGTGCTGTTGCGCCCTACGCAAGCGGAAAACCAACGGGTGGACCGACTGAGCAAGGTGCTGGGTGTGGCCGGGCTGATGTCAACCACCGACAAGCTGTCGCGCGCCGAGATCCTGGAACGATTTGCGGCCAACGTCACGCCGCGCGTGGTGGATCTCAAAACCGGTGCCTACGTAGACAGCGTAGACGCCAGCAGCTACGACCAGCGGGCGGCCGCGCGTGACCCGGAGCAAAGCGACAAGGCTACGGAAAACGATGCGCGCGTGTTACGCGTGCCGCGACGCGGGCTGGTGTACGAGGTGAAGGCGGATGGCAAGCTGAAGTCGTTGATCATTCCGATTCAAGGGTACGGGTTGTGGTCAACGATGTACGGATACATCGCCCTCAACGCCGATGCGAACACGATTTCCGGTATCACGTTTTACGAACACGGCGAGACGCCGGGATTGGGTGGCGAGATAGAGAATCCGCGGTGGCAGGCCCGCTGGAAAGGACGGATGGTGTTCGATGACACGGGCACCGTAACCGTGCGCGTTGTGAAAGCTGCTACCGGACCGGCCGCCACCGACCCGCATCGGATCGAAGGCATTTCCGGCGCCACCATTACCTCGCGCGGCGTTTCCAACACGGTGCATTTCTGGCTTGGCCCCAACGGCTTCGGTCACTATCTCACCCGTTTTCGCAGCACTTCAGTGGGGAGGACATCATGATGTTTGACGCACGCATGAAGGCCACGCTGCTCGATCCGCTCATCGACGAGAATCCCATTGGTCGTCAGGTGCTGGGCATTTGCTCGGCGCTGGCCGTAACCACCATGTTGTCAACGTCGCTCGTGATGGCGCTCGCCGTTACCAGCGTCCTGATTGCCAGCAATGTGTCGATCAGTCTGATCCGCAATTGGATTCCATCCAGCATTCGGATCATCGTCCAGCTCACCATCATCTCGTCGATGGTGATCGTGTGCGATCAGCTGCTCAAGGCGTACTCATTCACCGTGTCCAAGCAGTTGTCGGTGTTTGTGGGATTGATTATCACGAACTGCATTCTCATGGGCCGCGCCGAAGCGTTCGCCATGCAGAACGGTCCCAAGGCCAGCTTCTTCGATGCCATCGGCAATGGTGGAGGCTACAGTATTGTGTTGTTGTCGGTGGCCACGATTCGCGAACTGCTGGGATCGGGTCGACTGTTTGGCGTGCGCATTTTGCCGCTCGTCACCGACGGCGGTTGGTATCTGCCCAATGGATTGATGGTGTTGTCGCCGGCCGCGTTCTTCCTGATTGGTGGACTCATCTGGGCGCTGCGCACTTGGAAACCGGCGCAGCGTGAACAGGAGGCCATCGTTCACATCGAGTCGCCGGCGCACGACGTTCCCGTCGCCAAAGCGGCAGACGTTGCGCAGAAACGGGCTGCCTGAGGCGCACGGACATGCTTAACCACTATCTCAGCCTGTTCGTCAAGAGTGTGTTCGTGGAGAACATGGCACTGTCGTTCTTTCTTGGCATGTGCTCGTTGCTTGCCGTTTCGAAAAAAGTTGCCAATGCCATCGGACTCGGTATTGCGGTCACGTTCGTGCTTGGCATCACCGTGCCACTCAACAACTTTCTGCTGCACACCGTGCTGCGCCAAGGCGCGCTCGCTTGGCTGCATCCGGCGCTGGCCAACGTGGATCTCTCGTTTCTCGTGTTTCTCAGCTTCATCGGCACCATTGCCGCACTCACGCAAATCGTCGAGATGGCCGTGGAACGATTTGCGCCCGCGCTGTACGGGGCGCTCGGCGTGTTCCTGCCACTCATTGCCGTGAACTGCGCCATTCTTGGTGGCAGTCTGTTCATGGATCAGCGCGACTACAACCTGGCCGAAAGCACGGTGTATGGTATTGGCTCGGGGCTTGGCTGGTTTTTGGCCATTGTCGCGCTGGCGGCGGTGCGCGAGAAGCTGCGCTATTCCAATCCACCGGTGGCACTGCGCGGATTGGGATTGACGTTCATGGTGACCGGACTGCTGGCCATCTGCTTCATGGCATTTGCCGGGATTCAGCTCTGAGATGACCACATGCTGACCATTTTGGTGGGTGTCACCACGTTCGTGGTGTTGGTGCTGCTGATGGTGGCCGTGCTGATGGGAGCGAAGGCGCGCCTGGTGCAGAGCGGCGACGTGGTGATAGTTGTGAACGGCGATCCAACGAAAACCCTGCGCGCCAGATCAGGTGGCACGTTGCTCAGCACGCTGGCCGACCAAAAAATCTTCGTGCCGTCGGCATGCGGCGGAAAGGGATCGTGCGGGGTGTGCAAGGTTGAGGTGCTTGAAGGCGGCGGATCGCTGCTGCCCACCGAAACGGGTTGGGTCACACGCGGCGAGGCGCGGGAAGGGGTGCGTTTGTCCTGTCAGGTGAAGGTCAAGCAGGACATGAAAATCCAGCTGGATGAAGCGGTTTTTGGAGTGCGGAAATGGCATTGTCGTGTGCGATCCAACCACAACGTGGCAACGTTCATCAAGGAGCTGGTGCTCGAGCTGCCCGCGGGAGAAGCGGTGCCATTTCGCGCCGGCGGCTACATCCAGATAGAGTGTCCGCCACACACGGTAAACTACCGCGATTTCGATATTGGCGCCGAGTATCGGGAGGATTGGGACGCGTTCAAGTTGTGGGATTTGTCGTCGACCAGTACGGAAACGGTTTCGCGTGCGTATTCGATGGCCAACTTTCCGCTTGAGAGCGACATCATCATGCTCAATGTGCGCGTGGCCACACCACCGCCGCGCACCACGGGTATTCCACCCGGCATCATGTCGTCATACATGTTTGGTCTCAAGCCGGGCGACCCCGTGATTATCTCGGGACCATATGGCGAGTTTTTCGCCAAAGATACGCGCAACGAGATGTGCTTTGTTGGTGGTGGCGCAGGAATGGCGCCCATGCGATCGCACATTTACGATCTGTTTCGCCGGATACAGAGCGAACGAAAGGTCACGTTCTGGTATGGCGCGCGGTCGATGAAGGAAGCGTTTTATATCGACGATTTTGACGCGATTGCGCGCGAAAACCCCAACTTTACGTGGCATCTGGCGCTGTCGGAGCCCAAGCCGGAAGACCAGTGGACCGGTGCCACGGGCTTCATTCATCAGGTGCTGCTGCGCGACTATCTGGCGACGCATCCGTGTCCGGAAGATGTGGAGTACTATTTGTGCGGACCACCAATGATGCTGAAGGCGTGCATGGGTATGCTGGACAATCTTGGGGTGGAGAGGGAGAACGTGGCTTTCGACGACTTTGGCTGAGGGGGCGAACGGCGGCTTGGCACAGCAGGATACGCGACGAAACTACGAAACCCGACGAAACTACGATACCGGATGCCGGACGAACGACGATACCGGCAATGAGATACCGGAATCCGGATACGGATGGAGAGGACGATATCGGATTTCGCCGTTGTCTCATGTCCGAAATCCGGCATCCCATTGCCGGTATCGTGGTTCGTCAGATATCCGGTATCAACGTGGAAGCAGCGCCACTTGGCCGGCGCCGTGGTCCGCCGCAGGATCGAGAACGAACTGCGCGCGCGTGGTTTCGATGCTCCGGAGATCTGCACGCCGGAAGAGTTGATGACTGATACCCAAACGGATGGCAGCCCAAATGACTCATGACCAGACTCCCCAACGGGCGGATGTCTCCGCGGATGACGAGATTGTTGCCGAGCTGCGGGCGATTCGATGGCAGCTCGGGGCAGCCGTTGGCTTCGATCTCGACCGGCTGTTCCAGACGTCAACTGCTTATGTGAGGCGTCTTGAACTATGCGGAACCAGCGCCGGATTTTGGTGGACGGATCGCCGCAGGAGAATCGACTGCATCGGCTGTTCGATGGACATACGCAATGAATTCTGCCGGTGACAACTCCGACGTCGCAGCGTACATAGCGTCACGGACGCTTCGCACCCACGTCATGCAATTCACTGTAGCGTCACCCGCGTGGACTTGCTGCTTATCGGCCTTGGCTGTCATCGGTGGCTACCTCCCGAGGCGAGTGAATCGCGATGGCCTTATAGCCGGCCTCGAGATTCACGGCATTAAACTGGCGAATCTTGTCAAACCGAACGATATGCCGAAAGTTCCAGCTGACCACGATGTCGGCGTCCGCCACCGTGGCCAATGCGATATGGAGCATGTCGTTCCGAAACCGTGCCGGAACAGTCTGATGCGCCGCATTCCGCGCCGCCAAGACCAGCGCGTCTGGCGAGAGCGCGATGGTGGGTCCAGCCAGCGGGCGGAGGCGAACGGCGGCTTGGCGAAGCAGGATACCCGACGAACTACGATACCGGAAGCCGGACAAACTACGATAAGGGCAATGAGATACTGGAATCCGGATAACGGATGGAGAGGACGATATCGGATTTCGCTGTTGTCTCATGTCCGAAATCCGGCATCCCATTGCCGGTATCGTCGTTCGTCTGGTATCCGATATCGCCGTTCCCGTCGGTTTTTCGATCACGTCAAAGCGGACACTCTCTGCAGCACCAGCCAATCATGACCGCCGCGCGAGCGACGTTTGGCATATCGCAGGCGTCATGGCGTTGGTGGGTTGTGCTGGTCGCGCTGGCGGGTGCATCGATGTACGCGTATCGCACGCGCGACCGCGCCGCACCAACTGTGGCGCGCTTCGGTGGACCTGCGCAAGGGTCGAACTATAGCGTGGTGCTGAACGGCGCGCGTCCGGACTCTGTGATCGCATCGCTGCAGACAGCGGTCGATTCGTTGCTGGCCGATGTTGATTCGAAGATGTCTACCTACGATCCGCAGTCGGAACTCTCGCGACTCAATCGCGACACCTTGAACGCAATGGTCGAACTCTCGGCGCCGCTGGCCGAGGTGATGCGGCAGTCGATTGACGTGTCGCGAGCGTCGGGTGGGGCGTTCGACGTCACCGTTGGGCCGCTGGTCAACGCGTGGGGGTTTGGGCCCGCTGGTGTTCTCACACGCGTGCCCGATGACACTATGCTGGCGGCGCTGCGCGCGCGCGTAGGGTGGGGAAAGCTACGCCTTGACGGGCAGACGCTGATCAAGGGTCATCCGCATCTTGAGATCGATCTGTCGGCGATTGCGCAGGGCTACACTGTCGATCTCATTTCGGCGCTGCTCGTGTTGCGTGGTGAACCGAACCACTTTGTGGAAGTGGGCGGCGAGGTGCGCGCCCGCGGTCGGAACGCTGACGGACGAGCGTTTCGGGTGGGGATTGAGGAACCCGAGATCGATCGGCGGCGCGTGCGATTGGTGGTTGGGCTCACCGATCGCGCGCTGGCCACCTCTGGTAACTACCGTGATTTTCACGACGTTGCCGGCGTGCGATATGTGCATATTATCGATCCCGCCACCGGCAAGCCGGTGCGACATCGGCTGTTGTCGGCATCGGTGTTGCACGAACGCTGTTCGTTGGCAGATGCCTGGGCGACGGCGATGATGGTGGTGGGACCCGAGCGGGCGTGGACCATGGCCGAGGCGAATGGCCTTGAGGTGCTCTTGCTGATTGCCGGGGAAAACGGCAAGGTTCAAGAGCGCATGACGGCGGGCTTCAAGGCCTCGGTGATGCGCGATGGAATTCAACAGGTTGCGAAGGAGCGCTGATGCTGGAACTGCTGCTCACTGTTGCGGTGATCGCGATTGCCATGGCGGCCATGGCGATTGGCGTGGCGGTGTCGGGGCGCCGACTGAAGGGGTCGTGTGGCGGTGTTGGTGGTGACTGCGAATGCGAGCGGGCCGGGATTGCGCCGGATCAACGGACGTGCGCGCAGAAAGTGCGGTAGCAGACGACGTGCGCCGGTGAAGAACACAAGATTTATCGAATAGGCCCTGACCCTGACGCGCCGAGTCGGCGTGGCTGAAAGACCGTGACCCCGGATCCTTCGGCCACAAATACCGAACGTGGCGCACCGACCAGCATCTCGGCGAAGTCTCGGCCGTACGTGCCCGCCACATCGCCGCGCAATACAGCATCAGTGGCGTCCCAGATGCGCCACGACGGATGCGTCACTTGGT
>JANMRE010000685.1:0-1454 GCA_031370885.1 Gemmatimonadaceae bacterium
CGAAAAGTTGCCATCTGCACGCGCGCCTACACGCTGCTCACCGAGCAGGTGGGCTTTCCGCCGCAGGACATCATCTTCGATCCGAATATTTTCGCGATCGGTACCGGAATCGAAGAGCATGCCGAGTATGCGATCGCGTACTTCGATGCCACGCGGGAAATCAAGCGCACCCTGTCGCAAGCGCATGTGTCGGGCGGCGTGAGCAACATGTCGTTCTCGTTTCGCGGCAACAATCCGTTGCGCGAAGCGATGCATGCAGTGTTCCTGTACCACGCGATCAAAGCCGGCATGGACATGGGCATCGTCAATGCCGGTCAGCTGATCCCGTACGAAGACATTCCGGCCGATCTGCGCGAGCGCGTCGAAGATGTGGTGTTGGCGCGTCGCGCCGATGCCACTGAGCGACTGCTGGAGGTTGCCGATTCTGCCAAAGGGCGAGCCGCCAAGGCGGCCACAGATCTGGCGTGGCGCGACTTGCCGGTGGATGAGCGGTTGTCTCACGCGCTGGTGCACGGGATCGACAAATGGGTTGTGGAAGACGCCGAAGAGGCGCGACAGGGCGCGGCGCATCCCATTGACGTGATTGAAGGGCCACTCATGCGCGGTATGAACGTGGTGGGCGACCTGTTCGGCGCGGGAAAGCTGTTCCTGCCGCAGGTGGTGAAAAGCGCGCGCGTGATGAAGAAAGCCGTCGCGCACCTGATCCCATTCATTGAGGCGCTCAAAACGGCGACGTCAAAGAGCGCTGGTCGCGTGCTCATGGCCACCGTCAAGGGTGATGTGCACGACATCGGCAAGAACATCGTTGGCGTGGTACTGCAGTGCAACGGCTACGAAGTGGTGGACATGGGCGTGATGGTGTCGTGCGCGAAGATTCTCGAGAAGGCGCGTGAGGTGCACGCCGATGTGATCGGGTTGTCGGGGCTCATCACGCCGTCGCTCGAAGAAATGACGTTTGTGGCCACTGAAATGGAACGACAGGGGTTTACCATCCCGCTGCTCATTGGCGGTGCGACCACCAGCAAGGCGCATACCGCGTTGAAAATCGAGCCGGGTTATTCCGGGCCTGTCGTGCACGTGCTTGATGCGTCGCGGGCGGTTGGTGTGACCAGCTCCCTGCTCAGCGACGACCGGAAGACACAGTTCGCGGCCGACGTGCGGAGCGAGTATGAGCGTCTTCGTGTGGCGCGCGCGGCTCGTGGTGCGAACGAACGGCTCATCTCCGTGCAGCAGGCGCGTACGAATCGCGTGCCGATCGACCTCACGGTGCCCGTACCGGTACCAACCTTTACCGGTCCGAAAACACTGGCGAACTACCCGCTGGAAGAGCTGATCGAGCGGATCGACTGGACGCCATTTTTCCAGACGTGGGAACTGGTGGGCCACTACCCGACCATCTTGCAGGATCCGCTGGTGGGCGAGACGGCTCGATCGCTTTTTGCCGATGCGCAGGA
>JANMRE010000736.1:0-6211 GCA_031370885.1 Gemmatimonadaceae bacterium
GGCCGGTGATTCCGAACGTGTCGCGCTCACCTGCGCCGGTCTTGGCGTGCGCGCCGACACGCTGGAGCTGCCGGTGCCACTCGACCGGGTGGCCTATCGCAAGGCGGTCGCGTTGCTCGAGTCGCGCGGATTGGTGGAGAACGGGGTGCTGACCACCTACGGACGCGCCGTCGAGGCGCTGCCCGTAGAGCGCGAGTGGGGCGAGTTGATCGTCAATGGCCATGACGAACTGTTGCCGGCATTGGCGGTGATGAGCGGCATCGACTCGCTGCACCGCATGACACGCGAAGGTCGTGATCTGGAAGGACTCGCCGTGCGCGGCAGCGATCATCTCACCGCCTACAACGTGTACGCCGAGGGATTTCGCACGGCGGGCTACGTAGGTGAAGTGTACGGCTTGTCACGGCACATGTTCGATCCCGAGCGTATTCCGCACTGGGCCGAACAGCGTGGCGTGTTGGTGAAGTCGCTGGAAGATGCGGCACTGGCGATGGCGAGTGTCTATCGAAGCGTGGGCATGCCATTGCCAACCACGCTGCCGCTGGCGCGCGACGGCACCGTCAAACGGTTCGGCGATCTGATTGCGCGCTTCATGCCATTCGACCTGGTGATCGAAGAACAGACGGTTGACGGTCACGAAGCGCGCGTGTCGAAAACCAGCATGTGTGGCAGTTGGGGTGCGGTGGCGGGCACGCTGCGGTATTTTGCCGACCGTTTCGGTGTGCCGCGCGCTTCCATCGAAGGCACGCAACTGTCGATGGAGCTGATCACGCGCTATGCCGAACGACATCCGCCCGAGCTGGCGCTGAATGTCGAGCACAAGCGCGCGCCGGTGCAGTTGCGTCGACGGGTCACCTACCACGGCTTCGAGTTGTCGCATGAGCGGGAACCGCTGATCACGTTCACGCCGGCGCTCGCACCAGCGGCGCGCCAGCTGTTGGCTGTGGCGTTGGCGCGCGGAGAATTGCACCATCCGGCCGTGCGTCGCAACCAGTCGGCGATCGACGACATCCGCACGGTGTGGCGCAAACTGGGAGGCAGCACGCCGCGATTGGGGCAGGCCGAACTGGCGGCGTGGTACGAGTCCCGGATGCACGACGTATGGGACTGGGAGTCTTTGCGCGCGCTCACGCTCACGCTGGATCGCCAGGCATTCGTCAGCGACGCGCAGCGAGCAGCCGCGCACGCCTTGCCCGACGAAGTCGAGATCCGGGAGCGTCCCGTGGCGTTGGAGTACGACATTGAAGAGCTGGATGGTGTTGTGCGTCCGGTGGTGCGTTTGCGGCTTCCCGAAAAAATCGCCCGCACGCTGGTGGCGGAGGAACTGCCAACGCTCGATCGGCCACTGCGCTTCGCCGTACTGCGCGGCAATCGGGGTGCGGTCCGTGCCGCTGACCTGCTGACGTTGCAGGAGAAGCTGGACGATCCCTACACCGACGAGGAACGCGAAACGGCGCGGCGGTTGCGTGAGGATGTGGCGAATCGGCCTCGCAGCAGTGACACGCACCGCACATTCCCCCGCGAGGGAGGGGGGCGACATGGCGGAAAGGGCGGTGGCGGGAATCGCGGTGGCGGAAAACGCCGTGGTGGTCGAGGCCGCTGATACCGATCGGCGATTGGGTGCATCCGCAATGGTGGTGGCGACGAACAGATGGGTGTTGAACCACCACACCACGAAGGGGACTATGCTCAGAACGAACGATGAGGCCGTACATCGCGACGCGCGTCGTGCGCAGTTTGAAGGGGAGGCGGTGGTGCACCTCGACGCACTGTTTTCGTTTGCCCTGAAGTTGGCACGAAGTCGCGACGACGCTGAAGACCTGGTGTCGGACACCATGCTGCGCGCCCTGGAACGGTGGGAGCAGTATCATCTCGGCACCAACATCCGCGCGTGGCTGTTCACCATTCTGTATCACGTATTTGTGAGCCGGAAGCGTCGCATCGATGCCCGCGAGGTGCAGCAGCCGGAGGATACCGAGGGCTGGGCGATGTTCGAGGCAGTCGGCGAAGCCGATCCGGAAGGCCGCTTCTTCAATTCATTCCTCGATGACGAGGTCACGCGAGCGATCTGTGCGTTGCCGGAGGAGTATCGTTCGGCGGTGGTCCTCAGTGACCTGCAAGGGTTCCGCTACGCCGAAATCGCCGACGTGCTGGGTGTGCCCGAAGGCACCGTCAAGTCGCGGCTGTTTCGCGGACGACGCCAACTGCAGCGTCGGTTGGCGGACTATGCCGTGGAAATGGGATACATCAAGGAGTCGGTGGCGCGAGCGGCACTGGCTTCGCCTGCGAGCACCCTGACGGTGGTATCCACGGTCTGACGCGCGGCGCGCGTCAGCGGTTGTCCGTCAGCGAGCGCGATCCCCGCACCAGTTCCTCGAGCGCGCGCTCGACGGTTCCGTTCCATTCCTGCAGGCGCTCGCGCAGCGACGCGAGTTCGGCGCGCGTCCCCGTTGCGTCGCGCGCCGCGTCATCGTGCAACGTCATCAATTCGAGCACCCGCGCGCGCATCACCTCAAGTGACGTATGTAGTCCATCGCGCTCCTGCTCGGTTTCGTCCAGCAGTTCGTGCACGCGCGCGCGTGTCTGCGTGAGCAAGGTGCACATCGCCCGCCACGCGTCGCGCTCCAGCGTGAGCTGATGTCGCGTCGCGGTGTCTTCCGCCAACCGTTCCCGCAGTCGTGCCAGGCGCTGCACCAAGGTGCCGTTGCCGTTCACCGCGGTACCCGGTCCTAGCACGGCCAGTGCGGCCTGCAACTCGCGATCGAGGTCCACGGCGCGACGGGCGTGGTCGTCCCGTGCACTTCGCGTTTCATCAAGCGTGGCCAGCGCATCGCGCAGCGCCCGTAACTCGACCGCGATCCGGCGCACACCGCGCGCGTCACCTTCCGCCACCAGCCAGCGCAACGATGCGACAAATCCGCGTTCAAATGACGTGTCGTCCGACGATTCGATGCGGTCGACGGCGCGGGCCGGAGTGATCGGAGTGGTTGGGGTGTCCACTGGCTACCCGCGGTCCGGGTCGCGGGGTCGCGTCCGGGCGGGCCAGGCGATGCGCTTGGCCCGATGTCGCGCCGCCTTGGCACGGTTACCGCAGGTCCCCATGTCACACCAGCGCCGCAACCCGTTCTTGGTAGTGTCCATGAACACGCGATGACAGCGCGCATCGGCGCACACACGCACGCGTCCGAGATCGCCGAATATCAGCACATCGGCTGCGGATTCGACGATCGGAATCATCAAACCGGCAAAGGCATCGCCAGTGGGCACGAATGCCCGCGCGTAGCCCCCGTCCTGCCGATCAATCCGACGGGTGCCGGCACTTCGGCCAAGCACGCGATTGATTTCCGTGACGGCATCGTCGCATACGCGGGTGGAGGAGTGGCCACGCTCCGCCAACTGACGAAGTGCCGCTCGGACCCGTCGGGCATCGACCACCGTTGCTGCTGCCGCTGCCGGCTGCAGTAGAGCTCGCCTGCGTATACCGGCCGCCCGATCGTCGTCCAATGCGCCGTGATCTGTGAGCCAGCTCACCAGAGTGTCGAGGTCGCGAACGCGGTCGCCGTTCGACGCTTGCGCGGCGGCGTCCGTATTCACGAAGTCGAGCCAGAGGCGCGATCGCGTGGAAGTCGGTGACGGCGGCCGGTCGAACCCTTCGGCCGACCGCGAATCAAGTGTGGAGGCAGGCATCTCGGCGGCTCACGTTACATGGATACGTGCCTGCGAGCAAGATTTGCACCGATAGTCGTTTCAGTCGATCTCCCCTTTTGCCAGCTACCGCGCATGCAACTTTTCGTCGTCGGATCCACCAACCCGGTAAAAATCGCTGCCGTGCGAGCGGTAGTTGTTCGCGTCTGGCCTTCGTGCGTCGTGCGCGGTGTCGCGGCCGAGAGCGGAGTTCCTGCGCAGCCGTTTGGTGACGAGGAAACCCAACGCGGTGCCCGGATGCGAGCCATAGGTGCGTTGACCAATCGGTCGAGGCCGTTCTTGCGGTGGGTGTGGAGGGAGGAATCGTGATTGCTCCGAGCGGAGCGATGCGAACCTGCGCCTGGGCAGCAGCGATGGACCGTCGTGGCGTGGAGGGGCTTGGCGGTTCACTGTCGGTGCCCCTCCCGGCGGTTGTTGCCGAGCGGGTACGCGACGGCCAGGAACTTGGACAGGCCATGGACGCCGTGTCTCAAACCATCGGCACCAAATTCGATCGTGGCGCAGTAGGGATTCTCACGGCGGGGCTGATCGATCGACAGCGTGCCTACGAGCACTTGGTGACTTACGCGCTGGCGCCGTGGCTGGCGCCCGACTACTTCGACGCTTCGGGACGATAGATCAGCATGGGCAACGTCGAGTGCCGAATGACTTCGTCGGCCACACTGCCCAACACCAAGCGCGCAATACCGCCCCGTCCATGGGTGGCCATGGCGATTGCTCCCGCCCCACAGCGCGCGGCCTCGTCGAGGATGGCGCGACCGATAGACATGTCGATGACTCCGCTGCTGGTGGTGCCGGGCGCGGTTGTAGCCGCCAGACGCGCCAGGTAGTCCAAGCGATCGCGTTGTTCCTGTTCGAGGACAGACGGATCGGACAACAGTGCCTCGGTGGCAAATGGCGCCATCGCGACCGCGTGCGGTGTGGTGACGCTGAACAATGCCAGGGTCATTCCGCAAGTATCAGCAAATCCCGACGCGTGAGGCAAAATACGCTCGGCGAATGGCGAACCGTCGAGCGGACAGAGCAAGACTCCCGTGGGAAACGTGGACGCCGATTGGTTCCCCTCCTCGTTTCCCGCTCCGTGCACGAGCAACACAGGGGTTGTCGCACGAGTGAGATACGTGGTGGTAACGCTCCCCAGTCGCAGTCGCGCAAAGCCGCCGCGTCCGTGTGTGCTCATGATGGTGAGTTCAGACGCCACCTGTTGACCATACTCGACGAGGGATTCGATGACCGTGCCTTCGAGGAGTGCGCCAGTGACCCGAACTCCGGCAGCAGCAAGTGCCGCGACCTCATGATCGAGCAGCGCCCGATCGGCCTCCCGATGCTCGCGGACCAGTGCCGCATCGTAGACCGGCACCGCGACCTCTCCGGGCACGAACGGCATGTAGGTGCCTGGATCGTGCGCCAATACGAGGTGAATCATGGCGCCGGTGCGACGCGCGAGTTCCACCGCCACGGGCAGCGCACGTGCGCTGAAGTCCGAGCCGTCTATCGGAACAAGAATGGTCTGATACATGACTGAATCCTGCGTCGGAACAGGGGACGCGGCTAGAGGGGAATCTCCTACATTACAATCCCGTACGACACTTTCGCCGATCAAGTTAGCTTTGCATACTGCGACATGCCACTTCCCCACCCGTTTCTTGTGTCCGACCGCGTGCGCTGGGCCGACGTGGACTACGTGCGGATCATGCGCTACAGCGCCTTCACACGTCTGGTCGAGGTGGCCGAGCAGGAGTTGATGCGGGCCGCGGGCATGCCGTATGCAACGCTCTTCGACGCGCCGGAAGTCTACCTGCCGCGGCGGCACCTGAGCATCGAATACTTCAAACCGGTGCGCCTGGATGACGAGTTGTCGCTCGTGACGTTCGTGTCACACGTTGGCGACAGCGCTATGACATTCAACGTGGACGTGCGGACGGCAACAGAATGGACACTCGTCGCAGCGGCGGCAACGGTTGTGGTGTGTGTGGACGTCGCGACATTCGCCAAGCAACGTCTGCCCGACGACATCCGGAACACGCTGGCGCCCTATACCTGTTCGGTGGTGACGCGCGCGCGTGGAGACCGTCGGTGGGCCGGAGCGGTGAGCAACAACAGGGGTGAGCAAGAACAGGGGTGAGCAAGAACAGGGGTGAGCAGAACGGGGTGAGCAGGAACAGGGGTGAGGGTAGAGCGGCATAAGCACTAACCTAAGCCTTGACGTGTCGCGGTCGTTGGGGGTAGGATTCGGGCGTGACGCTGACGCTCATGGACGAGGAGTGGGAGTTGCTGGCCGCCTTCCTGCCGGAGGGGTGGCGCGCGCTCGCGGCGGAAACCGGCGCGATGCAGCGGGATCGCGGGGCGATCCGGAGCCCGGACGTCCTGCTGCAGGTCCTGTTGCTCCACGTGGCGACCGGACTGTCGCTCAAGCAGGCCGCCGCGCGCGCGCACGTGCAGGGGTTGGCCACGCTGTCCGACGTCGCGCTCCTCAAACGGCTCCGGCGGGCGGAAGGATGGCTCG
>JANMRE010000772.1:0-13157 GCA_031370885.1 Gemmatimonadaceae bacterium
CCCGATCGACGAACGTCACCGCACGCTGCAACACATCACGCGTCGCCATTTTCTTGAGGTGGGCGCGACCGGAATTGGCGCGGCCGCCCTTGCGTCTTTGCTCGGCTGTGATCTGACACCGGGCGCCGCGCCGTACAACGCGCGCCTTGGCACGAGCGATCCGATGGCCCCGCTGGTGCCGCATTTTCCCGCCAAGGCCAGACGCGTGATCTTTCTGCACATGGCGGGAGCTCCATCGCAACTCGAACTGTTTGACTACAAGCCGGTGTTGGCCCGACTTGACGGACAACTCTGTCCCGAGTCGTTGCTGGAAGGCAAGCGATTCGCGTTCATCAAGGGCATCCCCAAAATGCTGGGGCCGCAAGCCCAGTTTCTTCAGCATGGGGAGTCGCGAGCGTGGGTGTCGGACCGCATGCCGCACCTGGCGAAAGTGGTGGATGATCTCGCGTTTCTGAAGGCGATGCACACCGACCAGTTCAATCACGCCCCAGCGCAGTTGCTGGTGCACACCGGGGGTCCACGACTTGGCCGGCCGAGTATCGGCTCGTGGGTTACGTATGGCCTGGGTACGGAGAATCAAAACCTTCCGGGGTTTGTGGTGCTGCTCTCCGGCGGCACCGGTCCCGATGCCGGAGCGAGTGTGTACGGCAGTGGCTTCCTGCCAAGTGTGTATCAGGGCGTGCAATGCCGGAGTGCGGGTGATCCGGTGTTGTATCTCTCCGATCCGCACGGCGTCCCGCGAGAATTGCGAAAGGCGTCGGTAGACGCCATCAACGCCGTGAACCGGGGACACTACCACGAGGTTGGCGACCCCGAGATCAATACGCGCATTGCGCAGTACGAAATGGCGTTTCGCATGCAGCTCTCGGTACCCGAGGCAATGGACATTACCAAGGAACCGGCGTCCATCCACGAGATGTACGGCACCACGCCCGGTGCCACGTCGTACGCCAACAACTGTCTGTTGGCCAGACGCCTGGCCGAACGCGGCGTGCGGTTCATTCAACTGTTTCATTGGGGATGGGACTCGCACGGCGCCGGCGCATCTGAGGCGCTCAACGCCGGGTTCCATGAGCGCTGCAAGGAAACCGACCGCGCCACCGCGGCACTCATCATGGACCTCAAGCAGCGTGGACTGCTGGATGAAACGCTGATTGTGTGGGGCGGAGAGTTCGGTCGCACACCCATGCGCGAGAACCGCTCGGGCACCGACAACCCGTTCGTCGGGCGCGATCACAACAATGGCGCGTTCACGATGTGGATGGCGGGGGGCGGCGTGCGCGGCGGCGTGTCGCACGGTGAAACCGACGAGATCGGATATCAAGGGGTCAGCGGCCAAACAGACGTGCATGATCTGCACGCCACCATACTGCGGCTGCTCGGATTCGACCACGAACGACTCATCCACACATTCCAAGGGCGCAAATATCGGCTCACGGATACGTCCGGACAGGTTATCCGGGAGATCCTCGCTTGACGCTTTCCTTTGAACCGCAGGGGTCGCAGGGGTCGCAGGGGACTGCGTGTAAATGTTCTTTGGCGTGGAAATCACCAGATCCATCAATTCACCCAACAATAAATCAACGGCAGTCCCCTGCGCTCCCCGCGCCCTCTGCGGTTCAATTGTTTTTCGATACTCGTTATTGTACCGCAGGGTACGCAGAGTACGCAGGGGACTGCTTTTGGAATTATTGGGTGGAAATCACCGATCCATTGTATCGCGCAAGGATGAATCAACGGAGTCCCCAGCGACCCCCGCGGCCCCTGCGGTTCAAGTTTGCGCTACTCGCTTGTGATCCGGAGGCTCACGCGGCGCCGGCCAGCAGCTTGCGACGCATCGCCGACGCCGTCTTGTGCTCCCCCGTATGGTTCCACCCAGGTGGCATCACGATGTACGCCAGCTTGTTGCGAACGCCTGGCGCGTTCTTCACATCAATGAAGAGCGCTACAAGCTCCCCGAAATAGAAATCGCGGAAACTCCCCGGCTTCATCACGCGGGTAATGCCATATTCGGGCGGTGTCTCACCGTGTTCGTCCTGCAGCGTGCCGAATACCCGGTCCCACACGTTTAGCAGATTGCAGAAATTGGTGTCGATGTAGAGCGGGTTGCGCGAATGGTGCACCCGATGGTGTGACGGCGTGAGCACCAATCGATTGAGCACTCCCAGCCGTCCATCGCGGATGAGATGTTCGCCCGCGTGAATGAACATGCCCCAGGTGCCGTCGATAAACATGATCACGAACAGCAGCGGCGGACTCACGCCCAGCAGCATGCACACCGACGTGCGAATCACGTCGGCGTACGGCGCCTCAAGAAAGAAGTGCGCGTGGCTGACGAACAAACTCATGCTCTCCGGTGAGTGGTGCGTGGCGTGCAGGCACCAGAGCAGCCGCACCTTGTGCGCCAGGTAGTGGTAAATGAAGTGCCCCAGCTCCCAGACGATGTAGCCGTAGATGAGCCAATACCAGGTGATGCGACTCTGAAACAGTGCGTGCGGCTGGAACAGTCCGATGCTGAACGCGAGGGCCGCGATGGAGATGTACGAGCCGAGCACCCGATTCAGCACGTAGGTGAAGAAAATGAGCTTGAAGTCCCGCACCTTGAAATTCTTGTGCATCAGCGCCCGGATGATTTCGATCACGAGCAGCAATGGAAGCAGAGGACCAACCGCGCCGGTGAATCCGTCGTACGTCAACAACGAGCTGTAGTCGTTGGATGCCGACATCTTCATCCAGTGCGCGATCCCGAAAAAACCGATCAGCTCCCGCTGGAGAACGGTGAACGCGTGCATGTCGGGGTCCGGATTTCGGGTACGGGCGGGTGTCAGTCGCGGCGGCGACGGCACCGGAATGGCGTTCGTCGGTCGCAGAGCATACGTTCGTCCGCCCCGGTCCGCAACGCGCACACCTTGCGGGGTTCGCTCCTTCCCTTCCGCCGATTTTCTCGCATCATGTCCATTCGACTGCAACCCCTCGCTGCGGCCCTGCTCGTCCTCGTCACCACGGCCGTTCGGAGTGACACGTCACCGGTTGATCTGGTGATGGTTGCCAAGATCCGCGAAGAGGGGCTGCAGCGCTCTCAGGTCATGGAGTTCGAGGGTTACCTCGCCGACGTACTCGGCGCCCGGCTCACGCTCTCACGCGACATGCAGCGCGCACAAGCATGGGTGCAGAGCCAGATGACACGCATGGGGCTCGTGAACGTGACCGCCGAACCCTTCATGGACTTCGGCGTCACCTGGGACAACGAGTACGTGTCGTTACATCTGCTGGAGCCGGACTATCAGCCCATGGTGGGCTATCCCGTGGCACACACGGCCAGCACCAAGGGAAAGCAGGTAGCGCAGGCGGTGATTGTCGACTTGCTGGTGAAGGCGGACCTCGACAAGTATCGTGGCACACTGAAAGGCAAGGCCGTACTCGTCACACCGCCGGCGTTGATTGACTTGACGTCGCTCACCAACGGCGTGCCACGTCTGACGCAACAAGCTCTCGATGTGCTGGAGCAAACGGTGATCGTTCCCCCGCGCGCCACACCGCCGCGCACCGTGCGCAATCCCGATCTGCTCACCGCCGACGAGAAAATCGCCTTCTACGCCGCCGAGGGCGTCACTGCGGTGTTGCAGTGCGAAAGCGGATGGCTGGGCGCGGTGCGCGGCTTCTCGCGCCCAGGGTCCCGCAACGACCAGTGGTCGCGCGCCGGCATGCTGGGGTCACCCGTGATCGTGGCCATCACCCCTGAGCACTACAACCGTATGTATCGCATTCTCAGACGCGACATTCCCGTGAAGGTCGAAATCGAGGTGCGCAATCGTATTGGTGATCGGGTGGAACAGGCCATGAACCTGGTGGGCGAGATTCCCGGCGGCGATCTCAAAGACGAAGTGGTGATGCTCGGCGCGCATCTGGATACGTGGCACGCCAGCCCCAATGCCAGCGACAACACGTCGGGTGTTGCGGTGTCGCTTGAAGCCATGCGCATTTTGATGGCCGTTGGCGCCAAACCGCGTCGCACTATTCGCGTGGCACTGTGGGCCGGCGAGGAACAGGGCTTGTTCGGATCACGCGCCTACGTGAAGCAACACTTCGGCAATCCGCGCGATCCCGCTGTGGGCGTGAAACCGGCGTACGACAAACTCTCCGCCTACTTCAATCAGGATTACGGGGCCGGTCAGTATCGCGGCATCATGCTGCAGGGCAACGAACAGGCCCGTGCACAACTCACGTCGTGGATGGAACCGTTCCGCGATCTCGGAATGACCGCCGTGTCGAACCAAAGCCTGGGCAGCACCGACCATGTTGCCTTCGACGAGGTGGGGCTCCCCGGCTTTCAGTTCATTCAGGACCACATTCCCGGCACAGGAGGTCACACCAACCTGGACTTCTATGACACGATTCAGGCGGCAGACCTGATGAAGAACGCAGTGATCATGGCGTCGTATGCGTACCATGCGGCCAATGCAGATGCACGGATGCCGCGGAAAGCGGCACCGTAGCGTTGTGGTTTCGATCAGTTCCGGTTCAGACTGAACTGAAATGGCTGCTGTACGAGTTGCATCACGCGTGTCCCCTTCAGCATGGCGGGGCTGAACTGCATTTCGACGAGCGCTGCGCGCACCGCGTCGGAAAACAGGTCATGATCGCTCTTCAATACCTTGAACGTGCGCATGTCGGCCTTGCCGTCCGCATCCACCACAAATTGTGCGAGCACCTGCCCTTGGATTTTTGCATCGCGCAGGGCTGGGGGATACTCCGGACCGACGGTGCCACCGCGCATCGCGACGGGTTGCTCGACCTGAAAATCGAAGTAGGGTTTGAGAAACGACGTAGCCGAGTCAACGGGTGCTTTCGGTCGCGGCGTGGGTGGCGCGGTGACGATCCGCTTCGGCGTTGCGAGAACAGCAGTTTCGTCGGCCAGGTAAAAACCAAATGGCTGCTGCACGAGCTGTCGCACGGCGGCACCTCCCTTGCGCGCTGGCGAATAACGCACCACTACCAGTGACGCGCGCACCGCAGCCGCGAATACGGAATCCGACGCAACGAGCACTTTAATCGACGCCGTATCGACTGAGCCGTCGGTGTTTACCACAAACTGGGCCAACACATTGCCCGAAACGCCGGCCGCGCGCTGCGCCGTGGGGTAGCGTGGCCCCACGCTTCCCGGTGCCAGCGCAGCTGGCGTGTCAACCTGAAAATCGAAATACGGCGGCGCGACAGCCGTTGGCGTATCGATCGTGGGTAAGGCAACAGGCGCTGCCGATTCAGCAATCACTGGTGAGGGCGATGTAAGATTGCTGGCAATGCGCGACGAGCACGCCCCGGCAGCAGCGAGCATCGCCACACTCAGTGCGATGACAGCACGAATCCCTGGATAACGCACGGGCGAGTGGTACATGGCCAGGATCCTCCTGCGCAGGTGGGAAGACGAGTGTGAAAGGAGTGGAACAAAGCGCGCCGACGCGTTGTGTTGCGCAATCAGTACCAGCAGACGCGCGTACTGCATGCGATCTCCGTTGTCGCGCAGGGTGCGCGCGTCGCAATCAATTTCCATCGCGATCCGCGAGCGCCGCGCCATCCACCAGAGCGGCAGATTCCATGGCAACATCGTGGTCGCGGCAACCAAGAGCCAAACCAATGCCGGATCTCGCGCGCGACAGTGTTCGCGTTCATGCCGCAACACGAGTGCGCGAAGCCCGTCGTCAAATCCCAGTAGCCAGGAAGGAACTACAATCGTGGGTTTGAGCAGACCGATCACGGCAGGTCCAAGAGACTGATCCACGAGCACGTGCTCACCATCAATTTGCGCAACACGCGCTCGCCGGCGCACCCGATACAGCGTTCGAAGTGCCAGCCCAACCTGAACAAGCAGCAACGCTGACGTCGCGCACCACAACACCAGCAAGGTCGGATCCAGTCGCTCATACCACCTTTCGAAAATCGGCAGCGACTGCGCAGCGATCACCATGGGCAGAGACGTCGCGGAGAGCACATTTTCGCTCCATGGCGCATACACCACGGCGGCACGCGGAACGGGTGTGAGTACGAATGGCGCAACAACCGGCCAGCACGCCGCAATCGCCAAGGCCAGAGCCCAGGACATTCGGGTCGGCATGCGCAGCACCCGCAGTCCGCGTTCAGCGGCGAGTGCGGCGATTCCGCAGAGCGCAGAAAAGAGCAGCGCGCCAAACATCCAGCGCGCGATCATGCGTCGCCTTCGGACGTGCGCGGACCCGTTGTACGCCCCGCAGACTTGCGGTTCTCGTCGCGGATCGAACGGGCAAGCGTCTGCAATTCGGCGGGCGAGACATCATGATCATCAACCAACTGCGCCAGCAACGCGTGCGGCGAACCGTGAAAGAGTTGCGTGACAAGCCGAGAGAGCGCGTTCCGTTGCGCCGTATGCTGCTGCACCCGAGGGAAGTACCGGTGGGCGCGTCCTTCCTCCTCACGACGCACAAACCGCTTCGCTTCGAGATTGCGAAGCACCGTCAGCACAGTCGTGTACGCCAGCGGCGCGTCCAGCCGCTCGCGCACCTCGGCCACCGTCCCCGAGCCGATCTCCCACAGGATGGCCATCACGTCCAGCTCTCGTTCGCCCAGCGAGGCGTCCTTCATCACTACTCCGGTCTGCAGAGCTAATTACTAACCTCATAGTAGATATGCATCGAATCGGCCCCTTTGTCAACTATGAGCTTAGTAGCTCAGACCGCCACGGCGGCGGACTCGGAGTCTCGGCGGTAATTTGCGGCATGACCCCCAGAAACGTTGCCGCCGTCGCCCTCACCCTCGTTTCGCTGGGCCTGCTCTGGCCTGGCCTCACCGAGCCCGTGCTCACGATCACCGCCTCGCTCAGCATGCTCGGCACTACGCGTGAGGTATTCCATCGCACGCAAAGCATCGCCGAGTCGGTGAAGAATCTGTACAACGCCGGCAACGTGTTCGTGGCGGGACTGGTGTTGTTCTTCAGCATCACCGTGCCAGCCATCAAGGCCGCGCTGCTGCTCGCAATCCTCACGGTCAAGCAGCATGCCACCCGCCGACGGCTGTTCCTGTTCGTGCGCTCGGTAAGCAAGTGGGCGATGGCCGACGTGTTCGTGGTAGGCGTGTTCATTTCGTATCTGGCCGCCAAAGCGACCGACAATCTCAATGCGATCGCCGAACGCGGCTTCTACTTCTTCGCCGCGTATTGTCTGGTATCCAACCTCGCCTTCCAGTTGCTGGACGTGCCCGAGGAACACCCCACCTAGTTCGGAATGCGCGTTTTCCGCAACTGCTCGATCTCCGCCACCATCCCCTTCACCTGGGCTTCCACCAGCACGCGGCCCTTCGCGCGCGTGGCCAATGTGGCGTTGCCGAATGTACCTGAGCGTGACCACACCTTTCCGTCGCGAACCGCTGCGGTGGAGTCACGCGTGAGCCCGCCCGCGCCAGGGTGATAGTCGTCCACTGCTTTCGCCATGTGCACGACGTGGGGATACATGTACAGCATCATGGACGTTTCGAGTTCATCGGCGTGCGTTCCACCGGCCTGTTGACGCACGCGATCCTCGGCTTCCTTGCCCACGTCAAGAATATTTGTGTACTGCATGACAATGCCGCTGGCCGTCAGACTGTCGCGCGACGGTCCAAGAGCGCGCAAGGTCGACACGCCGGTATTGAGAATGTAGAACCGGCGTGGACCGTGTCGGGCAATGGAGCGCACGATGTCCACGATAACGTCGCGCGCCGTGGCCAGTTGCAGTGACGTGGAGCCCGGATACTCCACGAACGACGGATAGAAGTGATAGTTGACCGTTGGATACAGCACCACGCGTGTTGCCGCCGAGACGCGCCTGGCGAAGTACTCCGCCAACAGCCAATCGTTGTTCAGCGGCAGATGCGGACCGTGCTCCTTGGCTTCGGCGCCAATGGGTATGACCACGATCGTTGCGGTATCCAGCAGTCGTTGCGCATCGGTCCAGGGGATGTCGGCAATACGCACGCTGCCCGACGGCTGCGCGGGTTGTGCGCGCGATCCCTGTGCGGCGCCCCGCTGGGCGTGCAGCGCTGATGCAGCGCACAGGACAGTGCCGATCAACGCGAGTGCGGCAATCACACGTCGCGTTGTCGGCAGCGACGTACTCCAGGCAAGGCTCATGATCGGAATGCGTGCGTGAGGTACGACGCCTGCCATCTCCTTGTTGGATCGGCGAGCGCAGACAAAGTGGTGCTGAGGTCGTCGTGCGCGATCACGTTGTGCTGGTACAGTTCACCATCCAGTGAATGCCAAACCGGTCAACCAGACTGCCGAAAAATGCTCCCCAGAACATCTCCTGAAGCGGCATCTCCACTTTGCCCCCGTCGGCCAGCGCATTGAACAATCGAACGGACTCCGTGCGGTCATCGGGTTCGAGATTGATATACACGTTGTTCCCAAACACCACCTGAAATCCCATCGACTCGGGCGCGTCAGTCCCCATCAGCGCGTGTCCGCCCAGAATCGGCAGTTGCACATGCATTACCAGATCCTAGTCGGCGTCGGCGAGTTCTGGCTGGCCTGGTTGCGCAGGCATGTCCGAAAGCGATTGATCGGCGTCGGGAATTCGCTCCGAAAAACCGCCTTGTAGAAAAGAAAGGCCGCTTCGGTTGAACGCGGGAAATTGAGATAAGTGCTGACGCGTGCCACGATGCATCTCCTTGGAAAATGAGTGAAGGGTATTTTGCCGCTACTCGGCGCCGTCCACGATTTCGCCATAGTCGATCAGCAACTCCTCGCCGCTCGCGATGTCCCGCAGCGCCACGAAGTAGTTGCCATCATCGATCGACATGATGTTCGGTGTGTCAGAGTGATTCAGGAAGCAGACCAAGTCCATTTTCTTGAATCCATCCTCCGGCACGAAGTACTGGTGCTCGTCGTACAGACAATAGTTCTCCACCAGAAATCGCGCATGTGCCGGGAGTGACTCCACATCGGACCGTAGGATCGCAACCCAGTGCTCCGGCGGGTCGGGTTTGCTGAACATCTCACGACAGCCTTTCGGGATGTCGGTAATGGCGAACACACCGATCCCCTCAATGGGCGAGGGCCGCAGCATGACGTAACAGTCAGTACGAAGCGCGGCGAGCAATCGGTGGCGTGGCACGGTGGGGCCAAGTTAAAGGTGCGCGTTTCTCTTTTCTTCTTACCGCAGGGTACGCGGGGGACGCAGAGAGAATCGTTGTTTGAAAACAAAAGGTGAATCGTTCGGGGGACCCTTCAGCCCGCACACATGACCCATCCGTGCAGCTCCTCTGTGTACCCCGCGTACCCCGCGGTTAAAGCAAGAACGTTCCGACCAATGCATCGGTCTACCGCAGCGCCTGCACCACCGGCATCCGGCGGGCCTTGCGCGCCGGGAAGAACCCGCCCACCACCCCCATCACCACCGCGAACGCCATGCCCGACAACAGCAGCAGCGGTGTCACGCGAAACGCGAACGCAATTTCGCTGAAGCTCGACCAGTTCGTGGTACTCGTCACCACCCCGTTGATGGGCAGCGCAATCAGACACCCCAGCACGCCGCCGACGAACGCAATCACCGCCGACTCCGCGAGAAGGCTCAGCGGCACATTGCGTGGCTTGAATCCCAGTGTGAGCAATACGGCAATCTCCGGCGTACGTGATGAAATAGACGCATACATCGTGTTCACCCCGCCGAAAATCGCTCCCACCGACATGATACTGGTGATCATGATGGCGAGAAAACATACGGTCCTTCGCTGACACCAAGATAGGCCAACCGTCCGGCAGCCTTTGCCGACACCGACGCTTTCGTGCGCGCCACGACGTACCCGTTGGCGGTCACGCTGGTCGCGCCCGCCAAGCCACCACTGCCCGCGCCAACTGGTGCGCCCACGGTGGCGATTTGCACCGTTGGCACCGAACGCACGCGCATGTACCACAACGCCACCGCGATCAGCGCAGCGGCCGTGAGCAGTAAAATGAGATTGCGTCTCAGAGCGCTGCGTACGCCCGGCGGCGGTGCATCGCGATTGATACGCAGCCTGGCGAGGTCGGCAGGGGCGGACGAAGGCTGGGTCATTGGACTGACATTTTACGCGTGATCGCCGCGCTTTGGCAACATCATGTTGCGTCAGGGCACGATACGCTGGGACTCCAGTCGGTAACGCCACGGCAACCAACGACTGCTTTCCGTCACCCGTTGGGGCGTAAATCAGCATGTCAGGATGCTCGAGCTTGAGTGTTTCGTTGTAAACGGCACGAACGAAGTAGTGACGACCCATGCCACCCATGGTGTAGTCGGCTACACACGCGGGAGTGGTCGTGGGATAGTAGAGCATGCGACCACGGCACACCTCGCGCTCGCTGCGCCGGAGGCGCATCTTGGTCACGAACCCGTTCGAGGAGACCATGCCACGCATCCGCCATTTCATTCCGCTGTTCGCCGTCGGCACTGTGCTTGCTTGCGGCCGCGGCGAGCAGCCCGCTGTCGACCCCGAACTCGCGCGCGCAATTGCCGGCATCAAGGCCATCGACAATCACGCGCACCCTGTACGCCCCACCGCCGCTGGTGAAGCGGCAGACTTTGAATTCGACGCGTTGCCGGTGGACAACCTCGAACCGCAGTCCGACCCGGTGCGCCAGCGTGGGAAGTCGCCGCTCGTCGCGGACGCGCACGTTCGGCTCTTCGGTACGGGCGAGAAGGCGACGGCGATGCGTGAGCACGGCGCCAACTATGCCACGTGGCTGCTCGACCGGATAGGGATCGAGACGATGCTCTCGAACCGCGTTGCCATGGGACCAGGGTTGCCGTCGCCGCGCTTCCGCTGGGTACCGTTCGCCGACGCTCTCATGTACCCGCTTGGTACGACGCAGCTGATCCATACGCCGGATCAGCAGGCCTTCTTCCCGCTGGAAGACAAGTTGCTGAAACGGTATTACGCCGAAAGCGGTGTCACCGGAAAACCGGCAACCCTCACGGAATACCTTGAGAAGGTGGTGCGCGGTACGCTCGAGCGGCACAAGCAGGGCGGAGCACTGGCCGAGAAGTACGAGATGGCATATCTGCGCACGCTCGCCGTCGGCAATCCGACGCGTGCGGTAGCGGAGCGGGCGTACGCTGGCGGCGGTGACTACGCAGCGCTGCAGGACTACATCTTTCGCTATATCGCCGCTGAGTGTGGACGGCTCGGAATGAGCGTCCACATCCATGTGGCACACGGAGGCGGCGGCTACTTCAACGTGAACTGGGCGAATCCCCTGTTGCTCGAGCCGCTGCTGAACGATCCGACGCTGCGGAAAACGAACTTCGTCATGATCCATGGCGGCTGGCCGTGGACACGCGAGATCACGCCACTGCTCACCAAGCCGAACGCTTTTCTCGATTTCTCCGAGCAGTCGGCGTTCGACTCGCCGCACAACGTGGCCGAGGCGCTCCGCGGCTGGCTGGCGTACGTGCCCGAGAAGGTGTTGTTCGCCACTGACGCGTATCCGTTTTCAGTGGATCTGGGCTGGGAGGAGGCCGCTCTGATTGCGGCCGATGCGTCACGAGATGCCTTGGGTCGCGCGCTCACGGCTATGATGCGCGACGGTGAGATCACGCGGGAACGCGCGATCGAACTGGCTACGATGGTTATGCGCGACAACGCGAAGCAGTTGTACCACCTGAAATGATGTCGATCGACCCGGTTCGGATCGCCGAGCCGACACAAATTATTCAGGAGAGGAGTGTCATGCGACGTTCAGTCTGCACATCAGCACTCGCCGTCGCGCTTGCCGCGCTGCCCGCGTCAGGGCAGCAGCCTGCGACCGATGGCCCGTACAAGGTCCTCAAGTCGGCGCGCGTCGGGGGCGAGGGCGGCACCGACTACATCTACGCCGACGTTGCGGGGCGGCGCCTGTACATCCCGCGCGGCGCCGTGCGTGCGGACACGATATCCGGACGAGCCGCAATCCCCGCGCGAATCACCGTGTTCAATCTCGACAACCTCGCGCTCGTCGGTGAAATGCTCACCGCGCCGAACTCGCAGGGGAACGGCGTGGCCATCGACCCGAAATCCGCGCACGGTTTCTCGAGCAGCAGGCCGGCGATTACGATGTTCGACACGAAGACGCTGCAGCTGATCAAGTCCATTCCGATCGACTCTGGTGTGGGACCGGACGGCATTCTCTTCGATAGCTTCAACGACCGGGTCTATGTCTTCAGCCACCCCACGAAAGATGCGACCGTCATCGACTCGAAAACCGGCACCGTGCTTGGCCGGATCGATCTCGGCGGCGTGCCCGAGCAGGGTGTCGCCGACGGCAAAGGACTCCTCTATGTGGTGATGCAGGACCGCGTGGGGAGTGTCACCGTAGTAGACGTGAAGACCATGAAAGCTACGGCGCACTGGACGTTCGGGGACAAGGGCGGGTGTAACGGGCTCGCCCTCGACGACAAGACCAAGGTGCTGTTCGCTGCCTGCGCCCGATCCGGCGTGACCGATGCGACACCGGCACCGGCGCCTGGCCCACCGCAACCTGCCGTGCCGATGATGGTCGTGATGAACGCCAGAGACGGCTCGATTTTCACCAGTCTACCGCTGGCCGGTGGGTCCGACGGAGCGGCGTTCAATCCCAAGACGATGGAAGCGTTCAGTTCGCACGGCAACGGCACGCTCACGATAGTCAAGGAGAAGAGCGCAACGAGTTTTGAGGTGGAGCAGAACCTCAACACTATGAACGGAGCGCGCACGATCGCGTTCGACAGCAAGACCGGACGCCTGTTTGTCATGAGTGTCGAGCGGGGCCCCGCGCCTCCGCCGCCACCGGGCGGTGGGCGAGGGGGGCAAGCGCCGGCGATTCCTGGGTCGTTCACGATCCTCATGATCGGGAAGTAATCGACGTCGCCTGGTCGATGGCGGCGTGCAGGCCAACCCACTACCGAACCACTCCACTCGAAGTGCTCCAGTTCGCCCACGCCACCGCGACTCTCTGATGCAGATGCCGGTCACGCCCGCGCTGGCCTTGCACTGTAGTCGTGCTCGCCAGATGCCCAAGTGTCCGGCAGATTGTCACCGCCAAGTGAAAGCCGCCCCCCAACGTTGAGGAGTTCGTGGTAATGCGCATGTGGTCGGTCGTGTGCCGTTGGGCGACTTCCACACCCTGCAGGCCTCGGCCTCACTCACCAGCAGCGGCT
>JANMRE010000776.1:0-1714 GCA_031370885.1 Gemmatimonadaceae bacterium
CGCTTGCTCCACCCCTTCCGTCACCGCCTTGCGTTGCACGGCGATACTGCGCGGTTCTTCCGTGAGCACGCGCGCGACAATCGCCTGCACACTGCTGCCGATGAATGGCGCTTCGCCCACCAGCATTTCATACGTCACCGCACCCAGCGCGTAGATGTCGCTGCGCGCATCGATGACGCGTTCGCCCATCGCCTGCTCGGGGCTCATGTACTGCGGCGTGCCCAGCGAGAGACCCGTTTGCGTCATGCGCTGCCCGCCCGCCGTCTGCACGGCGAGCGCGATACCGAAGTCGGCGACGACGGCCGACCCATCATGCAGCAGGATGTTCTCGGGCTTGATGTCGCGATGGATCACGCCTTGTCGGTGCGCATAGTCGAGCGCACTGGCCACTTCGCGCGCGATGCGTACCGCGTCCGCCACCGGCAACTGGCGTTCGCGCTCCAACCGCGCGCGCAGCGTTTCGCCGGTGACGAGCGGCATGACGTAGTACAGCAGGCCATCCGCCTCGCCGCTATCGAGCAGCGGCAGGATGTGCGGATGCTGCAAGCGAGCCGTGGTGCGGATCTCGCTTAAGAAGCGCTCCCCGCCGAGCGCTGCGCCCAAGTCGGGATGCAGCACCTTGATGGCGACCTCACGCTCGTGCTTGAGGTCGTGCGCGAGATACACGGTGGCCATGCCGCCGGCGCCGAGTTCACGGTCGATGCGGTAGCGGCCGTCCAGGGCCGTGTTGAGACGTGTAGCGATGTCGCTCATACCATGTCGCTCATACCATGTCGCTCAATGCATCGTGCCAGAGAGGGGGTGGCTCGCGGCCGCGTGACGACCAGAGGGACTCATGCAGGTAGCGGAGCGCCCGGCATAATGCCGAGGAGGAACTGCGCGATGGGGAATATGGTGATCGGCCCCTGCTGCTGCGTGAGGGGCACGTCGGCCAACGCAATCAGTCGCGCAGCAGGGAACTCATCGTGGAACGCCAGCAGGCCTCTGCGATCGGCGGGGCGGAGCGTGTGACCGCTCTTCACTTCGATCGCCACGAGTCCGTTGGAGGTCTCCACCACGACGCGTTCACCGCGCGTGCTGCGGCCCGCGCTCCCCGTGTTCGCGGTAGAGATCCTCGAGACTCCACAGGTACACCTCCGCTCGATCGCGACGGACGGCCGCTTGGAACTCGTCGGTGAAGCCGCCCGCCGCCACCCAGACGATGGGGGCGTGTGGCTTGGCCGCCTCGTGTGCCCACGCAACGCCGGCCTGTCGGAGCCGCTCCAGCATCTGCATGTGGTGATAATGCCATGTGGCGTCGAGCGGTTGCGCGTTCCACTTCACCCCTCCGGTCATGACGCGTCCATCTACCAGCGGGGCCACAATGTCCATTTCGAGTGACTGTTTCGCCCGGTCCTGCCCCTCCCATCGCCCCCATTCCGAGACGGCGGGCAGACCGAGCGGGCCGGTGAGACGCGCGTACCCCTGTTCGGCGATCCACTCGAAGATGTGCCCGATGTAGCTATCGAAGTGGTCGCGCATGTACGTGTTCCACACCGACCGGGGCGCGTTGCGCGCGAGTGCCGTCTCATGACGTGCCGTGAAGTGATAGTAGAACGCGAAGGCCGGATCGCTGATGTGGTAGTGGTACGGCGACGTGTGCTTCGCCCCGATGTTCCGTGTCGCGCCGACGTAGTCCAGCTGTTGCAGTTTGTCGAGCATGAGACGGACCGGT
>JANMRE010000777.1:0-1686 GCA_031370885.1 Gemmatimonadaceae bacterium
CGCGCTGCCGGCGGGTTTGGTGGGACGGGCGGAGATTGCCGTGCACGCCACGAGCTCCGCGGCGCTGGTGCCGGTGGACGCACTGCTGGAAGCCGATGCCGATTCGGCCATGGTGTTCACGGTGGGCGCCACCGAGCCGCTGATCGCCCAATCACACCGGGTGCGCATTACGCAGTTGATTGGTGAGAACGCGGCAGTGACCGGACTGGAAAGCGGTGCGCGAGTGATCACGCGCGGAGCGCCGTATGTAACGGCGGGCGCACGGGTGCGCATCGCCACGCTGCCAGGGAACGAGAAGCCCGCCACAAAGGGCAGCGCGCCATGAACATGCTGAACGGGTTAGTCACATTTGCGGTAAAGCGTTGGCAGTTCACAGTGCTGCTGTTTCTCATGTTTGCTGCGCTCGGGGTGTCCAACTGGATGTCGATTCCGCGCGCCGAAGACCCGGCGTTCCCGGTGCCGATCTTCACCACCGTTGCCGTGTATCCCGGTGCCTCACCGGAGGACATGGAGCAACTGGTCACCGAGCCGATTGAAAAGCGGCTGAACGCGCTGACGGACGTGAAGGAGATCAAGTCCACCAGCGCCGACGGATTGAGCATCGTGAACGTGGAGTTCAATTCGGACGTGGACGCCGACCGCAAGTATGATCAGGTGCTGCGCGAGGTGAACAGTGTGCGCCCGGACCTGCCGGCGTCGTTGCAGCGGCTGGATGTGATTCGCAACGAGAACTCCGACCTTGCCGTGCTGCAACTGGCGCTGATGGCACCAGCGATGCCTTTCGCTCAGTTGGATGATCTGGCCAAACGATTCGAGGACAGACTGGCGCGGGTAGACGGTGTGAAGACCGTAAAACGCTTGGCCGTTCCGCCGCGCGAGATGCAGGTCACGCTCGATCTGGGCCGCATGGCCACGCTGGGCCTGACCACTGCGCACGTGCTGAACGCGCTGGGCAGCGACAACCTCCAAATCCCCGGTGGTTCGGTGGACGTGGGAACCCGACGCTACAACATCGCCACGCCGGGGCGCTACCGCCGTGCCGACGACGTGCAGCGCACCGTGATTGGTGGCGGCAATGGCGCGGTGATTCATCTGGAAGACGTGGCCACCGTGCGCTGGGCCGATGGCGACGCGGTGCACATTGGACGGTACAACGGGCAGCGCGCGATGTTCGTCACGGTCGCCGTGCAGAGCGGGCGCAACGTGGTGGCGGTGCGCGATGCGGTGTGGCGGGAGCTGGATGTGCTGGAACGTCAACTGCCAAAGGGCGTGACCCTGGCACGTGGTTTCGACCAGACGCGCAACGTGGAGGCTCGGCTGGGGCAACTCGGAAAGGATTTCGCTATCGCTCTGGCGCTGGTGCTGCTCACGCTGCTGCCGCTGGGAACGCGCGCGTCGCTGATCGTGATGATCTCGATCCCGCTGTCGCTGTCACTGGCCATCGTCCTGCTCAACGTCAGCGGCTACAGTCTCAATCAGCTCACCATCGTGGGCTTCGTGATTGCGCTGGGCTTGCTGGTGGACGACTCCATCGTGGTGGTGGAGAACATCAGTCGATTCCTGCGCAGCGGTATGTCCCGCGCCGACGCGGCCATCGAGGGCACCAGGCAGATTGGTGTGGCGGTGCTGGGTGCGACGGCCACACTCATCTTTGCCTTTGTGCCGCTGCTGTTTCTGCCGGGGCTG
>JANMRE010000803.1:0-3311 GCA_031370885.1 Gemmatimonadaceae bacterium
GGCTCGATCGACCGCGCCATTACACGATCGTGCTGCACATCGCTGCCCATATGGAAGACGGTTGCGCCGACATCGACGAAGCCGCGCTTCTCGTAAAAGCGGATCGCGCGCGGATTCTGCTCCCATACGCATAACCAGAGAGTGCGCCCACCGCGCGAGTGCGCGGTCTCAAGACACGCATCCATGAACTGTGCCGCGACGCCCCTGCCGTGGAAATCGTGATCCACATAGAAGCGTTGGAGTTCCACCGGCGCGTCGCCCTGCACCGACTGATTGGTCGTATCATATCGCAACAGTGCAAACGCGCCCAACGATCCGTCCACATCGAGCAGCAGGTATGTGCACGCGGGATCTTCCAGCTCGCGCCGCTGCAGCGCCTCGCTGAACGCCGACGCGAGATATGCGCCGAGCTGCGTGGGATTGTTATCGGGGCTGAACGTCCGGGCGAAGAACCGTGCGGAGACCTCGGCGATGACGGCGGCATCGTTGGGGACGCCGACGCGAATGTGGAGCTGATGAGTGGGTGTGGCGGGAACAGGCATGAAAAACTCTTCCTTCACCGTGATTCCACTTCAACCACCACCTGGCGAATCCCGTTGTTCCCGTATCCAAGCCTGTTCCACACAATGGCGTCGGGCTGCGTCACGCCCGACGCGTCCGTCGCCCGACTGCGCAGCACAATCCGCCCGTTCCGCACGACCTCGATGCTCACACTCCACGGCGTCCACGCGTACGCCGAAACCGGCTTGCCCAACACCGCCGGCTGCCAGTCGTCACCGCCGTCTACACTCACCTCTACCCGTCTGATTGAACCGAACCCCGACCACGCCCATCCGGTCACGATCACGGTGCGATCAACGCGCGCGCCGGCAGCAGGTGAGGTGATGATCGATTTAACGCGCATTCGATCCACCGGCGTGATGCCACCGGCCTCATCGTACACGTACCGCTGCCGCTGGAAGTAGCCCTCATACGGCGTCTGCAACAGCTCGACGTGCGTTACCCACTTCACACTGGCCATGCCGTACCATCCGGGGACTGCCAGTCGCACCGGCGCACCGTGCGCTGGCGTCAAGGGCGCGCCATTCATTTCCAACGCCAGCAGCGTATCCCGGCGTTGTGTATCCGCCAGCGGGAGCGACCTCGCAAAACGCACCGTGCCCTCAGCATCGTCGCGCGGGCCGGCGTCCGCTGCAGTGAGCAACACCTCAACGGCACTGGGCAGCACGCCAACCAACTCCAGCACATCGACCAGCGACACACCGGTCCACGACACCGTTGACAACGCACCGTGATGCCACGGTTCGCCCACCGGCAGCGGACGCATTCCCAATCGGTCATTGCCGGCACACTCCATTGTGGTCGTGACGGTATGTTGCGGCATTGCGCGCAGCGTGTCGAGCGACACGGTCATCTCGCGGTGCACCGCCCCGTGCACCCGGATCGCGTGCGGTCCGCTCAATTCGGGAACACCGAAATTGGTGCGCACATATACATTGGCCAACGGCGTGAGCGGATGCTGGAGCGCGCCAGACGGCGACTCCGCGTTGAACGGTTCGTGTCGAACCACCTCAAGCAACGGTACGGTAGCCGGGTTCATGGAGGCGATGGACGAGCGTACGCCGATGGCACCGCATCCCACGGCGATGTGCTGCGTGCCTTGCTGAATCCGAGCGAGTCCAGGTGATGCATGAACGCGCCATCGAATAATTTCGCAGCACCCGGTGCCAGCGCCTGCTCCGACGGTAATGTCGCCACGCGAAACTCCACCTTGAGTCCCACGACACCCGTGCTCACCGCGCGCGCCAGCACGTCCAGCAGCTCCAGTGTTTGCGGCTGGTGGGCATAGAACAGCATGTAGTTCGAACGCGTCGCGATCTGCCGGCGGCTGGACGGCGAAATGATTTTCGGTTCGGCATGCGACCACAGATTCATGACCACGTACACACGCATCGTAATGTCGCGAAGCCCGCGGTCAGCAAGCAGGCGTGCCAAACGCTCGTAGTCGCTGAACGCGAGCAGAGGTAACACGTTTGTAATAACACCGCCATCGCCATGAACATGCCCGTCAATGATCACCGGTGGGAAGATTCCGGGAATCGCGGTCGCCGCTTTCAGCAGCATGCGACTGCGCGTCAGCGAGGCAGCCGTTGTGTCCAGCGCATCGTTCAGCAACCACGTCCGACCGATCCCCAGATCGTAATCGGTGGTGCCAAACACAATCTGGCGGCCAGCAGCAAACGCACTGCGCAGGTCGTCGCGGAATTTTCCATTGATGCTCTCGTCCAGGGTGCGGTCATACCGTTTGGTGTTCACCAAACCACCGGTGCGCTTCAACCAGAACAACCAGTCGAACGTTGGCGCCACTCGGTCCTGCGCCTGTCGATACAACTCGCTGAGCGTGTCGAGCGCAGCGGCAGTGCCCAGCAGCGCGTAGGGCGCCTGCAGCGCTCCCGTGCTGATGCCGGTGACGAGATCGAATGTTGGCAAGGCGGCGTCGGGCCGCGAACGCCACCCTCGCAGGAATCCGGCGCCGAACGCCCCGTTCTGGCCGCCGCCAGACAGCATCAGCACGTCCAGCGTCCGGTCTCCGCGAGCAACCGCCCGGCGCACCAGTCGTACGAGCACACTGTCACGCGTGATGTGTTCAGCGCGACCCGCCATCACAGCGTCCTGTTGGAGCTGCTGCAGCGTGGTGGGTGGACGGTGAATCGTCGCGCAGCCTGTCAACAGCAACCACACCACCATCAGACATCCGCGCCGCACTACTTGCCCACCACCGCGATACACTCTATCTCCACGCGCGCATTGAGCGCCAAACCGGTCGACCCCAGTGCACTGCGAGCTGGCTTATTGGTGGGAAAGAAGGTCGCGTAAACAATGTTCATGGCCGGCCACTCCCTCATGTCGGCCAGAAACGCCGTGCACTTCACCACGCGATCCATCGATGAGCCGGTTTTCGCCAGCACATTGGCAATGTTGCGCAGTGTCTGCCGAGTCTCCGGCTCGATCCCACCCTTCACCACGGCGCCCGTGCTGTCGGTACCGATCTGTCCGGCCAGATACAAAATGTCGCCCACACGCACTGCTGGCGAAAATGGATTCACCGGCGGTCCAAACGGCGTGAGGAACGCGATCTCCGGCGGGCGGGCCGACGCGCACGCCGACAACAGGATCACGCCACTACACAGCAGGCTCCAACCAAATCGGCTCATCGATCGCTCCGGGAAAGGGGTGCGGCTCACGCTAACGCCGCCTGCAGCGGCCACTGCTCGATCGTGCCCGACAGCGTTGCGCCATTCAGATCGAGG
>JANMRE010000804.1:0-1317 GCA_031370885.1 Gemmatimonadaceae bacterium
TGGTGGCCGAGATGGTGCCGTCGAGCCCCATGTACACGACGTACTGGTGGTCGATCACGCGGAAATCGGCGCCAAGCAGGAGTGAGGGGCCTGCGGCCGCGCTGGCGCGACGGATGAAGCGCTTCCGGTTCGGTGGGTTGAGGCTGACCACCGTCGCGAACTTGTTCGCGCCGCCACCGCACAGCACATCCGTCTCGGTCAGCATCTCCGGCATGACGCAGTAAGACAAGGAGACGGATCGTTCTGGACCGGTGCCGGGATCGAGGAAACGCAATGTGCGTCCGTCATCGTCCGAAAAAAACACACTCCCGCTGGCCAGCCAGCTTCCGCCGTGCGGATCGGTCGCTTTCGCCACCGTGACGACCTGTCCGCCCGCCAGGCTGGTGATCTTCACGTCACCGCCGGCAACGAAGGCGACGCGCTGGTCGTCGGGGGAGATGCGTGGCGAACCCAGCGCGCCGTCCGTGCCCACAATGACATGCGTCTCGGTGCTCACCAGGCTGCGATACCACAGCTGCGACGACTCACCGACCTTGGCCTCGTACACGATGAACGTCCCATCGTGCGCAACGGCGAAATTGCGGTAGGTGTCCTCCATCCGCATGGGGGACGTGGGCGTCAGCCCAATGTCGCGCTGGTCGTCGCGGGGCTGCGTGAACGTCCAGGCGGCAACGGCCGCAGCACTGACTGCGACGAGCGTCATTGCGGCACTGATCGCCTTCCAGCGCGCCGTGCCCGCCGCCGCCGTTGCGTTGCGCATGGTGGCGCCGGAGAGCGTCGGCACTCCCGCTGCGCCAAGCGCATCTGCGTAGGCCTTCGCGCTCTCGAAGCGATCGGCCGGCAGTTTGGCGAGTGCGGCAAGCACCGCGTGCTCGACGTATGGCGGAATGGTCTTGCGCAACATCGTGAGCCGTGCGGGCTCGCTGTTCAGCACTTTCGCCACAATCGCCTGCACGCTGCTGCCGGTGAACGGCGCGTCGCCGGCGAGCATTTCGTACGTCATCGCACCGAGTGCATAAATGTCGCTGCGCGCGTCGAGGGTACGTTCCCCCATCGCCTGTTCGGGACTCATGTACTGCGGCGTGCCGAGCGACAGCCCCGTTTGCGTCATGCGCGCGCCACCGGCGCTTTGCACGGCGAGCGCGATGCCGAAGTCGGCCACCAGCGCCGAGCCATCGTGCAGGAGAATGTTCTCCGGTTTGATGTCGCGGTGGATCACGCCTTGGCGATGCGCGTAGTCGAGCGCGCTGGCCACTTCGCGCGCAATGCGCAGCGCGTCAGCGATCGGCAGTTGGCGCTCGCGCTCAAGGCGCGCCC
>JANMRE010000812.1:0-2352 GCA_031370885.1 Gemmatimonadaceae bacterium
GTGCTGGTCGAGCAGGAGTTGGTGTGGCAACCGGCGGGTGCAAGCGAGGCGCTGCGTGTTGACGTTCCCGCGTATTTCCGCGCGGCGCTGGGAGCGTGACTGCTATCGGCGCAACGGCTTGTCGAGCGAATCCCACTGATAGGCAGCCGCCACACGGCTTTCGATCTCGCGAATCAACACGCCGCCGTTTTCGCCGTTCGTCATGACGACGATCCCGTAACCTTTCCGCAGACTGGGCCACGCGGGATGCGCGGCTCGAAACCGCACGCGCCGCGCGGCAGCTCACGCACCAGGCCGTCGCCGCGTAACATTCCGTCATGCCTGTCCGTTTTCCATTGTACGACCACCCATGTGTCTCATTCACGCTGAACCAGGACACTAGCCTGAGGCTAGCCCTCAAGGGCTAGCGCTAGATCCGTCGCGTTGTTGATACTCGGGCTTGCTTGCATTGCTGGTGTACGAGCTCGCCGCATCGTTGCCGTTTAACACCGAGTTCTTGCACGATGTCACCGCACCACGGCCGGCGGATCCGCGCTGCGCGAACGCATCATGAAACCTCATAAACACCACGTGCGTACACTACCATCGCTTTCCGATTGTGACATAGCGCGAGTTTGAAGCGCAGTAACACACTGGCAATTCGGACATCGCCGAGCTGGGAGTCCGATAACAATGTCTCGTCAACTCCCGGGGCGATTCAGCGCAGGACCGGCTATGGTTTCAGTACACAGCCGTCGGGGCGCAACGGGTCTTGTTTATATATCCAGCCTCCAAAACCGTCGTTCGGCCCGTTTGCACATTGGTAATACTGCCATTTGAGTATAACAGTCTGGTCGCTGCCACTCGTGAATGTGCAAGTAGGGTGTACGAATGGGGCTGCTACGGTTGACGCCCCGGTGCACGCGCCGCTCCACGCCAAAAACGCCAGCGGAGCAAGGGCGGTGTTATTGGGCGTCCCGTCGGGCGGGAATATTTCCATTGTGATGGTCGTATTGTCGGGGTTGAGCACCTTGACGCACCGAACTTCTGGAACGCCTGCCATGCAACGCTGGAATGGGACGGCGTTTACTAACGCAGACGGACTGCCGTACGCTGCTCTGATTCGGCCTGCCACAGGGGGATTGACCGACGTCAACCCGAGTGATGCTGGCGCATCCACCGTCAACTGCCACGGGTTAAGCCCCGAGAAGAAAAACCGTGTCAACACCAATGATTTGAATTGGGCGGTCACAGTTTGATTCCCTGTAACCTTGAACACACACACGCCGCGTTCTCACGACACGCAGGGGCTGCTCCACGATACAAACTGCGACTCAATGGTACGTGGATCGTCTGGAGAGCTGACTGCAGCATATCCTCCGATCGAGGGCTCGGCCAAGGGCTCCGTCGCCGCCAATGATACTGTGTCACCGATCTTCACATCGTAAGTACACGTGTTGGAGGTCGGGGCCGAGGCGCACCGTCCGTCTGACGCAATGAAGTCAACGCGTCTCGACGACGTCGTTCCTGAGCGACCGTATATCGCGCCGGCCGAAATACTTGGCGCGGACGTCGTCAATTGAATCGTGATTCTTCCAGTCGTCGCTGGTGGAGGCGTAGTGACCCCGCCAGTGGAGTCGCCGCCGCCACACGCAGCTGCCGCGAACCCACAAAGCAGCGTGATAACAATTGGTGTTTTCACAGGCGCAACTCCTCTCGGGTTGCTCTACCTTACCGAGCGCAATATCCGAAGTCAACTTGCCTGCAGCTCAGGCTGTATGCACTTCGACCCTAATGCGGGATAGTTGGTATGAAGCGGCGGTTGGGCCTCCTCGGTATCGTGGAGGTACACCCTGCTCCACCACTATTCACGCGCTCACCGTCTACCGACGGGGCGCATACCGGGAGGCCAACCGCCATGGAGATTATAGGCCTGGACCTGCACAAGCGCGAGAGTCAACTCTCGATCAAAGCGGACGACGGCACGATCACCGATCGCCGGATCGCGACGAACCGGGAGCGGTTCACGGCCGTGTTGGGTGAGCAGCCGCCGGCCCGTATTCTGCTTGAGGTGAGCACGGAGAGTGAGTGGGTGGCGCGGCACCTGGAATCGCTCGGCCACGAGGTGATCGTAGCCGACCCGAACTACGCGCCGATGTATGCCAATCGGTCGCGCCGCACCAAGACCGATAAGCGCGACGCGCGGAGGTCGCCCTCGTGCGGAGGTGCGTGAGGATCTGGTCGATCACCGAGGAAGATGGCGCGCCGGCGGGCGTCACACTAGAGAGCGAAAACAGCGGGTTGCGAGTAGTATAACATATGTTATATTTGCTGAATCCGATCGTTATGAGTTGAACTCGCACGGCCGTCCAT
>JANMRE010000823.1:0-20607 GCA_031370885.1 Gemmatimonadaceae bacterium
GCGGCCTGCGCGAAGGTGTTTGCCAGCGAACTGGTGTGGCGAAGCGCCGACGAATTGGTGCAGCTTGCCGGCGGTCGCGGGTTCGTGAAACCGTGGCCGTACGAACGCTACCTTCGTGACGCGCGCATCAACCGCATCTTCGAGGGCGCGAACGAGATCCTGCGCCTGTTCGTGGGGCTTAACGGTATTCAGGAACCGGCCGAAGACCTCAAGGAACTCGCTGACGCCCTGCGTCGTCCGGTGCAGAATTGGGTACTGGTGTCGGAGTATGCCGTTGGCCGTGTGCGTTCGGCGTTGGGTCATCGCGACCGGCTGGCCGTCACCATGCATCCGTCGCTCAAGTCCCACGGGGAATTCGTGGAGAAGCATGTCGCCGAGCTGGCGGCCGCAACGCAAAAACAGATTGTTCGATACAAGAAGGAGATTTTGCATCGCCAGTTGGTGGTCGAACGACTGGCCGACATGGCGATCGAGTTGTACGCGCGCCTCACCACACTCTCGCGAACGCAGCGACTGATCGACCAGATGGGAGCCGATGCGTGCGAACGCGAGATCGCGCTCACCGAACTGTTCTGCATGCAATCAGGCCGACGCTTTCGTGTGCTGCGCATGGAGCTCGAAGGCCACGCGGGCGAGAGCATAGATGCGTTGCGTCGACACGTGGCCACCACTATTCGTGCCGAGTCCGGCTACGGATCGCGCGATGCGTTGATGGATGTTCCGGTGCCGGCGTTGCCGGCGTGGAGTCTTACGAAGGCCGCGCAGGAGCGCGACACCTTGTAGCGCGAACGTCGGCCGACAGAGGCCGCGTTGGCGCTACTGATCGGTCTTGAGCAATCCGAGTCGCAGCGCGAACTTCACGTAGTCGGTGCGATGGGTAAGCCCCAACTTCTCACCAATACGTTGTTTGTACGTATCAACCGTCTTGGGGCTGATCGTCAACTGTTCTCCGATTTCCGGCGCCGTGTGGCCTTGCGCGACCAGCTTGAGGACCACTTGCTCGCGCTCGGTGAGCTTTTCGAAGCGCGTGCGTTCGTCGGCCGCGCCATCGCGTTTGGCCAACCCGCGAGCCAGCGCGCGGGCGGCGGTTGGCTGCACGTAGATATCTCCGGCGGACACGGTGCGTATCGCGTCCACGAGTTCACGGTCGGCCACCGATTTGAGCAGATAGCCACTCGCTCCCGCCTCGAGCAGCGCGACCAGATGTTCATCCTCTGTATGCATGGTGAGCACCAACACCCGTCGTGTCACTTCGCCTTCCAGATCAGGCGCGCGCGCCGCGTTGAGTTTCTGCAACTCACGGGTTGCCGTCAGACCATCCATCTCCGGCATGGACAGATCCATGACAATGACGTGCGGGTTGACACGTTCGGCAAGCGCAAGCGCGTCGGTGCCCGAGCCACCTTCGCCCACGACGGTGATGTCCCTGGCTGTTGACAGAACGGCTTTGAGGCCGGCGCGCACAATCTGGTGATCGTCAATCAGCACCACGCGAATCAGATCAGGACGCATACGGGAATCTGTGGCGTGAGCACAGTGGGAGCAACCATGCAAACCTCGCAACCCTCGCGCCGTTCACGGCGACTGCGGCAACGCCGACAACACGACGCCGGCGCATGTGCCGAACCCGATGCGCACCGCGCCACTGCGTTCGGCATACGCCGTCATGATCACCTCGTCGCCATCTTCGAGAAACGCGCGCGACTCCCCATTGGGCAGTGTGGTTGGTTCAGCACCGCGCCAAGTCAGTTCCAGCAGGCATCCACGACTCTGCTTCTCCCGACCTGATATCGTGCCACTCCCCAGCAAGTCGCCGGGGCGCATGGCGCAGCCATTACTGGTGTGATGGGCCAACATCTGCCCGGCCGACCAGTAGAGATCGAGCGTGCTGCCCTGCGTCAGGCGCACCGGCGCGTCACCTGCTTCGCGCATTCGTGCCGTGCGCAACCAGACTTCCATTGTGATCGCGAAGCCACCACGCGCGCGATCGGCGGGATGGTCAAGATAGGGCAACGGCAACGGGTCCCCTTCGGCGCGCGGAGCCAGTGGCTCCCGAAATGGTTGCAGCGCCTCGAGCGTCACAACCCACGGGCTGATGCTACTGGCGAAATTCTTGGCAAGGAACGGTCCCAGAGGCTGATACTCCCAACTCTGAATGTCACGCGCCGACCAATCGTTCAGAATACAGACACCGAACAGATGGTCATCGGCCTGTGCCAGCGGAATGGCGTGGCCCATGGCGTTGCCGGTTCCCACGAACGCGCCAAGTTCGATCTCGTAATCCAGCAGTCGCGACGGTCCAACGGTTGGCGCGCTGTCGTTCGGTGTCATGCGCTGGCCGCTGGGTCGACGAACCGAGGTGCCCGATACCACGATGGTGGAAGAACGTCCGTGATATCCGATCGGCACCCACTTGTAGTTCGGCAACAACGGATTGTCCGGTCGAAACATCGACCCCACGTTGGTGGCATGGTGTACCGAGGCGTAGAAGTCGCTGTAGTCACCGATTTCAGCCGGCAGGAACAGCTCGGCATCCTGCTGCGCGACCAGCGCGTATTCAGCCGTTTGTTGCCGATGCACCGTTGACACGTCGGACAGCAATCCGGAAACTGCGGCCCGAAGCGCGCGCCGCGCGCCGCTGCCTCGCGCCATAAGAGCGTTCAGCGTGGGAGACGCGCAAGACAGCGCCGCCTGTCGCGCGTCTATGGAATCGTCGTCGAACAGTCCTGCCGCGAGACACGCGGCCACGTCGAGGATCGAGTCGCCAATCGCCACGCCCACGCGAGGTGCTTCGAGCGTTCCGGCGCGTCGAAAGATGCCGAACGGCAGGTTCTGAATTGGAAAATCCGTACCTGATTTGTTGGCGGACTCCACCCAACTGCGGAGCGCCGGATCCGTCGTATCGTTGTTCATGGTGTCTGACCAGATGCCGAATGCCGGTCGCGCGTCATATCCACCCCATGGCGCGAATCTCATTCACCGGCTCGGTAAACGAGCACGATCCGAAACTCACCAGTACCTGTTCGCGCACGCGCTGCAGCAGCGCGCGGTCGAGCACGACCGGGCCCGATGGACTTTGCCAGGTAACGTGCTCCTCCTCGATCGTGAGCGTGAACGGATCCGATTCATTGACCAACCGCACGGCCTGTGCCGCTTCGCCGCCGTGCGCGAGCAACGCGGCGGCGAGAAACACGTTGAGATAACCGAACATGCGACTCGACGGCGCATTCTCATCGTAGGTCAGTCGATACGCACCGCACATCGTGTGATGCAGCCCGGCCGTGGCCTTGGCCACGATGGCGTGCTCGATGCAATGCTCCAGGAACGACACGATCGCATCGGCTGACGGAAATGCATCGGCGGTGACACCGCCCATGCGCATCTTGGCGCGACGACCGGTGGCGGCAATGCGCGGCAGCAGCTCCTGCGTGCTGGCAGCGGTCACCTCAAGGTAGGTCACCAAGTCGCGCGGAATCGCCGCATCGATCGCGGCCACGTCCGACGCGCTGTTCACGCGCACCTCATACGCGTCGACAAACGCACCGCACTCTTCGAAGCAGACACGATGTCGTTCATTGAACGCGGAAATGCCCAGCAGGTCGGCGGCGATGTCCCCGCTGGAAATGGCGGTCAGACGCCACGGTACGGCCCCGGCATCGCGCGGCAACAGCGGATCGGCCACCTCCGAAAACCGCGCCAGTCCATTGGCGGGACATACGAAACGACCAAGCATCCATCCCGCACCCCCCGCCCGGTAGTGCGCGTAGTTGCGCACCGCATCCATCATGTCCACGCCAGCGGGAGGAAACAGGCCGGCGTAATCGACGATCGCTTCCAGGAGGACGCGGGACGCGTGTTCGGTGACGGGAAGCAATCGCACTGGCATGGTGGCGCCTACATGGTCTCGAAATCGAGTGCAAGATCGAGCGCCGGTGCCGAATGCGTGAGCGCACCAATCGAGATGCGATCGACACCGGTTTCGGCAATGCCGCGCACCGTTGCGAGAGTTACCCCGCCAGACGCTTCGGTGGTCACCTTGCCGGTGCAGCGGGTGACGGCCGCGCGCATCGCATCGAGGGACATGTTGTCCAACAGAATCCAGTCGGCACCCGCGGCCACGGCCTGGTCGACCTGTGCAAGCGAGTCACACTCCACCTGAACCGGGATATCCGCGCGAGCCAGCGCCCGCGCGTGCGCGACGGCCGCTGCGATATCCCCGCCATTGGCGGCCAGATGGTTGTCTTTGATGAGCACACCACTTTGCAGATCCATCCGGTGATTCATGCCACCGCCCGCGCGTACGGCGTACTTCTGAAGCGCCCGCCAGCCCGGCAGGGTTTTGCGCGTATCAAGGATCCTGGCCGACGTGCCGCGCACGAGATCCACAAACGATGCCGTGAAAGTCGCGATGCCCGAGAGATGTTGCAGATAGTTGAGTGCCACGCGCTCGGCCGAGAGCATGCCGCGCGCGCTGCCGGTCAGATGCATCACCGACGCGCCCTTGGTCACGCGCGTACCGTCTTCCGCATCCACGCGGATCGTGATGTGCGGATCGAGTTGGCGGAACGCTTCAACGGCGAGCGCAACACCGGCGATCACCCCTTCCTGCCGCGCCGCCAGCGTACTGCGTGCCTGGCACGTGCTGTCCACCGTGGCGAGCGTTGACACATCGTTCTGCGCCTGATCTTCGTGCAGCGCAGCCTTGACCTGAGAACGGATTTCGTCTGCGGTGAACGGAAATTCCAGAGGTGATCCCGACGGCGTGGGAATGGTCGGCGAATCCGGCGGCGTGATGGGGCGTGACCGAACGGCATTCGCGGGCGTGGGTGGCGTGGGCCGCAATGGCGGATGGTAGTCGCTCATTCCCCAGGATCCTCAAAACCAACGGGATTGAGGGCGGCACCACCACCGATGGAGACCATGCGCTCGATGGCGGTGCGGGCCCGTGTCGCAATGGCTTCCGGCACGGTGATGCGATGCTGCAGGTGTTGCAGCGCGTCACGAACCTTTTGCAACGTTGTCACTTTCATGTACGCGCACACCGCGCTTTCGTTGGCGGCAATGAAGTGCTTGGTGGGATTCTCGCGACGCAGACGGTGCAGGATGCCAATCTCCGTCGCCACAATGAATGTGTCGTTCGCACTCTGCATCGGCCGCCGGATCATCCCTTCCGTTGACAGAATCTGCACACCGTCGGCCGCGATGGCGCCAGCGGAGATCGCTTCCACTACCGGCGTCGCACATCCGCACTCCGGGTGAATCAGGAATTCTGCTCCCGGATGTTGGGCGCGCGTCAGATTGATGTGCTCCGGATCGATTCCCGCGTGCACATGACACTCTCCCATCCACACATGCAGGTTGGCGCGTTGCGTGAGTCGCCGGACGTGCGCACCCAGAAACATATCGGGGAGAAAGAGGATCTCGCGATCGGCGGGAATCGCATTCACGATGTCCACCGCATTGCCGGACGTACAGCAATAGTCGCTCTCCGCCTTCACCTCAGCGGTGGTATTCACGTAGGCCACCACTACCGCACCGGGATAGTCGGCTTTCCACGCCCGCAGTTGATCGGCATTGATGGTGCTGGCCAATGAGCAGCCCGCAGCAAGATCGGGCAGCAATACCGTTTTGTGCGGCGACAGGATCGCCGCCGTTTCAGCCATGAAGTGCACGCCGCAGAATACGATGACGTCGGCTTCGGTTTTCGCGGCTTCACGCGACAGCCCGAGCGAGTCGCCGACATAGTCGGCAACATCCTGAATCTCCGGCCGTTCGTAATTGTGGGCCAGCACCACGGCGTTACGCGCTTTCGCCAGCGCCCGAATCTCGTCAGCGAGCAGCGGATCGTAGTGGGCTTCGAGAATGGTCACGAGAGACGGGAGAAGGGAGACGGGAGAAGGGAGACGGGAGACGGGAGACGGGAGACGGGAGACGAACACATGAAGATGGGGGAAAGGCGTGCGACGGACTGGTGTCTCCCATCGCCCGTCTCCCTTCTCCCGTCTCACCACGTTATGTGCTGATCCTGCCACTTCCGGCGGGTCTTGGGAAAATCGCTGCGGAAGTGCCCTCCGCGCGACTCCTTGCGCAACAGTGACGCCTCGGTCACCAGGGTTGCGGTGGTGTGAAGATTTCGCTCTTCGGTGGCCCCGGGAGGTAACCGTTCGCCAATCGTGGCCAGGCGCGCCAGACCGCGTCGGAGCCCGGGGGCGGTCCGGGCGATGGACGCGTAGTCCCACATTACCGTGCGAATCTCGTCGGCGGCCACCTGTGCGGCACCGCGATCGTCGAGCGACGGAACACTCCACACCGTTTCGGCCGGCTCGGGCAGTCGTTCCGGCGTTTCGATCAGATCGCGCGCGACGCGTTCGGCAAAGACCAACCCCTCGAGCAGTGAATTCGAGGCAAGTCGATTGGCCCCATGCACACCCGTGCGCGCTACTTCACCAACGGCGTAGAGCCGCGACAAGCTCGACCGTCCCGCCAGATCGGTCATTACTCCACCCATCATGTAGTGCGCCGCCGGCGTAACCGGGATGGGTTCCTGCGAGGGGTCGATACCGCGCGCCCGACAGATCTGAAAAATGCCCGGAAAGCGCTCGGCAAAGGGGACCGTCAGTCGTGTGGCATCGAGAAACACTGTGCCGTGTGCCTGTTGCTCGCGAAAAATCTCGCGGGCCACCACATCGCGCGGAGCCAGTTCCGCCAATCGATGACGCTTTGGCATGAAACGCTGACCACGTCCATTGAGCAGAATTGCGCCCTCACCGCGTACCGCCTCCGAAATAAGCGACAACGGATTCTCTGCCGTGTCCAGCGCCGTTGGATGGAACTGCACGAACTCCATGTCGGCCAACCGAACACCGGCTCGATGCGCAATAGCGAATCCGTCACCGGTGGCGACCTGCGGATTGGTGGTGTAGCGGTAGATCTGACCGCAGCCACCAGTGGCGAGCACGGTCGCGTCCGCCACAATCTCAACGGCCTGCCCGGCAATGCTGGCTCGTACACCGGCGCAGCGTACCCCCTCGGCGTCCTCCACCAACAGGAGTTCCAGCACCCGGGCGGCTTCATGTACGGTGATGGCACCGGATTCGCGCACCTTCGCCACCAAAGTGCGGGCCACCTCCGCGCCGGTCTGGTCGCCTTGTGCGTGAACAATGCGGTGACGCGAGTGTGCCGCCTCTTTGCCGAGCTTGAACGCACCACTGGGATCAAGGTCGAATCGGGCGCCGGCGGCCTGAAGCTCACGGACTCGGGCCGGACCCTCGTTCACCAGCACCTGCACGGCTTCCGCATCGCACAGCGCTGCGCCGGCCGCGAGCGTATCTCGTCGGTGAAGCTCCGGTGAGTCGCCAGCGCCCAACGCGGCGGCAATTCCACCTTGGGCGTACGCCGTAGCCGAGTCGAACAGGGAACGCTTGGTGAGCAGTGTCACCGAACCGTGCCCCGACGCCCGCCATGCGGTGTGAAGTCCCGCAATTCCGCTGCCAACTACCAGGAACCGCGTGCGGATTCGGAGAGTCATAGTATTTTTGAATCAACGGACTCACACGCGCCGTGGCCAGCGGGCAGTTTTGCCGAGGCGCATTTTTCCCCCCCATGCAGGAGTCGCAGTCATGCGTCTGTCGTTCGCGCGCGGTGCGGTGGCCGCTGGTCTCGTGACCGGCCTGTCGCTCGCCCCGGTGGTTCTGTTGGCTCAGCCGGGTGGCGTCGCCCCGGCGTGCCCCGTTGATCCGAACAGCCCCAAGGAGCTAGCCCTGATGGAGCTCCAGATTCAGCGCGCGCGCGGCGCAACCACTCCAGAGGTTCGGCAGGCAGCGCTGAAGGCCATCATGAAGGAGCTCGATACAAAGCCCGAGCGATTCGCCAAGAACCCGGCCGGCTTCAACCTGCGGATGGCGCAGGCGTTGACGATGTGGGCGATCGAGCCGGGCGTCGGGAACAGCTCGCCGCGTGCGTCACTGGGGTTCGTGACCAACCCGACGGAATCGATCGATCTGGTGCTCAAGCTGGATGAAGCGTACAAGGCAATCGTGGCGGCACTCCCCACGTGCGAAAACGAGGTGAAGGCACTTCGTCAGAATGAAGTGTGGCTGGCGGTTACGCGTAAGGCGCTCGACGCCTCAAACGCGGCGCAGTTGGACACCGCAAACTTCTACGCTAAGCGCTCCCTGCTGCTCTCAACCGAAAGCCCGTATCCGCACTACGTGCTGGCGAACGTGGCGAACCAGCGAAAGGATCGCGCTGCGGCGATGGGTCATTGGAAGCAGGTGGTCGCGCTGTCTGGTGTCGATACCACCTACCGCGAATTGAAGGGCAGCAGCTTGTATCTGCTCTCGGTCAACCAACTGGAGGCAGCCGAGGCGGCGAAAGGCGCCGAGCAGCAGACGCTGGCGAAGGAAGCGGCCGCCAACTTCAAGACCATTCTCATGAACGCGCCGGATAGCCCGGACGCCCCGAACATCATGCAGAGTTGGGCCGACGCGCTGAAGATGGCAGGCGATTCCGCGGCGATCCCGGGCGTGTATGCCGACATGCTTGCCAAACCGGCCGGCTACACTGATGTCGCGCTGACCATGGCGAGTGTGATCGCGACGCGTATCAACCGAACCGATGATGCGATTGCGCTCAACGAAGCGGCCATTGCCAAGAACCCATACGCGCGCGACGCGTTGCGAAACCTCGCGGCGAATTTCTACGGAAAGGATCAATTCCTCAAGATGCTTCCGCCATCGATCAGGCTGGTGGCCATCGACCCGAACAACTTTGACGGCTGGATGATGTTTGCGTATGCGGCACAGGGCATTGCCAAGTCCACCAAGATTCCAGCGGAGAAAAGGGCCTGGACGGATTCACTGGTGAAGTACCAGACATACGCCGAGGCGTTGCCGGTAAAGGTGGAGATCACGAGTTTCCAGCGAGGCGCGAAGGATGTGACACTGACGCTGCAGTTCGAGCAGCAAGCTGCAGCGGTTGGCAACTACACGGTCACTGTGGAGTTTCTCGACGTGTCCAATGCGGTGGTGGGAACGGCGACGTCGCCGGTGGGCCCGCTCAAGAAGGGGGAAACCAAGAGCGTCGCGTTCAAGGCTGTGGCCACCGGCGTGTCGGGGTATCGGTACAAACCCATCAAGTAGCGGGCAACGACGATTCATTTTCTGGTGGGCCGGTTGGGCGACCGTGTGGCGCTCAACGTGGCCATCATGCTGTTGGTGCTTTCCGCGCGCGCCGGAGGTCAATCCCCCGGCGCGCGCGTGGTTGTTGAGTTGGGCGCGATGGGTGTAGGGGCATTCACCCACGTCGCGCCGGGCGTGTTTGGCCAGAATGCTACCGAGGGCTACTTCACCCAACCGAATGTGATGGCGGGCGCGCGTCGTGGCCCCTTCGCCATGACCAGCACCATCAATTTCGAAGGCTATACTCTGCAGCGCGGCGAGCTCAATGTCGGCATCTACGGCGAAGGCTACGTCGATCGACGTCACCCGCACACGCTGCTGCACGAATTCATGCTGTCGGCCGTTTCTCCGGCGCGGCACGGCGTGCGCGCGTCGCTGGCCGCAGGCAAGGGATTCACGCCATTCGGTACGGACGACCCCATGATGCGGCCGTTCGTGAAGTATCCGGTGAATCATCACCACGCGCAGATCATTGAGCGCGTGGTGGCGATTGGCGCGGTGTCCTTCGGCAACGAACATCGTGGCGTAGCAGTGGAGCACGCCTTTTTCAATGGCGATGAGCCTGTGGGCCCATTCACTGCTCCGCAGTGGAGTCGTTTCGGAGATTCCCGCGCAACGCGCGTGACCGTGATGGGGATGCGCGGCATGGAGCTGCAGGCCAGCCGCGCGTTTGTGCGGTCGCCCGGCATCATCCAGGGAGGCGCGTTCGATCACACCCAAACGAGCGTGTCGCTGCGGGTGGGTGACGCGAAGAGCGAGCACGCCATGCCGGGGCACGACATGCGGGGACACGACATGAGCGGCGATCGCCGCTACCTGATGATGGAATTCGCGCGTACCGACGAAGGGTTCGGCGCCCAACGCGTGTTCCGATTCAACAGCCTGTTGGCCGAAGGACTGCTTGAACGTGGTGGCTGGGGTCTGTCGCTGAGAGCCGAACGCACCGATCGTCCGGAGAACGAACGCCTTCTCGATCCATTCCGCATGGCGAACGGTCATATCGATTTTCAGATCATCGGCATTACCCGCTGGTCGCTGGGCACGTTGCATCTCGATGCACCATCCGCCGTCGTTCCGTCGATCGCTGCGCGCGTGGCGCCGTATGTTGAGATTGCGCGCGCGCGACCGGTGGCGTTACGCGCACCGGCCGTGTTCGTACCCCGCGACTTCTACGGCGCGGGAACGCTCTGGTCGGTGACGGCCGGCCTCCGCCTGCATGTTGGTACCATGCGCCACCGTATGGGTCGGTACGGTGTGCTCGCTTCACCTCATTGACACCGATGATCTCCCTGATGCGCAACTCTACCGCCAGCATGCTCGCGTTGACGTTGGTACTGCTTGGCTGCGGCGGCGGTGGGACCGATGGCCCCGTCACTCCGGCGCCCACACCAGACATCGCCGTGGCCGTTGGCAGCAGTCTGTCTGTCGTGCGCGGTACCAGCAGCAGCGCGACCATTACCGTCACCCGAATTGGAGGATACTCGGGGACGATCACGCTGTCGGCGAGTGGCGTGCCGACTGGCGTCACAACAACCTTCGATCCCACCACGCTGGTGGGAACAGCGTTAACGAGTTCCGTCACGTTCACCGTGAGTGGCGCCGCAGTCGCCACGACCAGCACCGTTACGATCAGTGCCAGTGGCAACGGCGTCACAGCGAAATCTGTTCAATTCACACTTACAGTTTCCACTCCCGCTGCGACGACCCTGACGTCGCTCGGTCTGGGCACGGTTGCCGATCGGTACACGGCGGAGCTTTGGGTTCGCGGGACCACGGCGTATACCACCACGTGGGGCACGCGCAGCGTCACGGGCCGCGGCAATGCCATCAAGATCTGGGATGTCAGCACCAATACACCCACACTCGGCGACTCGATCATTGTGGCCAACGCGGGCACGTTGGGCGATGTGCAGGTGTCCGACGACGGATCGCTGCTGGTGGCCGCGATCGAATCGAATCCGAACGGCGGACTGGCGATTTACCAACTGGACACACCGCGTTCGGCGCGGTTGCTGGTGCGCACCGTCGGTGGTGAACTGCAGTACGGGGTGCATACCGCCGAAATCGCGCGAGTGAATGGCGTGTTATACGCGTTCTGCGCCGTCGATCCGGTCAATGGTGTGCCGGCGCGACTGGTGATCGTGAGTCTGGCAAATCCATCGCAGCCCACAACCGTCGCGTCGCTGCCAATGGGCACGCCGTTCATTCACGATGTCTTCGTGCGTGACGGTCTGCTGTTCACCGGCGAGTGGAATGATGGGATCGGCATCTGGGACATTGGTGGTGGGGGCACTGGGGGCACTGTGTCGGTGCCCAAACGCATCTCCCGATTGGCCACGGTTGGCGGCAAGGTGCACAACGTGTGGTGGTATCACGACCCGGTTGCGAACAGCAAGCGGTACCTGTTTGTTGGCGAGGAGGGGCCGGGGGTGATCGGGTCGAGTTCCGTGGGCGATATCCACGTGGTGGATATCAGTACGATCACGGCTCCCACCGAAGTCGCGCGCTTCACGGTGGCCGGTGGTGGGACGCACAATTTCAGCGTGGACGAAGCGAATGGGTTTCTGTATGCGGCCTACTACAACGCCGGTGTGCGCGTGGTTGATGTGCGTGGAGACCTGAGCACCTGCACCGCCAGTCAGAAAACCGCCGACGGGCGCTGCGACCTGACCCTGATGGGACGGGCCACGGCCGTGTTCAGCGGCAATGGCTCCGTGTACGTGTGGGGTGTGCACTGGTCGTCCAGCGGCGTGTTCGCCAGTGATATGCTCAACGGCCTCTGGCGAATCTCGCCGGCCAGTCGATAACGAGACCGGAAGGGTTGTTCTGCCCCTTCCGCCTCCTGCGCCCGACGGCGAACGTTCGTGGCCATGCGTCGGACTCTTTTTCTGATCGGGGCGCTTCTCGTCGCCCATATCGCCTTGTTGGCCGTCACGCCGTCGGGGGCGACCAAGGCGGACAACACTGAGGGACTCGACGTCGGCATCGTGTTCGATGTCGGCGGTCGTGGTGACAAGTCGTTCAACGATGGCGCGTATCTGGGCGGTGTTCGGGCAGCCCGAGACCTTGGCGCGCGCGTGCGCTACATCGAGCCCGGTGAAGGCAGCGATCGCGAGGCCGGGCTGCGATTGCTGGCCGCCGAAGGACTCGACCTCGTGATCGGGGTTGGCTTCATATTCAGCGACGATGTGAACACGCTGGCGAAAGAGTATCCGCATGTGCGTTTTGCCGACGTGGACTATGCGGTTTCCACCGACAGCGTGGGCAATCCGTTGCCCATGCCCGACAACCTCGTGGCGCTCAAATTTCGCGAGGAGGAAGGTTCGTTTCTGGTGGGCGCGTTGGCCGCGTTGGTAGGCAAGAGCAAGAAAGTGGGGTTCATTGGCGGCATGGACATCGCACTGATTCACAAGTTCGAGGCAGGTTATCGCGCCGGTGTGAAGCATGTATGTCCCGACTGCGACGTGCTGGTCGCGTATGCCGGCGTAACGCCGGAAGCGTTTCGAAATCCGGGGAAAGGCAAGGAAATGGCGCTCAGTCAGTACAGTCAGGGCGTGAAAGTGATTTTTCATGCGTCGGGCTCCACCGGACTCGGCGTGTTCGAAGCCGCGCGCTCGGCGGGCAAACTGGCCATCGGTGTTGATGCCGATCAGTACAGCGAAGCACCGGGGGTTGTGCTCACGAGTATGGTGAAGGGCATCGACGAATCGGTGTTTCAGGCGGTGAAGGCGGTGAAGGAGAATCGCTTTGTGGGCGGCATTCAGCAGTTCGGCCTCGCCGAGAAAGGCGTCGGATACATTTACGACGCCAATAACAAGGCGCTTATTCCTGCTGCGGTGCGCAGTCGACTCGACCAACTGACGGCCGAGATCATTGCCGGCCGTATCAAGGTGCCGAGCACGCGATGATGAGCACGCGATGAACAGCGCTCCGGGCTCGGCGGTGCATATGGCGGGAGTGGCCAAGCTGTTTGGCACGGTCGTGGCCAATCGCCAGGCGTCGCTCGATGTGGCCACGGGCGAGATTCACGCGTTGGTTGGCGAGAATGGTGCAGGCAAGAGCACGCTCATGCGCGTGCTGGCTGGCATGTTCGCCCCCGATGCCGGCGTGGTGCAGGTGAATGGCCGCGACGTGACGGGATGGTCAACCCACGACGCCATTGCCGCCGGCGTGGGCATGGTGCACCAGCATTTCCTGCTGGTGCCCACGCTCACGGTGGCGGAGAATGTCGTGCTGGGCATGGAGCCGACGCACGGTGTGCGGGTGGACATGGCGAAGGCCATTGCCGACGTGAAAGCGTTGTGCGTGAGGTGCGGCCTGCATGTCGATCCGTTGGCGAAAGTGGCCGACCTGAGTGTCGGCGAGGCGCAACGGGTGGAGATTCTCAAGGCGCTGTATCGCGGCGCGCGCATTCTCATTCTCGACGAACCCACCGCCGTGTTGTCGCCGCCGGAAATACGCGACTTGTGGGATGTGCTCCGTGCGCTCAAGGCTGGTGGAGGGACCGTGGTACTCATCACGCACAAACTCGATGAGGTGATCGCGGTGTCGGACACCATCACGGTGATGCGCGGCGGGACAACCGTGTCTCGTTTTGCGACGCAGGGCACGACACCACGGGATATCGCGCGCGCCATGGTGGGTCGTGATGTGGCGCTCGCGCTTGATGCGCCCGCGTCGTCGCATGTCGTTGCCACTGCCGCCGCCGTGCTGCGCGTTTCAGGCTTGACCGTAAAGTCCGATCGTGGCATGACGGCGGTAAATAATCTGTCGTTCGACATCGCGCCGGGAGAGATTTTCGGCATCGCCGGCGTGGAAGGTAACGGGCAGACCGAACTGCTGGAGTCGATCGCCGGGCTGCGCGCGCCGATCTCCGGTTCGATTGTGCTGGGCAGTCGTGACATCACCGCGCTTCCGGTGCGGGACCGTGCCGACGCCGGATTGTCGCACATTCCGGAAGACCGTCATCGTCGCGGACTCATTCTCGAGTATTCCATTGCTGACAACCTGATCCTCGGTCGACAGCACCACTTCTCGTCGGCGCGCGGCCTCGACGCGGCACGCATCGCGTCGAACGCGGCGCAGCAGGTCGGCGCCTTCGACATCCGACCGGCGGAGACGACGCTGCCTGCGCGGGCCTTGTCGGGCGGCAATCAGCAAAAGGTCGTGATCGCGCGCGAGATGGGTCGCGCCTTCACGGTGTTGCTCGCCGCGCAGCCTACCCGTGGGGTAGACGTGGGCGCCATCGAGTTCATTCATGAGCAACTGCGAAAGGCGCGGGCTGACGGCAAAGCGATCCTGTTGGTGAGTGCAGATCTCTCCGAAGTGTTGGCGCTGTCCGATCGTATCGCTGTGATGTACGGCGGACGGTTCGTGACCGTGATGCCGGCCAGCGATGCGACCACCGAAAAACTCGGGCCGTTCATGACGGGTGCCGCAGCGTGACAGCCGATCGCTCGAAGCTCCTCGAGAATGCGTTGCCGATTGTCGTAGCGCTGGGCATCGCCGCCGTTGTTGGCGATCTGCTGATCCTGTCGTTTGGCGAAGCACCCGCTACGGTGTATCGCTTGCTGGTGGAAGGCACCTGGGGCAACGCCTACGGCATTGGACAGGTGCTGTACAAGGCCACCACGCTCACGTTTACCGGACTGGCTTTCGCCATGGCCGGGCGTGCCGGACTGTTCAACGTGGGCGCGGAATCACAACTGGCCATGGGCGGATTCGCGGCAGGCATCATGGGGCTGCTGCTACCAACCGGCATCCCGGCCGTGCTGGGCATCCTGCTGTGTCTGATCGCTGCGGCATTGGGTGGTGCGGCCGTAGCCGCGGTGCCAGGTGTGCTGCGCGCGCGCTTCAGTGCCAGCGAAGTGATCGTCACCATCATGCTGAACTTCGTAGTGCTCGCGCTGCTCAATTGGCTGGTGTCGGCGAAGATTCATGTCACCGAAACGCTGCACACTCCGCCAATCAATACCGGCAATGTGCCACGTCTCGCCGATATGTTCGACGCTTTCCATGGCAGTGCCGCCAATTGGACACTGCTCATTGCCGTTGCCGCGGCGCTCGTGAGCTGGTGGTTTTTGTTTCGTACTCGCGGTGGCTATGAAATGCGGGCCGTAGGTCTGCAGCCCGACGCCGCCGAGTATGGTGGTGTGAATGTGCAGCGCGTAGTGTGGACTTCGATGTGTCTGTCAGGCGCACTGGCCGGCATGGGCGGCGTGAACTTCGTGCTGGGCTACAAGGGTTACTACGAAGAGGGGTTCGCGGGCGGTGCCGGATTCCTCGGCATCGCCGTGGCGCTCGTGGGACGCAATCATCCATTGGGTATTCTGCTGGCCGCGCTGCTGTTTGCCACGCTCTCGCAAGGCGGTCTGGCCGTGAATGCGCTGGTGCCGAAGCAGCTTACCGATATCCTTACCGCCGTCGTGATTCTGGCCGTGGCGACGGCGGTGCCGGAAGTGCAACGGCAGATGCGCGCCGCGGCAGCGAGCGCACTGGCCGCGCTCAGTCGCGCCGCGCCTGCGTTGGCCGCATCGGCGACGGATCGTGACGTATGAACGCCATCGCGTTTCTGCTGCAAACCATTCGCATCTCGATTCCGTATTTGCTTGCCGCGGCAGGTGGCGTCATGTCCGAGCGGGTGGGGGTGATTGCGCTGGGACTTGAGGGGCTGATGTTGTCGGGCGCATTCGGCGCCGCGATGGGCAGCTACTACGGTGGCAGCCCGTGGATGGGGCTGTTGGGCGCACTGGTGGCTGGACTCGTGATGACCGGTGTGCTGGCCGTGGCAACGCTGCGCTTCAAGGCCAATCAGGTGGTGGTGGGTGTGGCGCTCAATCTGCTGGTGGTGGCGGTCACACGATTCTTCCTGCGTCTGGTGTTTGACAGTGCCAGCAACTCGCCGCGCGTGCCAGGCTTTGGCGGCGAAGGCGCATCCAACGCGATGCTGGCCAGCTTTGCCAATCCGGTGGTGTGGATTGGACTGTTCGCACTGCCCGCGCTGGGGTGGTTGCTGTATCAAACGCCGTTTGGCTTGCGCGCTCGCGCTGTTGGCGAGAAGCCCGAGGCGGCCACCACATTGGGCATCGCCGTGGGTCCACTGCGCCTCAAGGGCTTGTTGCTTTCTGGTGCGCTCGCGTCGCTGGGCGGTGCGTATCTCGCACTCGACCAACACCAATTCACCGACGGCATGACCGCCGGTCGTGGCTTCATTGCGCTGGCCGCCGTGATTTTCGGTCGGTGGGAACCCATGCGGGTTGCGGTGGCGTGTCTCCTCTTTGCCGGTGCGGAAACGTTGCAGATCCAGTTGCAAGGCGCGCAACTCGTGCCCAGCCAGTTCGTCGAGATGATTCCCTATGTTCTGACCATCATCGCGTTGGCCGGCGTGGTGGGGCGCAGTGTCGCACCTGCTGCACTCGGAAAATCTGAGTGAGCGAGTTGGAAGTGACACGAACGGGCGAACATCCATCGGGCGAGCCCGAGAAGAGCGCATTCGGAAAGCTCGCCGTGCTGATGGTCACGGCCTTCATCGATATGCTTGGCCTGTTGATGATCCTGCCACTACTGCCCTTTTATGCGAAGAGCCTCGGCGGCGGCGGACTGGTTGTTGGGTTGCTGGTGAGTGCATTCAGCGTCGCGCAGCTTATCAGCGCACCTATCTGGGGTCGATTCTCCGATCGTTACGGACGGCGACCGGCCCTGATGGTGGGACTCGGTGCCAGCGCCATTGCGTATGTGGTGTTCGCCTACGCCGACAGTCTGTGGCTGCTGTTCCTGTCGCGCATCGTACAGGGCGCGGGCGGCGGCACAGTGAGTGTGATTCAGGCGTATGTCGCCGATGCCACCAAACCCGAAGATCGCGCGAAATCGCTGGGATGGTTGAGTGCTGCCACCAATGCGGGCGTCGCGATCGGCCCCGTGATTGGCAGCTGGGTGCAGCACTGGAGCACGCATACCCCGGGGCTCGTGGCTGCGAGTCTGTGTGTGATCAACATGACCTTTGCGTCGCGCTACCTCACCGAAGCGCGCAAACCATCAGGTGCGCCCGGACTTAACGCCGACGGCACGAAGACGGTTCGCAAAGGCAGCCGGGAAGCCGTGATGCGGGTAATCAGTCATCCCGACGAACCGGCGTCGCGGCTGATCCTGATTTATGCCATTGCGATCGGTGCATTTCAGGGTACGACGTCTATTCTCGCCCTGTTCCTGTCATTCCGATTCGGCGTCACCGCCGACACTATCGGCTATTTCTTCTTCTACATTGGCACGCTCAGTGTATTCGTGCGCGCGGTGATGCTGGGCCGTTTTGTGAACTGGGCCGGTGAACCCAAGCTCAGTCGATGGGGCATCATGTTGCTCGGTGCTGGCCTGGTCGGCATCGCCTTCTCCCGCAACTACGTGATGCTGGCGCTGGCGGTGGGGCTGTTGCCACTGGGAACCGCGTTCACGTTTCCGTGCGTGACCGCCATGCTGTCGCGTGTGGTAAGCAGCGCCGAGCGCGGCTTGTATATGGGTGTACAGCAGACGTTTGGTGGCATTACCCGGGTCGCCTTCCCGGTGCTATTTGGGCTGGCGTTCGACAACATCGGCAAGGCCAGTCCGTTCTTGATCAGCGCGACGATGGTGTTGGCGACGCTGTTGTTGGGGCGAGACCTGGAGAAGTACTCGCCACGGGCCAAGGCGGCGTAGGCGGTATGAATAACTTCGTTTTAACCGCAGGGGACGCGGGGGACGCAGGGGACTGATTTGTTGATTGTCTTCGCGGGTCTCGGGCAGGATTTCCCGACGCGCAGGATTGAACAAAGAATCAGTCCCCTGCGAACTCTGCGTCCCCTGCGGTTGAATACTTCCACTTATTACCGGCACAAATCCCGCCGAAACCGCTACCAGTCCGTCGGCCGATAATCCTTGAGAAACTGCCCCCATTGATGTACACCGGTGTTGACGCCGGCGATGATGGGATCAACAATGCGCGCGGCGCCGTCCACGATATCGAGTGGTGGATGGAAGCGATGATCGGCGACCTTTCGTGCCGCGAGTGCCACGGTGTCCTCGTCGGTCACCCAGCCGGTGTCCACGCTGTTCATGTGAATGCCGTCCTGTTGATAGTCGGCGGCTGAAGTGCGCGTCAGCATGTTGAGTGCCGCCTTCGCCATGTTGGTGTGCGGATGACGCGTGGTTTTGTTGTTGCGGTAGAATTGTCCCTCCACCGCCGACACGTTCACGATGTGCTTGTCCCGGTTCGCCGTGCGCAGCATGAGCGGCTTGAGGCGCGCATTGATGATGAACGGCGCAATGGCGTTCACGAGTTGCACTTCAAGAAGCTCCACGCTGGGTACCTCGGCCAACAGGAGTCGCCACGAATTCCGGTCACGCAGATCCACTTGCTGCAAATCCTGATCGAGCTGGCCCTGCGGAAAGAAGCCGTGCCGAGCGACCACGGCGTTCCCGTGGTGCACGGTCGGCGTGAGAGAGGTGTCCGGCGCCTCCGACAGCATGTGGTAGCCGCGCAGGCCCTCCCAGTTGCCCAGCAGCTTGCGCACGTCAGCCGACAGCGTTTGCACTGGCGCCATCTCGCCGGCCATCATGTGCGCGTAAAACTCCGGCGGGCGGCGCACGGTTTGGCAGGCGTTGTTGATGATGACATCGAGCCGATCGTGCGTAGTGAGCAACTCGCGACAGAACGCCTCCACGCTTGGGGTGTGCCGCAAGTCCAGCCCGAACAACTCGAGTCGATCGCTCCACTGCGCAAAATCGGGCTCGGCGGCATGGCGAGCGGCTGAATCACGCGGAAATCGGGTTGTGACAATCAGTCGTGCCCCGCAGCGCAACAGCTTGAGCCCCGCCTGATAGCCGATTTTCACGCGTCCCCCGGTGAGCAGGGCGGTACGACCGGTCAGGTCGGCAAGCTCGGTGCGTTTTGCGAAGTTGAATTCGGCACACGAACGGCACATCTGGTCGTAGAAGTGGTGAATCGTGGTGAACTTCTGCTTGCAGATGTAGCAGTGCTGGGGGACCACGGCTTCGCGGACTTCCTGATCGCCGTCGATATCGTGCGGCACGAAGTTGTCCGGCGGGTACACGTTGGGCGTGGTGAATACCGGCTGCCGTCGGAGTGCCCGAATGCCGGTTTCGTACAACACCTCATCGTCACGCGCGGCAGCGGCGGCTTTGCGCTCGCGCACTGTGGCCTTCACCATCGCCCGTCGCGCTTTGGCGTCGGGGTGAAACACAAGCGCGACCGCATCGAGAAACCGCTGCCGTTCCTCGGGCGGGACGGGCACGAGGAGCGCACGATCGGCGACAATGCGGGTGAGCAATTCCGTGGCCGCACGCAGCTGCTCGCGAAACGGAAGACCCGCGGTGTGATGATCGTCGATGTTACGCCCTCCGCAGCGACGCGTACGTACTCACCAGCACCAACAGCAACCCGGATGCACACACAATAGCGGCACCAGTTGGCAAGTCCAGTTGATACGACGCCGAAAGCCCCAGGAGACTGGCGGCGGCGGCAATCCCCCACCCTACGGTGAGGCGGCTTGTCCAGCGCTGGGCCAGCATGACGGCGCACACGGCTGGCACGATGAGGTAGGCGAATGTGAGCAACACACCGGCCACGCGCACGAAGCTTACCACGACAATGGCGAAGGCGGCGTAGAACAGGAAATCCCACAGGCGCACGCGCATTCCGTCGGCGAACGCCTTATCGGGGTCGGAGGAAATGAGCGCAAATCGCCTGTGAAACGCCGCGAAAAACAGGGCGAGCAACACGAACACGCCCGTGCGCTGCATCACTTCCAACGCCGTGACGTTCAGAATGTCGCCCGTGAGCAGGTGCTCGAGTTCTTCTTTGCCGCCGGCCACGCGACTCAGCATCAAAATGACGCCAGCCGCCGCCACCACGAATGTGATGCCGATGATGGCTTCCTGCGGCACGGGACGCTTCTGACTGCTGCGAGACCAACTGAACAGTGCTGCGGCGACAAACGTGACGCCCAACGAGATCCAAAACGAAATGCGGTCGTGGAAGTCGTACCCCATGAGCAGCGCCACGCAGGTACCCAGCGTCGCCACCTGGGCGAGCGCCAGATCCACAAAAATCACCTCACGCTTCACCACGTGCAGGCCCAGATACACCAGCAGCGGAGGGAGCAGCAGACAAGCGGCCAGCGGCCACTTCATCACCTGCCAGACCACATCAACGTCTACCGGCATCATGGCTTTGCCTGCAATGCGGAGGCCAGCGAGGTAACGATGTAGTCCATCAACTGGAAGTACGTGTCGGTCCCCTTGATGGCCCCCGGTTGTTGAGCCATGTCCAGGACGGTGGCGTCGGTCTGTCGCGCCACAGTCTCGGCCGTTTTGCGATTCTGGTAGGGCTGCACAAGGATTACGCGCGCGTTCTTCGCCTTCATGATGCCGATCACCT
>JANMRE010000058.1:0-12390 GCA_031370885.1 Gemmatimonadaceae bacterium
GAAGGTGATCTTCGTGCCCAAACGGTTGCTCAACATCGTGGTGGGGTGACCAGCGACCGGAGTCTCCGTCGGGCGCTGGGCACGGTGTCGCTTGCCGCCGTGATGTTTTTCAACGTCTCCGGCGGCGCCTTCACGATGGAAGGGCTGGTGGCCTCGGTGGGCCCCGGCATATCGTTGTTGTTGCTCGTGCTGGTGCCGGTGCTCTGGAGCATTCCAGAGACGTTGTTGGTGGCCGAGCTGGCGAGCATGCTGCCCGAGGAGGGCGGATATTATCGATGGGTGTATCGCGCGTTCGGGCCGTTCTGGGCGTTTCAGAACGGCTGGATCACGTGGTGCTATTCGTTGGTCGACATGGCCATTTATCCGGTGTTGTTCAATCAGTACCTGGCGTACTTCTTCCCGGGATTGCCGACCATCACGCAATGGATGATTTCATTGGTGATGATCTGGAGTGCCACTTTCATCAACTTGCGCGGCGCCCTGCGCGTGGGTCAGGTGTCGGTGTTCGCGGCGACGCTGGTACTTGGCACGTTCCTGGCCATCACGCTCTCCGCTTTGCCGCACATGACGCACGTGCCGTGGGCGCCATTCACGCGCAGTGGAGAAACGCCGTGGACCGCGATGGGTGTGGGGCTGTCCACCGTGCTGTGGAACTACATTGGCTGGGACAACGCCAGCACCGTGGGCGAAGAAATTCGCGACGCCTCCAGCACGTATCCGCGCGCGCTGGCGATGACCCTGGCTGTTGTGACGTGCGCGTACCTGTTGCCGCTGTCGGCGACATTGGCGGCGACCGACTGGACCACGTGGCGCGACGGAAGCTGGCCGGCGATTGCGCGCGCCAGTGGCGGAGCCGCCGGACCCGTGTTGGCTACCTTGGTGGCCGCGGCCGGTCTGGTGAGTGCCCTCGCGCTGTTCAATGCACTGCTCATGGCCTACTCACGCATTCCACTGGCGATGGCGCGCGATGGGCTGCTCCCGTCCGGAGTTGCGGTGCTCGACAAACGCAACAACCCGTCGCGCGCCGTGTTGGTGTCGGCCGTGTGCTATTCGGTTTTCGCGCTGCTGCCGTTCGGCCAACTGGTGGTGGCCGACGTCCTGCTCTACTCGCTGGCGCTGGCCCTCGAGTTCGGGGCACTCATTCGACTGCGAACGCGGGAGCCCGCACTGCGAGGCGCCTTTCGCGTACCGGTTGGCCTTCGCGGAATCTGGATGCTGGTGGCAATCCCCAGCGTCATATTGGTGATCACGGTCGGCCTCAGCTTCGCCGACGGTGAGTACGGCGCGCCCGCGGTGATCGGTGCGCTGGGCGCGACCGCGATTGGTCCCGTGCTCTATCGGCTGGGGAAATCACGCCGAGAGGAAAGGGTCTGACCGCCGCGCGCGGATTCCAGTAAACCCCTGAGCGTCGTGCCCGTGTCGCATGAGCGTCCCACTCCAAACACGAGGCGACCATGCACACCATCACTCTCCGCGCCGCTCTCTTCGCGACGGCGCTCTCTGCGGCATCCCTGCATGCGCAGGAGTCCCAGCCTCCGCAACCGCCACGCACTCCGTTGCTGATCCGCGCGCAACCGGAATTGTCGCTGCTCTGGAATCGCGCCGCCGATCGCGCCGTTCTGGGCATCACGTTGGGGACGTCGTCGCGCCGTGACACGGCCGGTGTTCGCATCGAGGGGGTGGATGCCAACGGTCCTGCCGCGAAAGCCGGGCTCAAATCTGGCGATGTGATCACCGACATCAACGGCGTCAGCTTGCGGATCGCCGCAGCCGACGCTGAGGAACTGGCGTTCGCCGGCATTGCCCAGCGACGACTGCAACGCACCATGGCCAAAGCAAAGCCGGGCGAAGACGTCGAGCTTCGTGTACGCAGTGGCGGCAGCAACCGGTCGGTGACGATCAAAACCGTGTCGGCGGAGGAACTTGATCGGTCCAGTGAACGGCGTGCCTCTGGCGCCCGATCGGGGGGGGCCAGCGATCAGCAGGGTGCGATTGGGGTGTCCATCGGTGGATCGGGTAACGGACGCGACACGCTGGGCCTGTTCGTGTCGTCGGTGGTTGGCGGCGGACCGGCGGAAAAGAGTGGCATCATCGAGGGCGAACGGATTGCGACAGTCAATGGTGTCGATGTGCGGGTGCCGAAAGAGGACGTCGAGGACATGTCCGTCACGACATCGCGGGTCAACCGGTTCATTCGTGAGGTGCAGAAGGTCGCGCCGGGTGGGGCGGTGACGCTGCGAGTATTCGGGAACGGCCGCTATCGCGACGTGGCACTGAAAGCGGTGAGAATGTCCGAACTTCCTTCGTCTGGATGGCAGATGTCGATTGGCGATGGCGGCCTTCGAATCATTCGCGGGAGCCTCGACATGAGGCGTTGAACGAGACGGGAGACGGGAGACGGGAGGGGAGGGGCCGAGTATGACAGTTAGAAACCTGCCGACTGCGCGTCGCCCGTGTCCCGTCTCCCGTCTCCCGTCTCTCTTCTACCCCCCCCCCCAACGCAATCCGCTGCGGCAGCGTAAACTTTGCGAGCGTCCTCGTGGCGCGTCCCTTGGTGCGCCGCCGAAACGGCGGAGCCCGGTCTCTCTCGGCGCGCCTTCATTTCCGCCGCACGCCCCTGCGAATGCACGCTATGGTTTTTGGGCTGCGCCATGCGCGCCCGTGGTCGCTCCGACGCGCTCGCACTGGACTCGTGTTGGCCATGTCGCTCGTGGCTATCCACGCCTGCAAGGACACCCCGCGTCCGCAGCGCCCGGCACCAGTGGTGTCCGTGAAAACGGCGATCGTGGGCCCGTTGCCGTACATCGTGGTCGCCAACGGCGAGGTGGAAGCGAATCGCACCGTCTCGGTGCAGTCGCTGGTGTCTGGAATGCTCACCAACGTCGCCATTACCGAAGGCGACGAAGTCACTGCCGGTCAGACGCTGTTTCAGATTGATTCGCGTCCGTTCAGGGCCGAACTCGACCGGGTACGCGGTACGCTGGCGCGTGACGAGGCGCAACTGGCACGCGCGCGCGGCGACTCCGCGCGATTTGCCGGGCTCGCCAAGGACGGCTACATCACCAGGCAGCAGCTTGATCAAGCCTTTACCGATGTGAACGCGCTTGGTGCGACCGTGGCGGCTGATCGGGCGGCCGAGCAGCGCGCGCAACTCGATCTGGATAACACGACAATCCGCGCGCCAATCGGCGGACGCACTGGGCAACTGGCGATCAAGGCGGGCAACTTGGTTCGTGCGCAAGCCGATCCGCCGCTGGTCACGATCAACGAATTGCGTCCCGTGCTGGTGCGATTCAGTGTGCCGGAGCGTGATTTCGCGGAAATGCGCAGTCGTGCGGGGCTCGACAAGCCGCTCACCGTTTCGGTTCGTCCAAACGTGGGCGACAGCACGCATCGAACTGCCGGTACGTTGGCGTTCATCAACAACGTTGTCGATCGCGCCACCGGATCGGTGCTGCTCAAGGCCCGTGTGTCCAATCAGGATCGCAATCTGTGGCCGGGGCAGTTCGTGACGATTGGTCTGGAGTTGTCGGTCGACCGCAATGCGGTAACGGTTCCGGCCGAAGCCGTGGTAACCACGGCCAGTGGGTCGTTCGTGTACGTGGTTGACAGCGGCACCGCCAAACGCGTGGGGGTGAAGGTTGGTCGGCAGTCTGGCGGCGTGGTGAAGTTGGATAGTGGGCTCGTAGGGGGCGAGCAGGTGATTGTCGAGGGACAGAACAAGCTCAGCGACGGCGCGAAGATTGAACTGCGCTCGACCGCACCAGGCACTGGCGGTGCGGGCAGAGGACGAGGTGGTCGCGGCGGACGTGCCGGTGGGCAGACGGGCGCTCGCGGAGGAAATTCACCGTGAATATCAGCGAAATCTGGATCAAGCGTCCGGTCATGACCTCTCTGGTCATGGTTGGCATTCTCGTTTTTGGTATCATCGCGTATCGCGGCCTGCCGGTGAGCGATCTGCCCACCATCGACTACCCGACGATCACGGTAAACGCGTCACTGCCAGGCGCCAGTCCGGAAGTGATGGCGACGTCCGTGGCTACGCCACTGGAGCAGCAGTTCTCGACGATCTCCGGCATCGACAACATCACGTCGTCGAGCTCGCAGGGCAGCACCAACGTCACGCTGCAGTTCAATCTGGAGCGCGACATCGACAAGGCTGCGGCTGATGTGCAGTCGGCAATTTCCAAGACGTTGCGTCAGCTGCCGCAAGGCATCAATCCGCCGTCGTACAACAAGGCGAATGCGGCCGACCAGCCCATCGCGATGTACAGCTTCAGTACGGATCAGATGACCCGCACGGAGCTCAACGAGTACGTCGAAACGTTTGTCGGTCAGCGGCTTTCGACCGTGTCGGGTGTGGCGCAGGTGCAGGTGTTCGGGTCGGCCAAGTATGCCGTGCGTATCCAACTCGATCCCGGCGCGTTATTCCTGCGCGGCATCGGCATCGATGAGGTGCAGCAGGCGGTGCAGGCGGGCAACTCGAATCTGCCCGGCGGTGTGCTGATGGGCCCGAATCAGTCGTTCACGGTGCAGGCCAGCGGACAGCTCAAGAATGCCGCCCAGTACCGGCAGTTGGTTGTCGCGTATCGTAACAACGCGCCGGTTCGGTTGGGTGATCTGGGCAATGTGCTGGACGACGTGCAGAATCAGCGCGGCCTGAGCGAATTGAACGGGCGCGGCAATATCTCGCTCTCCATCATTCGCCAGCCGGGCGTGAACACCGTCGCCGTATCGAGAGGCGTCCACGACGCCTTGGAACAGCTCAAGCCGCAGCTGCCGGCCAGCATCCGTGTAGAAAAAATCTACGACAAGGCCGATTCGATCGAGGAGTCGGTGAATGACGTCAAGATCACCATGAGTATTACGCTGGCGCTGGTCGTAATGGTGATCTTCCTGTTTCTCCGCAATGTGCGCGCCACCATCATTCCGTCGTTGGCACTGCCGTTCTCGCTCATCGGCACCTGCTGCGTGATGTGGGCGCTCAACTTCAGTCTCGACAACCTGTCGCTCATGGCGCTCACGCTGGCCGTCGGGTTTGTGGTCGACGACGCCATCGTCATGCTCGAGAATGTTTTTCGACATCTTGAGATGGGCAAGACGCCCATGCAAGCGGCGCTTGACGGGTCCAGGGAAATCAGTTTCACGATTCTGTCGATGACGGTCTCGTTGGTGGCGGTATTCATCCCGCTGCTCTTCATGCCGGGGCTGGTCGGTCGACTCTTTCGGGAGTTCGCCGTCACGATTGGTGTCGCGATTCTGGTGTCCGGCTTTATTTCGCTCACGTTGACACCGATGCTCTGTGCGCGCTTCCTGCGCAAAGGCGAAGGCCACGCCACGTCGGAGGGCAAATGGCGTTCCGTCGAGCGTCTGTATCAGGCCAGCGAGCGCGGGTATGTGAACTCACTTGGCTGGATCATGCGTCACCGCGGGTTGACGATGCTGTTCGGTGCCGCCATGATGGCGACGACGGTGGGATTGTTCACGATCATCCCCAAAGGCTTCATTCCGTCGGAAGACACGGGTCGCCTGTCCGGATCGATCGAAGGCCCGGAAGGTGTCGGGTACGACGCGATGGTGGCCAAAGTGCGCGCCGTCGCCGAAATCGTGCGGGCCGATACGAATGTGGCGTTCGTGCTCGGGTCGTTGGGCGGTGGCTTTGGCGGCAGCAACAGCGGGCGACTGCAGATGACGCTCACGCCACGCGGGACCCGTCCGCACGTGGATCAAATCATGCGCGACCTGACACGCGCGACGTCTCGTGTGCCGGGTGTGCAGGTTTTCTTTCGGAATCCGCCACCAATCAACATTGGCGGCCGTCGCGGCAACAGTTCGTATCAGATTTCACTGCAGGGTTCTGACATCGCCCAGTTGTACACGGCTGGCCGGCAACTCGAGCAGCGTTTGCGGGAGCTGCCGGAAATCGAAGGGATTTCCAGCGACCTGCAGGTCGGCAATCCGCAGGTTGGCATCGAGATTGATCGCGAGCGCGCGTCGGCGCTTGCGGTGACTGCGACGCAGATCGAGCAGGCGCTCTACAACTCATTCGGCTCGCGACAGATCTCAACGATCTTCACGCAGACGAATCAGTATTGGGTGATCCTGGAGCTCAAGCCGGAGTATCAACGGGACCCCACCGCATTAAGCCAGCTGTTCGTGCGTTCACAAACCGGCAATTTGATCCCCCTCGGTGCCGTGGCGAAGTTCACCAAGGGGGTTGGCCCCCAGTCCATCCAGCACAATGGACAGCTGCCCGCCGTCACGATCTCCTACAACCTGCGGTCTGGGATCGCGCTCGGAACGGCCGTCGATGCGGTGCAGCGCGAAGCCCGCAATACGCTGCCCAGTGATGTGTCCGCCATTCTGTCCGGTGACACGCAAGCGTTTGCGCAGGCGCAGAGCGGCCTGCTGGCGCTGTTGGTTGTGGCGATTTTCGTGATCTATGTCGTACTCGGCATTCTGTACGAGAGCTATGTCCATCCGCTCACCATTCTTTCCGGCTTGCCCTTTGCCGCGGTCGGTGCACTGGCCACACTGCTCATATTCGGCAAGGACTTGAGCGTATACGCGTACGTTGGCGTGATCATGCTCATTGGACTGGTGAAGAAGAACGCCATCATGATGCTCGATTTTGCCATTGAAGCCGAGCGCGAACGTGGCATGTCTGCGACGGAAGCGATTGTCGAAGCGGCGCGTGTGCGATTCCGTCCCATCATGATGACGACGATGGCTGCGCTCATGGGCACGTTGCCGATTGCCCTTGGTCTTGGCGCTGGCGCCGAGTCGCGTCAGCCACTGGGGCTGGCGGTGGTGGGCGGGCTCGCATTCTCACAACTTGTCACGCTGTACGTGACGCCGGTCGTGTACACGTACCTCGACGGACTGCGGCACCGGAAGAAACGGGTGAAGGAAGTCCGTGCCCGGCAGGGCAGGTTGGTACCGGCGGCAGCGGAGTAAGGCGAACCGTTCGCCGTTCCCGGCACTCAGAATTCGATCTGCGTTCCCAATTCCACCACCCGGTTTGGTGGTATCGCAAAGAACTCCGTTGCCGAGCGGGCATTTCTGGTCATGATGCCAAAGATGACCTTGCGCCATCGCGGGAGTGAGAAGGCTTCGCCCGGTCGCCCGGCCACAGGGATCAACCGTTCGCGTCCCATGAAGTAACTCGTTTCCATGGGCCTGCAGCGAATGCCCATCTGGTCCACGACTTCCAGCACCTGTGGTACGTTGGGCGATTGCATGAAGCCGTACGTCACGATCACACGCCAGAAACCCTGGCCGAGCGGGAGCACGCGAATACGTTCCGAAGCGCTGGTCTCCGGCACGTCAGCCGTTTTTACTGACACCAGCAGCACGCGTTCGTGCAGCACCTTGTTGTGCTTGAGGTGATGCAGCAGCACCGGCGGCACTCCTTCGGCGCTGCCGGTCATGAATACGGCGGTGCCGCTCACGCGATGGACGGACGACTTCTCGATGCCATCCAGAAACAGTTGAATGGGCATCGCGCCGTCGGACAGTCGACGACTGAGCAGCGCCCGACCGCGCTTCCAGGTGAGCATAAGCAGAAACAGTCCGGCACCGAGGACGAGTGGCACCCAGCCGCCGTGGGCCACCTTCACGGCGTTGGCGCTGAAGAACGCGACGTCGACCGTGAGAAACAAAGCCGTCAGTGCCAGGGCCTGCCACGCGGCCCAGCGAAATCGGAGACGCGCGACGTAGTAGAACAGGATTGTGGTGATGAGCATGGTGCCCGTGACAGCAATCCCATACGCAGCCCCCAGTTTCGATGTGTTCTGAAACGACAACACGACCATCAAGCACCCCGCCGCCATGAACCAGTTCACTTCGGGAATGTAGATCTGTCCTTCCTCGATTTTCGACGTGTGGCGAATTTCCATGCGGGGAATGAACCCCAGCTGGATGCCCTGTCGGGTCACTGAGTAGGCACCGGAAATCATGGCCTGCGACGCCACCACCGCCGCGCAGGTTGCCAGCACCAGCAATGGCAATAGCATCGAGGTTGGTGCGAGCAGGAAGAAGGGATTCGCGATTGCTGCGGGGTTGCGAACCAGCAGTGCTCCCTGGCCGAAGTAGTTGAGCAAGAGTGCAGGAAACACCATGACCAGCCATGCCAACCGAATTGGTCGCTTGCCGAAATGCCCCATGTCGGCATAGAGCGCTTCGCCGCCGGTGATGACCAGAACGACCGACCCCAGCACAAAAAACGAGAGCGAGCCGTGCGCCTGCATGAAGTGCAACGCGTGCATTGGATTCACGGCTGTCAGAATCCATGGCGACGCGGCGATTTCGTGTAGACCCAGCGCCGCGATGGTCACGAACCACACCAGCATGATGGGGCCGAACGCCTTGCCCACCAGATCGGTGCCGAGTCGCTGTGCAAAGAACAACATGGCCAGGATCACCAGCGTAATCGGCACGATGAACCGGGCGACATGGGGCAGCGCGATCTCAAGCCCTTCCATGGCGCCCAGCACCGACATGGCCGGCGTGATGATGCCGTCACCATACAGCAACGCGATGCCGCACAGGGCGAGCGCAACCAACACCCTGCCCCTGTCGCTATCGCGATCGAGCCCGCGCTTGGGGAAAATGAGCGCCAGCAACGCGAAGCCGCCGCCCTCACCATGGTTGTCCGCCCGCAGCACGAAACTCACGTACTTGACGCTGATCACCAGGGTGAGCGCCCACACGATCAGCGAGAGAATTCCAAAAACGTTCTCGCGCGTGGGGGTCAGTCCGTACATCGGACTGAAACACTCCTTGATCGCGTACAACGGACTCGTGCCGATGTCACCGTACACGACGCCGAGCGCGGTGAGTGTCAGGACGGCGAGACGTTTCCCGGTTGGTCGCTGTTCGGCACCGTAGCTTTTCGGTTGCGTATCCACGGGGAACATCCCCGTGGACGCACGAAACTCCGTTCCGGGTGCCGCACTTGAGGCATCAGCCGAAATTGCGGCCTCGAGTCCCGCTGAGGGAGGCTGCGTCATGGTGTCGACTAGAACCGCAACTGCGTGCTGAGCCGCAACGTCAGCGGCTGCTGCCGCAGGCGGACGGCGCCCGCAAGCGAAGTGGGGTCGCCCGCGCTCCCGTTGTTCAACGAGGTTTTCACATCCGACGCGGACTGACCGTTGAACACGTTGAACAGTTCAATGCCCAGCAGCAACTCGGTGCCGCGTACCGGCAGTTTTCGCTGAGCTCGTAAATCAAGCGAGACCTGTGCAGGGAGCTGCCGTGAGCCGCGGGGTTCAGTGAAAATTTGTTGGCCACTCACGCCGGCGAACAGGTCGCGGTGAAGTGTAAGCTCTTCGCCCTGCGTCGAGAACACCCGATAATTGGGTTCTCGCGCAAGCGTGTACGTCGGCGTCCATCGGTCGCCGGTGCGAACCGTGAAAAATGCACCGCCCTCCAGGTGCCACGGCAGCTGTCCAGTGGCGCGGGCTTTCAGATCCCACGGCGAGTAGTTGTCCAGCGGGCCAAAATAGTTGAGCGCTCGATTGCGTTCGACAAACGGTCCGTTGTCTTGTCCATCGGGATTGAAGTAGCCGTTCACGCTGAACACATTGCCATCGAGCTGCGTTCGGGCCACCGTGGCGGCGAATGACCACGTGGTGAAATCACCAGTAAGGCCCAGCTGCACCTGGCTGAACTGACGACGCGCCTCAGCTACCGGTGTCACCACGAGGTCCTGAACATAGGTCGACGGCATCGTAAGGGTATCGGCCTGCGTGTAACCGGGAATCTGATTGCTGAACTGGGTACCGAACACGAGTCGACGACGCAGATCATCGGCGCGCACATAGAGCAGGGGCAGCTTGAGCGGTTGACCGCTTGCATCCAGCACTTTCCCGAAGCCATCAAACACGTACACATCGCGCAGCGGCCGCCAGTTCTTCGCCGCGTTGCGGTCAACAAGGGCAAGGATGGACTTGTTGACACGGGCGATATACAACACCTCGGCCTTCATGCGCGACGTAATCGATTTTTCGAGACCGATGGTGACCTGGTCCATGTAGGGCTGTCGATAGTTCTCGAACCCCTTCGCTTCGTTGAAGATCGAATTGCCGGGTCGACAGGTGGCTGCGGTGGCGAGCTCGCTCGCGCTGTACACACGGGTCGGATCGGGTCGGGCACTGTTGCTCAACTTCCAGTCGCAGAATCCCACTGGCGTGAAGGCATTCGCGCCGGGCGCCCGATCGAAGAACAGGGCGAACAGATTCTGGTGGTAACGTCCCCAGTGGGCCTTGGCTACCAGCGTGCCTGCGCCGGTAACGTCAACGGTTGCGCCCAGGCGCGGATCGAGGCCAGTCGCTTTCACGGCGGTAAACGTCGCGGTGCCGCGCGATCCGCCGCCGTGACCAGGCGTAATCGAACCCACCCACGATCCGGCGCGAATACCGGCGTTGATCGTGACGCGATCAGAGAGGCGAACGTAGTCTTGCAGATACACGGCCGAGTTTGTGGATCGCGCGTTGAGGTCGATACTCCCACCGGTATCGGCTGTCGCATAGATCCCCCCACCGACACTGGGAATTGGTCCCCACGTTTGCGCATCCAGCGGGGAGAACGTCAACCCGGCGCGCGGCTGTGTGTACCATGACACGCCGCCGTTTCGCGTCCGCCGTTCGCGCCAATCGCCAACTCCAAAGTCCCCACCGAGGCGCAATTGGTGTTGTACGCCACCCATGTTCACATAGCGATCGACGTTGACGGCCAGACTCTTCGTGTCCGGGCTGTTCTTGCGGGTCCAGATGCTGTTCACATATTGAGGTGTTCCGCTCACGTCCAACAATCGAATGTTCGGCTGTCCACTGCCGTTGTACGACAACTGATCATCGGCCCCCGTGTAGCCCGAGAATTTCACCTCGAGAAAACTCTTGGCGCCGATCGTGCGCTGCCAGTTCGCCTGATAGAAGGTGGCTGGCGAGCGTCCGCGCACGGTGGCCGCGGCGTCGTCATAGCCGTTGAGACCGACCCGTTCCCGCGACAGGTTATCGAGGCCCAGCGAGGCATTGATGATGTCTTTTGGCGTCGCCTGCCACGTGAGCTTGCCGTACACCTTCTGCTCGTGCCGATCGATCGTGGTGGGCAGCCATGCAATGCGGCTGCGCGTGGTTGCCCGAAAATCGACGAAGCGCTGACTGGCCAGCGATTCCTGACCGGAGAGAAAGAAGTACAGCTTGTCGCGAATCAACGGACCGCGAACCTCGGCATTGAGCTCCTGCCGTGCCGATTGCTCCGAGCCGTTCTCGAACGCGTTCACGTTGCTGGCATTCAACGCGCGCGATTCGGCGAATGCGCGCACAGCCCCCTGCATCGTGTTGTTGCCGCTCTTGGTGACCATGTTGATCAAGCCACCCTGGAAGTTGCCGTACTCCGCGCCGGCGCCGAGGGCGATCACCTTGAAATCTTCAAGCCAGTCTACGTTGGGCAGCAGAAAACTGCCGCCGGTTCCGGGCGCGTTCACCGTCACGCCATCGAGTTGATACAGATTGGCCTGGTTGGTAGACCCTCCAAAAATCTGCCCCGGGCGCGACCCCGGCGTGAACGCAATGAGATCGTTGGTATTGCGCGCCGTGGGCAGCAGTTCACGTTCACGCGCGCCCAGTGACGACGTGAACTCCGTGGTCGTTCGGTTGATCGTGACCTTGGACGCACTCACCGTTACCGGCGTGAGCTCGGTAGGCGCAGGGTCAAGGGTAAGCGCCAGTCGGGTTGTTTCCGTGGCGCGAACCGCCACGGCACTCACCGTCAACGGCCGATAGCCGATCAGTCGGGCCTCGAGCGAATACACTCCCGGCTGGATGAACGCGAAACGGACATCCCCTCGACCATCGCTGCGTGCGGTGCGCGGATACGAGCCATCGGGTTGTTGTACGCGCACCGTAACCTCGCCAAGTGCACGACCGTCGCGCGACACAATGCGGGCCTGTACACCACCGGTTTGCGAGGATTGGGCCGTGAGCGTGGCCGACACGCCTGCGCACACGCTCACGGCGCACGCGATCAAGCCGTGCAGTGCGATCGAACGGCAGGAGGAACCGGAGACGTATTGCAGCATGCTGCAAATTGCCACCGAATTCGTCCCGCCGCTGACACTACTCGTAGCGCAGGGCCGTGATCGGATCGAGACTGGCGGCGCGTCGTGCCGGCCAGACGCCAAAGATGACACCAACGCCGGCTGAGAACGCGAAGGCGATCACCACGGACTGTGAGGAGATCTCCGTGGTGAAATTGAAGAACTTGCTGAGCGCCAAGCCGCCGCCGGCACCCATCAAGATGCCAATCGCGCCACCGAGCAGACACAACACGACCGCTTCGATGAGGAACTGAAACAGAATGTTCATCTTGGTTGCGCCCAGTGCCTTG
>JANMRE010000332.1:0-5926 GCA_031370885.1 Gemmatimonadaceae bacterium
CGCCGCGGGGCGGTCGTCGTGATGCAACAGATGCCGCACGAGTGCGACGGTCGTGGTCTTGCCGTTGGTGCCGGTCACGCCCACCATGGTGAGATCGCGTGCCGGCCAGCCATGGAACGACGCGGCGGCGATGGCGGCGGCGCGTCGACCATCGCGCACCGCGATGTAGGGCAGCGGCAACGACATTGCGGCCACGCGTGAGGGATCTTCGACAATAAGCAGCGAGGCGCCCGCGTGTTGTGCGGCCTCCAACCAATCGTGCCCGTCCTGCGCATATCCCTTCACAGCCACAAAGCCGGCGCCGGTCGTAACGCGGCGACTGTCATCGACAAGGTCGGCGAGTGTGGTGGGGAGGTGTTCACTCACCGCCACCAACACACCCGCATCCCGTAGTGCGTCCAGCAAGTCGCCGACGTGGCCCGTCGACGCGGGTCCTGTCACCGCAGCGTCTCCAGCACCACCACCGAACCATTGCGGACGAGTGTGCCGGCCGATGGACGCGTTCGAATGGTGCTGCCCATCGCGAGGGCAATACGGAACCCGGCCGCATGCAACGTGAGCGCGGCCTGCCGCGCATCGAGTCCAAATACCGATGGCACGGCGCGCAGGCCACCGAGCGAATCATCGCGTGCGCTGCGGCCGCGCAACGCGCGCGTATTGGTCGTCTTGACGGGCAGCGACACCACCACGCGCGACGGCGCCACCACGACCGCCACGGGCGGCGGCGCAGGCGCGCGCAGTGAATCGAACAGCGCAGTGTCGCGAATGGCCTGCGCGATCGCCTTGAGAGACAGGGATTTCGACGCCGCGATGGGCAACGGCTTGGCCACTGCCGCCAACGCCGTTCGGTCCAGCGACGCGTCGCGCGCCGCCAGCGCCGCCTGAAGGATTTCGTTCACGATACGACCGGCAACGGTGCCGCCGAAAATCTTGCCCTCAGGATCGATCAGGCGCACCACGAGCACCAACTGCGGCGCCTGAAGCGGAAACATGCCCGCAAAGCTCGAGTTGTACTTTCCGTTGGCGTACGTGGCGCCTTCCCAGCGACGTGCCGTGCCACTCTTGCCCGCCACATCATACGTGGCCATGTCGGCCGCGACGGCCGTGCCGCTGTCCACGACACTGGCCAGCATCGTGCGCATGAGTCGCGCGGTTGCCGGTTCCATCACCCGTCGCACCACGCGTCGTTCATGCGAAAACACCAGTGCGCCGTCGGGATCGTGCACTTCGCGAACCATTGCCGGTTGCAACAGTTCGCCGTCGTTGGCAATGGCCACGTAGGCCGATGCAATCTGCAGCGGTGTCGCCGACATCTCGTACCCCATGGCCAGCGACGCCGCCGTTTGGGCGCGCCACTTGGGCGCCGGCAGCGATCCGCGCGACTCTGCAGGGTACGGCACCCCGGTGGCCGTGCCGAATCCAAAGTCGCGCAGCGCTTCGTACTCCTCACGCGGCGACAGTGTCAACGCGATCTTCGCCGCACCAATATTGCTGGACTGCCGAATGACATTGCGCACCGACATGAATGCGGCCCGGTGCTCGTCGGTGATTTCACGTTTGGCCACGGTCCACGTGCCACCCTCGGTATTGATCATGTCATCGGCGCGCACCCGCTTTAGCTCGAGCGCGCGCATTACCACGAACGGCTTCATCACGGAGCCGGGTTCGTATGGTTCAGCCAACGCGGTCGCCGTCTCGGACGACTTCCCATGACGCACGCCAGCCATGGCCAATACCGCACCATCGCGCGGATCCATGATCACCACGTCGCCGCCGGTCGCACCGGTGCGTTTGACACCGTCGGCCAGCTTGCGCTCGGCGATCTCCTGCAGCGACATGTTGATCGTCAGTGTGACATCGTGTCCCGGACGCGCCGTCACGCCATGCAACGCCGGCGTCTCGATGTCGCCGCTCCGCGGATCTCTCAGCAGCGCATTGCGTCCGCTTACGCCGTGCAGCAGCGAGTCGAATTCCAGCTCGATGCCACCAACCGGCCGGTCCTGGTCACGCACGGTGCCGAGGAAACCCCTGATGCCGGCCGTCGCCAGCACGCTGCGCTTGAGAACGCGCTCGCGCCGAACACCCGGCAGCCCCACAAACCGCTCAACTTCGCTGGGCAGAAAGAGCATGGGCAACTCGACCCATTTACGCGTCGTATCCATCACGCGGCGAATCAGCGTGTCGTGGACACTCAGACTCTTGAGTCCCTTCCGAACCATCAGGCGGGTGTCGGTGAGCGGGTCGGATCGGCTCGCGCCGCGCTTCCGAAAGGGCGTCAGTTGCCGTGGCGTGATGCCGAGTCGAATAAGCTCGCGCGACTCCACCAGCACGAGACCGTTCGCGTCGAGAATTCGCCCACGCGGTGGCAGCACGTCCCGGGCATTCACCTGCTGCCGTTCGGCGACCCGTTCCCATCGATTCGCGTTGACGAGCTGCACCTGTACCGCTCGTGCGACGAGGGCGAGCGCGAACACCACCAGCGATGCGTGAACGATCATGGTGCGTGCGCGACTGACCAACGGACGGCCGTTCGCCCCGTCCGACAGCGAACGCGCACGATGGTCCGGCGATCCTTCCGTGAAGCCGTGCGGTACGCTCGTCACGGCGCCTTCCCGGGTGCGGCAACCACGCGTGTCTGCGAGTCCGATGCCACGTGCATGCCCAATCGACGCTCAGCGTCGACGACTACCCGGCGGCGTGTTTGCGCATCACGAAGTTGACTCGCCAACGTGAGGCGTTCGGTCGTGAGCGATCGCTTTTCATTCAGCGACTTGGCCATCGCTCTCGCCGTGGATACGCCGACACTCCGACGCCAGACCACCAGACTACTGACCGCAATGAACGCGATGAGTCCGATGGCGACGAGACTCCGGCCCTTGAAGGGGGTGCGACGACGTCCCCGCGCGGCGGCCATCAGCGCGCCGCTCTGGTCGCGGTCGCAACGCGCCGCCAGGCGCGCAAGCGCGCACTGCGCGCGCGTGGGTTCCCCTCAATCTCGTGGTCGTCGGCGTTCATCGGACGTTTGGTGAGTGTCTCACCCAGCGCGACGCCGCGACAATTGCAGACAAACTGTTTTGGCGGACAAACGCAGGTGGCGCTCCACTCGCGAAACGCGTGCTTCACGAGCCGGTCTTCACCGGAGTGATAGCTGATGATGGCCAGTACACCACCGGCAGTAAGCCGGTCACGTAACCGCGGCAGGGCGCGCTCCAGTCCCACCAGCTCATCATTCACGGCGATGCGCACCGCCTGGAACACGCGGGCGAAATCCGGCGGACCACTTCGGGCACCAAGCACGGCGCGAATCGCGTCCACCAAGTCATCGGCAGTGGCGAATGGTCGACGCTCGCGCCGACGAACGATTTCGCGCGCCAGGCGGGCCGCCCGTGGTTCGTCGGCGTAGGCGCGCAACAGTGCCGACAAGTCGACCTCGTCGATGGTATTCAGCAGTTCGTCGGCGCCCAGACTGGCATCGGTGCCCATGCGCATGTCGAGCGGGGCACCCTCCCGAAACGTAAATCCCCGTGTCAGATCATCGAACTGGTGCGACGATACCCCCAGGTCGAGCAAGATTCCGTCAAACAATTCTGAGTAGGCGAGTCCTGCGTCCTCAAGGTTGGCGTAGTTGCCAAGCAGTGCGCGAAACTGTCCCGCCAGCTCGTACGCGGCCAGACGCTCGCGTGCGGCCGCCAGCGCCCGAGGGTCGCGATCGACGCCGGTGACACGCATTCCACGTTCGAGGAGCGCCGCCGCATGCCCACCACCTCCCAACGTGCAATCCAGAATCGTCGAAGCGCCGGCCAGCAGCGTTTCGACGTCAGATAGCAGGACGGGGACGTGGTAGGCGCCAACGCGCCCGGGAGAGACTGTGCGGATCGGACTCACACGCAAATTTGAACTCGTACGGAGGGGCTGAGGCGCGTCATGTTAGTGACGGACATTAACGAGCGTCAAGCGATCGACGAACTCTGGGAAATGTGCATTCATCGACGGTTCGCAGAGATGTGATGTCACTTGCTCATGTTCGAGAGCGCGGGTGCGCAAAACACGTGAGCCCGCCGTCACGATCGACGGCGGGCTCACGGGAACAACGTCTCGGGTGGACGTTACTTGCAAAGCTGCTTGATCAGGGCATCGGCTCCCGGATCGAGCTGCATGACCGCGCCCATCAACTGCCGCATCGCGTCGGGCGCCGAGGCGCCACCCTTGGGAAGCATGATCTGCGCTTCGACGAACAGGTCCTTGGCTTGCTTCGCCAGCGCGCAGTCCTTCGTTTCCTGTGCCTTGAGCAGCTTGTTCTGGCCGTAGAACACATAGGTTGCGCCGAGCAGGAATTGCGCCTGAACCTTGAGCGGGCCCTTTGAGACCGTATCGGCGTACATGATGATTTTCACGGCCTCGGCGAATTCTTCGGCGCTGTTGTTCTTCTGTGCGGACTTGCGCTTCTCATCGCCGATCGCGATGACCATTTGCCGCAAGGTGGTGCTGGTGTCACCGGCCGTGATGAGTTCTCGCGCCGCCGGGAACACTTCGTCGTTGCGATTCAAATCCTTGAGAAGCGCCAGTCGAAGGAAGCCACCGTTTTCAACCGGAATTTTTGCTTCCAGCGCCTTGTTGAGGGCCTCGAGGGCTTGCTGATTCTGACCCGCCTGTTTGAGCGAGGCGATCTGCAGATAGGTGAGCGTAGGCTGGGCCACAAATTTTTGCAAACCGCGCGCCGCCGTTTCGGACGCCTTCTGGAACTGGCTGTCAGCCTGATACGCCGATGCGGTTTTGATGAAATACGTGGTGTCGGCAAACGAGGTATCGAGTTTCACCAGCTCGTCACCCTGCACAAACGCTTCTTTGTAGTCGCGCACGGCCAGCAGAATGAGCCAGCGAAGCTTCAGCAGGTCGGGTTCGCCGGGGTTTGACGCGACGGCCGCGTTGACGACCGGCAACGCCACTTTGGGATTCGCGGTGGCGGCAATGGCCTCCACGACGTCTTTCTGCAGGCGCGGGTTGGTGGGATCGGTGGCCAGCAGCGCCGTGAGCGTGACGACGGCCGAGTCCTGCATTTTGAGCTCGCGAAACGCGTTCGCTTTTATCGAAAGCCCCGGACGGCTGCGCGGATCAATCGCCACGATTTCCCGTGAGATGGCCAGCAACTGCTCGGTGGGCGCTTTTTGTTCAACCATCACGTTGGCCTGACAGATACGGGCCAACGTGGCCTTCGGATAGGCGGCGATGCCTTCTTTGGCGAACGCCAACGCCGCATCGAACTTCTTGTCGCGCGCGCTGTTCACACACTTCTGCTCGAATTCCAACTGCTTGCGCGCCTCCTTCAGTTCCCGCGAAACCAATTGCACCGCGGCGTCCATCTTTGGCGCTTCGTACGAGCCGAGCGGCTGCACCAAGGCGTTGTCGCGCGCCAGCACCAGATTGGCTTCCACCCTGAAGCCCGCCGCAGACTGGACCGCGCTGCCGGTGAGGTATTCATCGGCCCGGACAATCGTCGCGAGTGCCCGCGCGTCGTGGGAGGCGAGTGCCTCGGTGGTTGGGAAACCCGACGCTTCGAGGTACGAGTTGATTTCGGTTTTGGGCAGGGCATACACCTGCTTCCACGGAAAATCCTGTGCGATCCGCGAGCGAAGCGCGTCGGCAGCCATGACGCCGATGTTTTTCTCCTTCGCTCCGGCGACAGCGCTCTTGAACACCGTGACCATGATGCGCTTGGCGTTCGGGTCAGGAACGCGATTCTGGCCCAGATTGGTCACGCCGCTTTGCGCGGCAAGCGTTGCGGGACCAAGCAGGGCGCCCGTGAGCGCCAGACTGAGTCCGGCGAGCGCCGAAAGTTTCCGTGTCATCAACGTCATGCCTCCGAACCGCATTGCCGTGGATTCCGCACGTCCGATGATTGGCATCGCGCACATCAGGTGGGAATGGA
>JANMRE010000334.1:0-4237 GCA_031370885.1 Gemmatimonadaceae bacterium
CCCCTGCGTGCGGTCCAACAGCCAGATGTTGTTGTCCAGCCTAACGGCGAGGCGCCTACCATCGGGTGACAGCTGCGGATCGCCGAAATCTCCCAGCTTCGCATGGAGTCTCTCGAATTTTCCAGATCGGTCTACCAGAACGAGCGCCTGCGACCCGATGCCAGGAATGACCATGGTACCATTTCGCGACACCGCCAGGTTGGCTCCACCAATCTCGACGCGAACGTGCTCGTCGATCGCTATCGGCTCTCCCGTAACGGCAAGAGACCTTAGGTCGAAGGGCACGGCGCGAAGGCGTCCTTCCGCGTTTAGGTACACGACATGACCAGTCGCGACGTACCGTGGGTCGCTCCCAAGGATGTCCAGCGGCTTGACGGCACGGGTGCGCGAGTCGATCACCATCAGCCTGCTCGCGCGCTCTCCCCGTATTCCAAAGAGCACTCCTCGATCGTCTGGCAGGCCGTGCGGAAAGTCAAACCGCTCACCTGCGGCACTCTCGAGCAACGTGGTCACCTGCCCGTTCGACGCACACTGCATGAGGCCGGTGCGAGCGCCGAATATGATTGTATCGCTTTCCAGCCACGTCGCCCTTGCGAGCCCACCGGACTCGCAGACGGTCTCCGGCGCACCACCGGCCATCGCGACTTTCACTATTCGCGCCCCCAACGAGAACGCCACTCGGCGACCGTCCGGGGAGAAGAACGGCAGGGATCCGTTCTCGCTTCCCGGAATTGGGATTGGATCCGACTTGTCCATGACACGCAGGTATAGCCGTCGCACTGAACTTGAGTCCCGGCCATTGTACACCAACATGGTACCGTCAGGCGAAAGCACAGGAGTCGAAACGACATCGCCCGCCCACGCCGCACTGTCGGGAAAAACGATGCTGAGGCGGTACACTGGCGTCGGCGTGGATTCAGCCTTCGGCCGAATCTGCTGGAATGAGATAAAACCGAGGGCCGCGACAAGAAGGGCCCATGGGAGTCGTGCGAGCACAGGCCGCCGGACTGCCATCGAGTGGAAGGCAGCGGAAGTAGAGGCGAAGGACGGATTCCCCAGTGCCGCCGCGAACTCCGCCGCGCTGGCGAAGCGGTCCGCCGGCAGCTTCTGCAGCGCTTGGAGCACGGCGGCTTCCACGTGAAGTGGAATTGTCTTGCGCGCGGCCGTCAGTGGCGTCGGCTCGCCGGTCATCACCCTCGCAACAATCGCCTGGGGCGTTGGACCCGTGAATGGGGGCTCCCCGATGAGCAGCGCGTACAGCACGCAGCCCAGCGCGTACACATCGCTACGGGCCGTGATTTCCCGCTCCCCCATCGCCTGTTCCGGACTCATGTACTGCGGCGTGCCGAGCGACATCCCGGTTTCGGTCATCCGGCTGCCACCGGCCTTGCTTGCCGCCAGCGCGATGCCAAAGTCGGCCACTAACGCGCGCCCATCCTGCAGCAAAATGTTCTCGGGCTTGATGTCGCGATGGATCACACCACGACGATGCGCGTAGTCGAGCGCTCCCGCCACTTCGACAACCAGCCGCACCGCCTCGCCGACCGGGAGCTGTTTTTCGCGCGTGATTCGATCACGCAGCGATTCGCCGTCGACGAACGGCATAGCGTACCAGAGCTGGTGCGCGCTTTCCCCAGAGTCGATAAGGCCGAGGATGTGTGGATGCTGCAGGCTGGCCGTGGTCTTGATTTCCTGCAGGAATCGTTCGGCACCGATGACCGCTGCAAGCTCGGGGCGCAGCACCTTGAGCGCGACGTGCCGATCGTGCTTGACGTCACGGACGAGGAACACCGTGGCCATGCCGCCCGCGCCTAGCTCTCGTTCAAACGTGTAGCGGTCGGCGAGGGCCGCTTGCAGGGCGAGGGACTCTCGCGAGAAGGATATGTCGCTCACGCGGGATGCGTGCCACTCTGTGGCGGAAATACCCACGCCGAAGACGACTGCAATCGCGTCGGGGCGAACATCACCTTTCGTGTTTCCGCGTTCATGGAATGTGCTTTCGCAGGATCGCGCGCGCCGGGGCGCCGTCGTGACCCGCGACCTTGATTGGCAGGACGATGAGATCGTAATCGCCGGCGTGAATTGCGCCGAGCGACAACCCCTCCACCACGGGGATTCCCTTGCCGAGCAGAATCTGGTGCGTTCTCGGCGCGCGGGCAGCGAACTGCTCGGCCGAGATGTAGTCGATGCCCACCAGCTTCACTCCGGCGTCCGCCAGCAGCTGCGCGGCATCAGGCGCCACGTAGGCAAAGTCACGGTGAAAGGTGGGCGCGGCCATCCAACCGCGCACCGAACTCCGCGTGCGAAAGAGCACCCGCTCGGCGCCTTTCCATTCGTGCCGATTTAACTCCATCGCGTCGATGGACTCGACGCTGTCAGCGATATCAATCACGCGCGCTGACCCAACAAGCGCGCTGAGCGGCACCTGGTCCACCGACGCGCCGCCCGATACAAAGTGCATCGGCGCATCGACGTGTGTGCCACTGTGCGCACCCATCGCGTAGCTCGAGAGCGTCAGCGCATCGCCTTTGCGCATGTCCTTCAGGAACACGAACTGCATTGGCGCATCACCTTCATACACCGGTGTGATGGCCGGATCGAGTGTCGCAGTCGCGTCAACCCAACCGTCGCCAAGCGCGACGGAACCCGTTACGCTCGCCGCAGTGTTTGCCACAGGCGTCGTCGCTGGGGTGTCTGCCGCAGGTGCGGCGCATGCGGCGGTGGTGAGCAGCGCCACGAGCAGTAGCGTGCTCCCGCGACTCTCGCATTGCGTATTGGTGTTCATCGACAAGAGTGGCATGTCACTCCGGGTGTTGAGTATCAGAGAAAGAGGCTGAGCAGCAACGTGAAGCCGAGTCCCGCGATGCCGATAATGGTCTCGGCCACGGTCCATGTCTTGAGCGTCTGTGTCACCGTCATATTGAAAAACTCCTTGATCAGCCAAAAGCCGGAGTCATTCACGTGCGAAAGCACCAGCGAGCCGGCACCCGTCGCCAGCACCAATAACTCGGCATGGGTACCCGGGGTCGCCAGCGCGATTGGTGCAACAATACCGGCTGCGGTCGTCATCGCAACCGTCGCTGAACCCGTGGCGACGCGAATGAGCGCCGCGACCACCCAGGCCAGTAGCAGCGGCGACGCGTGCCACCCGAGGGCCACGTCGGCAATCGCACGTCCGACGCCGCTTTCAATCAGGACCCGGTTGAAGCCACCGCCAGCGCCGATCACGAGGAGGATGGTTGCCGTCGGGGCGAGGCAATCGTTGGTGAACTTGAAAAGCTGCTCGCGGGTGAAACGCGCACCACGGCCCAACGACCAGAACGAAAAGAGCAGCGCCACCAGCAATGCCACGATCGGATTGCCGAAAAAGTCGAGCACTGACCGCAACTGGCTGGTGGCGTCGAGCATCATGTCGCCCGTACTGGCCAGCAACATCAACAGGACGGGGATCAGGATCGTGAACACCGTGATTCCGAAGCCAGGCATTGTCTCGAGCGCAGCGCCCTCGAACTGCGCGGCGAGTGGATTGTGCGCGGGGAGCGTGATCCGTGGCGCAATCCACGCCGCGAAAATCGGACCGGCGAGTGCGGCCGTGGGCAGTCCGACGAGTATCGCGTACAGAATCGTCAGTCCGACATCAGCCCGGTACGCGCTGACAGCGAGCATGGCCGCCGGGTGCGGCGGGACCATGCCGTGCACCACCGAGAGTCCGGCCACCAGAGGAATCCCGATCTTGATGAGCGACAAACCTGTGCGCCGCGCGAGCGTGAATACGAGCGGAATCAGCAGGACAAATCCGACTTGGAAAAAAACTGGAAGGCCAACGATGAAGGCCACCAACATCATGGCCCAGTGCAGTCGTCGTTCACCGAGCATCGCGATCAGTGTAGTGGCGATACGCATCGCGCCCCCAGACTCTGCCATTATCTTGCCGAGCATGGTGCCGAGTCCAACGACGATGGCGATGAAGCCCAGCACACCACCAACACCGTCCTGGAATGCTTTCACCGCGGCCACGAACGGCATGCCGGCCACGACGCCCAGAGCGAGCGACACGGCCACGAGTACGATAAATGGATGCACCTTGTACCGGGCGATCAGTACGATCAGTGCGACGATCGCGCCGAGCGCGTAAAGCAGCAGTTGGGTATCAGGCGTCATGTGGCGATGAAGCTACGTGCGCGAGGAGGGCGATGACCAGCGCCTCCGGTGGTTGATGGATGTCAAGAACCCATGC
>JANMRE010000124.1:0-6101 GCA_031370885.1 Gemmatimonadaceae bacterium
CGTCTGCATCTGAACCTCCGTCGGTGTGAGAAGCGTGACCTGCTTCCGCGATGTTACCGACGTCGGCCCCCACACAAAAGGACGGCCCTCCCGAGGAGACCCGTCCCGAACCACACTACCGCGCAGCGGTTTAGTTCAACGTGCATTGGTTGGCCGACCTAGCGCCGCTCAAACAATGTATCGCGCACGCTTACTCACGCTCGCCTCCGCCCTCAAACGCCGCAAGTCCCTCCGCCCCAACTCGCTGCAGCCCACCATCGATATCCCGTTCCCTCCTCCAGTCGCGCGATAGGTTGCCAACCTAACGCGCCAACCCGCGCGCCCAATTCGTACAGCCTCTCTACCGGCCCCGCATCACCCCGCCACCGCCTCCGCCTCCGGACGGCACATCCAGTGGACTGCGCACACCCAGCCCACTCCGCAATGCATGCGTATTCATCATCGTCGTCCGCACGTCCTTGTGACCCATCAGTTCCTGCACCGTTCGGATATCGTAGCCGTCCGACAACTGGTGCGTCGCGAACGAGTGCCCAAACCTGTGACAGGTCGCCCGCTTGCTGATCCCTGCCACACGCACGACCTTGTGAGGCGTCCGACCGTCGCTGGTGGCGATCAATTCCTCGCCGATCTGCTCTAACTGGCGGAAGCATCGCGACCTGCGCGCCCTTGGGCGCCGAGTTGTCATGCGACACCGAGCTTGAAAAATCGACGTTCAATACTGCCGCGTGCGAAGCCTTGACCTTTGGGCATGAGCGCGTGATACTGCGGGGTGCGCGGCGATTTCCCGATTTGACGGGCCGCACACCAGGGCCTGTGGCCTTGTCCTTCCGTCTAAGTCGTGGCCCTGACGGCCCGCGACGAGCAATCGACGCGGGCCGTCATTCGTTGCGGCTGTGTAACGCACCGAGCACGTATCGCATCACGAAAATTGAAGAAACCGGCGGCTTACCTGTAAGACGCCCGTGGTGATTTGCCGCCGATTGCCGCCACGCAAAACAAGGAGCTAAACCGCGACCGCGCTCCGCGACGTGTGTGCTGGCGGCACTCAACCAGATGCTGGAGAGTGCCACGATGTCCGACCGTTCCCAACGTATTGCCGCCGGCAGCTACGCCGCGCACCGTCCGTACCGCGCCGACACCATCGCGCGGCGCGCGGCATCGGACGCGAATGCCGAATCGGTGGTGCCACCACGCGCATGGCCGGTACACGAAGACGTTCTCCCCGTTCACGATATTCTGCTGGAGTGCGGATCGCGCGTGGCGACGCTCGATGTGCACTATCGACTGGAGGGCACGCTGTCACCTGATCGCGACAACGTGGTCCTCATCGTGCACGCGCTCACCGGGACCGTAAAGGCCACCGAGTGGTGGCGCGGCGTCGTGAATGCGGGTGGAGCCATCGACCCAATGCGACACGCGGTCCTTACGGCGACGCTGTTGGATGGATGTGGCGGAACCGACATCCCGCTTGGTGACGCGCCGCAGACATTGCCACCAATCACCACGCGTGATCAGGCGGCGGTGTTGGCGCTGTTGCTGGACGGCCTTGGCATTTCCACGCCGCTCTTGGTATGTGGCGGTTCGTTGGGCGGTCAGGTGACGCTGGAATTTGCCGCGAGCTTTCCGGACCGTGTTCGGGCGGCCGTGGTGCTGGCGGCACCGGCCACGCAGACTGCCCAGGGGTTGGCCTGGAATGCCATCATGCGTCGCGCCATCGCGGTTGGCGGTGTGCACGACGGACTGGCCTTGGCGCGCATGGTGGGCATGCTCAGCTATCGCACACCCGAGGGACTGGAGCGTCGCTTCGGACGCGCGCGCAGCGCCCAAGGCACGTTTCTCATGAACGACTGGCTCCACGCGCATGGTGAAAACCTCGTGGCGCGTTTCGATGCTGCCCGCTACGTCGCGCTGCTCAATACCATGGACGCGCATGACGTGGGCAGAGATCGTGGTGGCATCTCGGCGGCGCTCGGGGTCGTCGCCGATCGACTTACCGGTGTTGGCATTCCGGGCGATCTGCTTTATCCCGCAGAATCGGTGCGTGAGTGGACAGACGCAGCGAACGCGCGCTATGTGGACTTGCAGTCGATCCATGGACACGATGCATTCCTGCTCGAAACCAGACAGGTGAGCGCGATCCTGCGTGACGCGATGGATCGCGCGCCGTCCGCGCCCGGTGCTGAAGCGCGTTTGTCATCGATCGCGCTTCGAGAGATTCGCGTGCGGGACCGTGCGGCCTCACGCGACGATGGGGTTCATGCGAGGTCCACCGATCGCGTTGCGTCGTTGCGGATCGCCCTCGCCGGCAGCGGCCATGTCGGCGGCGGTCTGCTCGATCTCCTCGCGGAACGCAACGGGGCCTCCAACGCCGTGCGCGTGCAGCGTGTACTCGTGAGCGATGCCACCCGCTCCCGACCGGCGCTGGCGCGCGCGATTGCGAGTGGACTCGTGTCGGCAAGCGCATGCGTGAGCGATGCGTCCACGTTGCTCGATGACACCACCGACGTACTCGTGGAAGCGATCGGTGGCACGACCACCGCGCGCACGCTCGTCGAAACGGCCTTGCGACGTGGCATCCGCGTGGTGACTGCCAACAAGGCCCTGCTCGCCGAATGCGGTCCCGAATTGCTGGCGTTGGCACACGCGCATGGAACACATCTCGATTTCGAGGCCGCGGTTGCCGGTGCCATTCCCGTCGTGCGCTGCATCCGCAGTGGCGCTGTCGGCGTGGGCATCACGCAATGCAGCGGCATCCTGAACGGCACCAGCAACTTCGTGCTCGACCGCGTGTCGGACGGTTGCTCGCTCAGCGAAGCGATACGCGACGCGCAGCGACTGGGATACGCCGAGGCAGATCCGTCTCGCGATCTGTCGGGTGAAGATGCCGAAGACAAGTTGCGGGTATTGGCGTGGCTGATCTTCGGCGTCAGCCCGCGCTCGCTCGCGGTGGTGCGTCGGGGCATCGACGCCGAGACCGCCAGTTGGGCGGCGCAGGTGGCGAAAGAGGGCGACCGCGTGAAGGTCATTGCCAGCTGCACCATGGTCGACAGCACACTGATCGCGCGCATCGCGCCCACACGGGTCACATGCGACGATCCGTGGGCCAGCGTACAGGGCCCGGCCAACCGCATCGTGATTGACAGTGCGTCAGCAGGGGCGTTGGTATTTCACGGCGCCGGTGCCGGCGGACGCGCCACGGCCGGCGCGGTGCTGGGCGATCTGCTAGCGTGACGGACGAATGCCGCGCGACTGCAGCAGCGTGCGCACCGAATCGATCGGCAGAGGAAAAACGCGGCCGGCGCGACTCGCCACGGGCGTGGCCATCAGCAGCGCATTGTACAGCGCCTCTTCGGTGGCCTCGGAAACCGCCTGAAAGAGCGACGACATCGCGTCGTTCCCAAGCTCTTGCACCGCGACCAGCGTAACGTCCGGATTGCGTCGCACCGAGGCGGCGGTTGAAAAGGCGAGAACGTAGTCCCCCGATCCGTTCGACGCACTCGATCCGGTACGCGCCAGCCCCATCACGGCGCGCGCCGCCAAGCGCTGAAGATTGCGCGCCAGCAATGGCGCATCGGTGGCGATTACGATCATGCACGACCCATCTCCGCGCTCTGCCGCCGTATCGCCAGCAGAAGCTCCGGGAGTTCGTACCCCTTCGATGTCGCGCTGAAAGGCATAGCGACCGAGCAATGGACCAATGGGAACACCAGCCATCTGCAGCACGCCACCGTAGTTCCCTTGCACGAGCACGCCAATCGTGTAGCCGCCCAACGACACCGGCAAAACCCGCGACGATGTGCCGATTCCGCCTTTCCATCCGAACATCACCGTACCGTGGCCAGCGCCCACGCTGCCTTCTGCCACTGCACCCGTATCCGCCAATGCAAGCGCGCGCGCCACCGCCGCGCCAATGCCCGGTCGCTCCCGTGTCGCGTTCAACGATCCATCATTGGTTTCGCCAACCACGGGATTAATCGATCGCACCAACGCATTCTCCGGTCGCTGCAACATCCAGCGCGCCAAGGCGTCGCCCGCTTGCCAGATGCACAGTGTGCACGTAAGCACGATGGGCGTTTCCAACTCGCCCAGTTCGCGCAGTTGTGTGGCGCCAAGCAACTTGCCAAATCCATTGCCGACGTGCAGGGCCGCAGGAACGCGATCACGAAACAGGTCGCCGCGATGCGGCACAATCGCCGTCACACCGGTGCGCAGCGAATCGCCCTCGCTGATGGTGGCGTGACCCACGCGCACACCGGCGACATCGGTGATGGCATTCCATTTGCCGGGGCGAAATACACCAGGTGCCAATCCGAGCGCCCGCGCCCTTGTTGGTTGCGCATACATGGGTATCGCGGTGGTGCTCGCAAGCACCACCACGATCAAGCAGCGTCGGACCCCTGACGGCGAGGCACCGAGCATGGTGGGGATGGAGTGGCGCATACGCACCAACGTACCGATTCGACAAGCCGACCGCTCAACCATTTTCATTCAACACGCGGGATCGTTCGGCTTTGTCCCGATCGCTTCACCTCGGAGCTTCTGTCCGGCATATTGGCGCATGGCACATCGTCCCGTCTATGGACATCGAGCGCTCCGCCAACGCCTTGCGGCGTCGTGGCACGCGGGTCGGCTTCCCGCCAGCCTGCTGTTGGTGGGGCGTCGAGGGGTCGGGAAGCAGCGACTGGCGCTGTGGCTCGGTCAATTGCTGATCTGCGATCGGGCTGCCGCTGAGTTGTTGGACGATCCGTGCGGCTCCTGTCAGCAGTGTCGGTACGCCGCGCGAGGGCAACACCCGGATCTCCATTGGTTTTTTCCTCGACCGCGGCTGAAGGACGCCGATCCGTCGGCCGATGACGTGAAGGCCGACCTCGCCGAAGCGATCGCGGAACGCATGGCGGCCGACGGACTGTGGGCGCCATCGCTGGGGAGTGACGGTATTCATATCGCCACAGTCCGGGCGCTGGTGCAACTGGCAGCCGTGCGCCCGGCCATGGCGGCCCGCACCGTTTTCGTCGTGGGCGACGCCGAGCGCATGGTGCCACAGGAGGGAGCGGACTATGCCGCCAACGCGTTTCTCAAGCTCCTTGAAGAGCCGTCCAGAAGCACGTCGGTGGTCCTCACCAGCAGCGAGGCCGGTGCCCTCCTTCCGACTGTTCGCTCGCGTGTGGTCACCATTCGTGTGCCGCCAGTTGGGCGGGCCGACGTTGAGGCATTCTTGACGGACTCCGCCGTTCAGCGGAGACTGCCTGGTGTGCCGATCGACGATGCGGTGGGCCGCGCAGGCGGTGCCATTGGCGACTTGCTGGCCAGTGAGTCGACTGCCCTGTCGGTTGCGTCGGCCACGAAACTGCTCGAAGCCGCACTGGCGCCGACCACCCCCGCCGGAACAGCGGAACGCATCAAGTCGGCCGCGCGGCAAGGAGTCTCAGGCGCACGCGGAGCATTTACCGATGTGCTCGATGCGCTTACGCTGCAGCTCCATGCACGAGCTCGACAGCTCGTGGCGTTGGGACACGAGTCGGAGGCGCGTCGAACCGCCAGCGCCTTGATGGACGTCGAACACACTAAACTGCGGGCACAGGGCAACGTGAGTCCGCAGCTTCTTACTGCGGCGCTCCTCGCTGCACTGCATCGCACGTTACGTCCATGAGGGTGCGATGACGTTGTCGCCAATCCGTTGATTACTCGCCCATTGAGGCCTACGTGAACGCAGGCAATTCGGACCCTGAGCAGTCCCGCGACGACGTCGCGCGCGAGCTGTCGCACGTGGATTCGACGGGAATGTTTCGCATGATTGACGTGAGCGACAAGCCAATTTCGCTGCGTTCCGCGTTCGCCAGCGGGCACATCCGCATGGCACACGATACATTTAAAGCTATACGTGACAATACGTTAGCAAAAGGTGACGTTATCCCGGTGGCACGATTGGCCGGAATTCAGGCCGCCAAGCGCACGGCCGACCTCATTCCGCTCTGCCACCCTTTGCCGTTGTCCGGGGTAGAGGTTCTGGTTAACCTCGATGAGTCCCTGCCTGGCCTCCGGGTCGAGGGATTTGCCAGAACCGCCGCGCAGACTGGGGTGGAGATGGAGGCGTTGACCGC
>JANMRE010000163.1:0-39257 GCA_031370885.1 Gemmatimonadaceae bacterium
GGCAACGATGCCCCGTTCAACTGATTGACCCCCGCCTGCCCCGGGCCACCGCCACTGGCGCCGGGTGGGGCCACACGCCGACGTTCGGTAAGCAACGTGGCAGTGCATTCCGTGAGCGCCTGATAGCGTCGCACCACGCCATCCCCGCCGCGATGCGCGCCCATACCCCCGCTCCCCCGCCGCACGGAATATTCTACCACACGCAAGGGATACGCGCGTTCCAGCGATTCGATGGGCGTGTTGCGCGTGTTGCTCATACCCACGTGCACTGCATCGGGACCGTTCCCTCGTACACTGGCGCCCTGACCGCCACCCAGCGTTTCGTAAAAACTCCAGCCCAACGCGCCCATGGTCACGTTGTTCATGGTTCCCTGTCCGCAAGCCGGGATTGGCAAGTCGAACACGCCAACCGCGGCCGCCGCGTCGGCCAGCGCCGCAAAGCATACATCGGTGATGCGTTGCGACAACTCCACGTTGCCGGCTGCCACGGCGCTCGGACGCTGTGCGTTGGCCACGCAGTTGTCGGGAATGTGAAGGCGCAGCGCGCGGGCGACGCCATCGTTCACCGGCACATCGTCATCGCACAGTACCCGCAGCACGAACACGGCGGCGGCACGCGCCACCGCCGGCGGGGCGTTCACATTGCCGCGCACCGCCGGCGACGTGCCGGTCAGGTCGAGATACAGCGTCGCATCCTCGATGCGCGCCGCGATCACCACCGGAATCGACGCATCACTCACACCATCGCCTTCCAACGCGTCAGCGGCCTGTCCGCGCGCGCCGTTCAGCAGCGCAAGCCGGGCGCAAACGCGGCGCTCGGTGTAGTCAAGCAACGCATCCACCGCCTCACCCAGCGGGGCGGCGCCAAGGCGCGCATGCAGCGCCTGCCATCCGTCGCGACCGGCGCGACACGCCGCCCGCTGCGCGCGCAGATCTCCTTCGCGCTCGGCGGGCGTGCGCACATTGGCCAGCACGAGTCGCAGCACGTCTGTCTGCGGTTCACCGTCACGCTCAATGCGAACGGGCGGCACAATAATGCCTTCCTGAAACAGTTCAGTGGCACCAAATGGCATGCTGCCGGGGCTCATGCCACCCACGTCGGCGTGATGCGCCCGCACCGCCGCGTAGCCGATAATCCGCGACGGGTCCACCGCATCGGCAATCACCTCGACCATCGTGAGATCGGGCAGGTGCGAGCCACCATGCGAAGGATCGTTCAACAGAAAGCAGTCGCCCGGCGCGGCACCAACGGCGCGAACGGCCGCCACCGATTCCGGCATCGCCCCCAAATGCACCGGAATGTGTGCCGCCTGCGCCACCATGCGACCATCGACATCGAACAATGCGCACGACGCGTCGCGACGCTCGCGAATGTTCGGTGAGATGGCGCTGCGCTCAAGCAGCGTGCCCATCTCTTCGGCAATCATCGCCACGCTGTGCGCGAATACCGTGAGATCGAGTGCATCAAAGCGCGGAGACATTTCGCTCACGCAATCCCCCGTACGGCGGCGACCGGATATCCGGCCTCGAGAATCACATCACGACAGCGCGTCATCCACGACTGCTGCAGATCTGCCATGCGCGCACCCTTGCCGCGATCGGGCGCCATCGACAACAGTCCCTGTGCCGACGGGTGCGGCAACGCCCGTCGTGCAATGGTCGGCATTGGCGTGCGCTCGAACACGATGTCCAGTGTTCGCGTGGCGACGCGACCCATCGTCACCACGCCGCGCAGACCACGCGTTTGCAGCGCGGTGAGTTCAAGGGTGAGTCGCCGCACATTGTCGGGGCCTTCCAGTTCTGCCCGTGATGGCGCGCGGAACGTCACGCCGTCGTCGGTGGGACAGCGGTTGAATGCATTCCCCAACGCGACCCCGTGCGCCACCGGTCGGAGCGCGGCGTTCCGGAACAGTGCGCCATCCCACGGCATCGTTTCGACAACAGAGGGCAGCGCAACGGCCCCCATGTGCGCCAACACCTGATACAGATGCCGACCGGCCGCATCTCCGAAAAACGGGATACCGCTCTTGTCGGCGCCACGCGGACCGGGAGCTTCCCCAATCAGCAGCACGAACACCGCACCAGTGTCGGGCACAAGCGCCGGTACCGGATCGCCGACAATGCGACCCATCGATGAACGACGCGACGCGACGTTCACGACCGCTCCATCATCCATCCGCCAATGGGCAGCGCGTGCGCCACCCAATCTGCCGCCACACGCATTGTCGCGTCGGCGAGCCGTACCACACGCGGACCAACCAGCGTCCGGGTCATCGCCCGTCCGTCATCCTCGTCCTCGGTCAACACGCCGTCGCGTTGCGGTCGTGCAAACTGCACGGGCCAAGGCGCTCCACCCACTGCGGTGCGCACACTGATGCACTCCACATGGCGTTCCAGCGTGAAGCCCGTACGTGTCCGATGACGCGCCACGAAGCGTTCGGCGATGTGAGTCCCCGAATCGCCAGGAGTCACGGGCACATCAAGCTCATAGCCCTGTCCTTCGAATCGCGTGCGAATCCACCAACGCGCCGACACGTCGCTCGTCTCTGTCACGCCCAGGCGTGCCGCTTCAGCGGCCAGACGCACCGCGAGGGCGACCGGGTCGATCGCCGCGGTACGGGTGACCAGACTGGCCACCGCTTCACGACGCTCCGGGGCCAGCGCGAGTCCAATGGCGCTCAGCACACCGGCATGCGGCGGGATCACGATGCGTCTCATGCCGAGTCGTTCGGCAAGGCCGCAGGCATGTAATGGTCCACCGCCACCGAATGCTATGAGCGTCGCATCCCGCGGATCAAGACCGCGCTCAACCGACACGCGACGCAGTGCGCGCGCCATCGTGGCGTCGGTGGTTGCCAACAATGCCTCGGCAGCCCGCTCGACCGTCACGCCCAGCGGCGCCGCGAGATGCGCGATCGCCTCGCGTGCGCGAGTCGCATTGATAGTGACACCGGCGCTCCACGTGCCTTCGGCGATGTGTCCCAGCACCACATGCGCATCAGTGACGGTGGGCTGCAGCCCGCCACGTCCGTACGCGGCCGGCCCCGGTGCAGCACCCGCGCTTTCGGGACCCGCACGAAGCGCACCACCGCCATCGATCCAGCCAATGCTGCCACCGCCCGCGGCGACCGCCTCCACCAGCACGCGCGGTAACGCGATCGGCACGCCCGCCACCTCGCCACCGCGTTCCACCAGCGGCTCTCCGTCGTCGATCAGGCCAACGTCCGCGCTGGTGCCGCCAATATCGATTGTGAGCGCCCGCGAAATTCCAAGCGCGCGCGCTACCGCCGCCGCACCAGTCACGCCTCCGGCGGGACCGGACAGCGCCAACGACGCCGCGTGTTCGGCCGCCTCGGCGGCCGAAACCGTTCCGCCAGCCGACGTCATCACCCGCGGAACGGGATAACCGTGCGTCCGCAGCTGTTCACCAAGTCCGACAAGGTAGCGGCGGACGGCGGGACGCGCGTACGCCTCGGCCACGGTGGTAGCCATCCGCTCGTATTCGCGGATTTCGGGGAGCACGGCGTGTGAACAGATGACGTCGCACGATGGAAACGCCGCGGCAAGCGCGGTGCGCAACGCGTTGGCGAGTTTCGCTTCATGCGTGGCATCGGCATACGCGTGAAGCAGCGTGATGGCCACGGTATCGGGCGCCCGCGCGACAACCGCAGCGACGACCTCGTTGATTACCGCGTCATCGAGCGGTTCCAGCACGCCCTCGGGCACCACGCGTTCGCGCACCGGAATGATGTCATGCGCCGACACCAACGGTGCCGCATGATGACGCGTCAGATCGTACAGCGCAGCGCGCTCCTGGCGTCGCAATTCCAGCAGATCGGTGAAGCCCGCCGTCGCGCAGGCGACAACGCGCGCACCGCGTCGCTCCAGCAGCAGGTTGGTTACCACCGTTGTGCCGTGCGCGATATAGGCGAGCGACACGGCGGGGATCGCAGATACCTGCAACGCCGCCAGCACCCCGGCGGCACGATCATCGGGGTTGCTCAACACCTTGGCGGTGTGCAACGAACCGTCCGGAGCGATCGCCGCCAGGTCGGTAAACGTGCCACCCACATCGATGCCTGCCGCGATCGACGCGGCAGTGAACAGCGGAGCATTCACGGGCGTTCCGCTGCCGGGCGCCCGTGACCGTTGCGCCAGAGCGCCAGTGCAATCGCGACGTGCACCGGTACGACCACCGCCAGCACTACGCCGCTGGACTGCGTCCATGCGGGGATCACCTGCATGACCACGCCGCACAACGAAAGCACTGCAATCACCGCACTGACCCCTCGCGCGAAGGGCGACGCGTGTCGGCGCACAAATGCAACCGGCACCACCGCGGCGGCTACAAGCAACAATGGCTGGAGCGAAAGCAGCGTGGTATTTGCACCCATGTAGGGTGCGTGCCGGGTCACCGTCGCTGCCAGCAGCAACCCGGTGCCCAGCACTCCGCCAACGAGATACCACAGCGCAACGACCAGGCTCAATACCACTCGCGCCGCACGGGCGCGCGCATCGGCCAGCGCCGCCAGCAATCCCGCCAGCGTGAGCCCGAGCAGTACTGCCCAGGCCACACGCGACGGCGGTTCGGACGGCAACGGGAGACGATTCGCGGTGAACAACGTGGTGTCGCGCGTCACCAGTCGATATCGGCGTCCGGCCACGTCGCGCAGCACCAGCGTTGCATAGTGCGATGCCATGTGTTCCGGCAGAAACTCCTCGTCCCATTGCGAGAGGGGCTCGTCGGCGTGCCGACCGAGGGCGATCTCGATACCCGCATAAAGGGGCACCATCGACGCCAGCAGTCTCGCCGTTTCCCCACGCCATGTGCGACCCGCACCAGGAATGCTCAACGCGGAACGCAGTCGACCGCCCAGCACCCAATCGAGGGCGTCCCGCAACCTCGTGCCGCAGTTGTCGCGATAGTAATCGTACCGATAGTACTTGTTGGCCTCGCGCGCATTCCATTGAAGATATTCGAACAGCGCGGCGCGTTCGACAGGCGTGAGGGCCAACACCTGTTGCCGGATGGTGCGATTGTCCGTTCGGTACACGTCGTTGAACAGCAGCGTGGGATAGCCCGCCATCGAGTACTTCGTGTCGCCGGTCAGAAATCGCGTGAGGAAATTCGGCTGCGCAAAGTCGAACATGCCCCAGTTATACGCGACATCGTTGCCGGTGATGGTATCGCGAACAGCGAGTGCCGCATGGCCAAAACGTTCAAAGAACACATCGGACGGACCGTACGTGTAAAGGGAGAGGGCAAGCGATGCGCCCCGAATTGCCCGCGCGCTGTCCACCGCCACCGATACACCGGGCGGCACTGGCATGTCCCCCGCCGCCAACGTCGGCACCGCTGGCTGCGCGATGGTCTCGCGGTTGGCCGACACCATCAACGCACCGGCGAGTCCCAGACACCATACCGGTGATCGCATCAGAAGCGAAACTCTTTTCCGTCGTCCGCCGCGCGATAGATCGCTTCGAGCACACGATGGACCAGCGCCTGGTCGCTTGGCGGCTCATACGGCGCCTCGCCGCGGATAACCGCCAGAAAGTGGGCGATTTCGGCGCGATAACTTTGCAGGAACGGACTCTCGCGCGCCGCCGCGCCCGACGGCGACACGTCGACGCCGCGACCGTTCAGCTCCTTCGTTACGCGCAATGGAGCCAGTCGTGCCGAACCCCGCGACGCATGCACTTCAAACCACCAGCGTTCCTCATCGCCCACGTACGACCACGACACGTCGAAGGCGAATACCAGACCTCCTTCGCACTCGAGGAACACCTGCATCGCGTCTTCCACCGCGGTGGCCCCGCGACCGCGACGCATGACGGCAGAAACGCGCACGGGCGCCTTGAAATCGGCAAGCCAGAGCGCGAGATCAAGCAACGGGAATCCCTGCTCAAGAAACGCACCGCCGCCCGACTCCGCGCGCCGGGTGCGCCAGCCGCTGTCCGTTCCCCGTCGGACCGTCAACGAGCCCGCCCGGATCGAGGTCACCTGGCCCAATTCGCCATTGCGAAGAAACTGATCCAGCGCCTGTACGTCAGCCCGGAATCGCAGGTTCGTGCCAACCACCAGTCGACGATCGACCTTGTTGGCCGCCGCGATGCAGCGCTCGACCCCGCGCGCCGTGAGCGACAGGGGACGCTCGCACAGCACGTGCAGGTTCGCGCGCAGCGCGCTCAATACGTGCGGCTCGTGCAGATGATTTGGCGTAGTGATGACCACTGCATCCAGTTCATCCGACTCCAGCAGCTCCTCGAAGTCGGTGAACACATCGGATACGCCGAAGCGATCGGCGAGGGCGCGCGCTTTGGCGGCATCGTTGTCGCAGAGCGCAACCAACGACGCGCCTCGCAACTTCGAAAGCACCGGGATATGCGTCAGCTGGGCAATCGCGCCCGTGCCAACGACGGCGATACGTACGCCGTCTTTCATGCCGCCTCCAGGAAGAATCGCATCACGAACACTCCACCACGCCGGTCAATCGGCGAATCCAACGGCCGTGCCGGGGTAGTAGTGACGCAGGATCGTGCGTGCATCCTGACCGGCACGCGCGCGCCCGATTGCGCCCCATTGACACATGCCGACCCCATGGCCGTTGCCGTTTCCGCGCAAGGTGACACCGGTGAGCCGGCCACCGCTCTGCACTTCGCGCTCCACGGAAAAATACGTGCTGGACAGAATGGCGCCACGCGCGTCGCGAAGAACCGCCCGCACATCGCGCGCGCGGATGGTGATGTCACCGCGATCGGTTCGAAACACCAGCGTGGCCACGCGCCCTGACGTGGTGCGTTCCGACACCTGCAGTTCGCGCACCGACGTCGATGGCGGCGACTGGCCGCCCTGCAGCTCAATCGCCCGACGCACCGCCTCGCTGATTTGCTGCTCGCCCAGCTCTTCCACCCAGTGATTGCGCGGATTGATATCGCAATACGGGCGACCGGTAGTGAGGTCGAGATCGTCAACCGCTTGCAGGTAGGGCTGCTCCTGGGCGTCGCGCCACGCCTCGCGCGGTGTGGCATTGCGGCCGCCGCAGGAGGAGAAGTACGGTGCGTCCACCGTTCGGCCCGCGTAGCGCAACACGAGTCCGGCGGTGGCGTCGATGGCCTCATTCACCAACGGATGCTCGACCTCGACACCACCATACACCTGATTGGTGACCGTGGCCACCATATGCCAGCCGCTTGATGGCAAGGGGACTCCTTCGGCGGGAACACGAACATAGGAATAGCTGCGCGCCGCAATAGCCTGCGCTTCGAGTGCGGCGCGATCGGTGAGCTGTCGTGTGCCCAGTTCCAACGGGACCACGCCCCGCAGGTAATCCTCCACCGGCAGACGGTTGACGACTTGCACACCGGAGTCGGTGGCGGTGAACCACAGTTCTCCGCGATACCGTTTGCCATTGAATACCACAAACCCATTCGACGTCGGTCGCGCAACGAATGGACCACCGCGCCACGGCGTGGCATCGTCTCCGTCGCCGGCCACGCGCAGCAGCGTGCCACGCTGCTCCACACGCCATCCCTCTCCACCCGCACCGCGCACCAGCGATTGCCGACCGCCCTGTTCGTCAATCCGCCACGGTGTGGTGGCCGACACTGCCGCCTGCGGCACGCCGCCTGTCAGCGCAATGCGGGCCTGCCTGTCAGTGATGTCGAGTCGACCATGCAACTCCGCCCCGGCTACAGTGGCCCGTGTCCCGCTGCCGCGCGGCGCGCAGGACGTACCCACCGTGGCACCAATCACGACCGCGCTCAGGATCGACAGCACGGACACGTGCGCGCTCACGCGAGCACTCGTGACGACAGTCCGCGGGTCACCATTCACCACCCCGTCATCGACCGTAGCTTCCCGCAGTCGAGTGCGTTGCACCCGCCATTGGCAAATGACGAGAGGGTCGCCATACGGGCGCGACCGGCGTGTCGATGACGCCCTGCCAACGCGCGCGGAAATCGAAATCGTCCACCACCTGTTCGATCCGCACATTCACCAATGAACCGGGCGGTGCCTCGCCCTGCACGTACACCACCCCATCGATGTCGTCCGCCTGCCACGGGGCTCGGCCGATAAGCTGACCCGGCCGATCACCGATTCGATCGATCAGCACCGGGGTTTCGCGCTGCAGAAATCGTTCGTAGCGTTCGCCGGTGATCGCGCGCTGCAGCTCCTCCACACGTTCCTTGCGTTCACGTTTGATCGAATCGGGCACATCGTCGTCCAGATCGTACGCGCGCGTGCCTTCCTGCGCCGAATACGTGAAGCAGCCAACCCGATCACACTGGATCTCCTCGAGGAAATCGCAGAGCACCTGGAAATCGGTTTCTGTTTCACCCGGGAAGCCCACGATCACGGTGGTGCGGACGGCGAGGTCGGGCACGATCTCGCGATAGCGCGCCAGTCGCGCGCGAATGGTTTTCTGGCGCTCCGGGCGCCGCATACGCGCCAGCACGGTATCCGACCCGTGTTGCATTGGCGTATCGAGATAGCGCACAATGCGGGGATTGGCCGCGATCACTTCCAACAGACGTGGCGTGATGCCGGCGCTGTACAGGTAGAGGTTGCGGATCCACGGAATGCCCGTTTCGCGCACCAGTGCTTCAAGCAATTCAGGCAACGCGAATCCATCGCGTCGATCGCGTCCATAATGCGCCAGGTCCTGCGCCACCAGGTTGATCTCCCGCGCGCCCTGCACCTCCAACAGCTGCGCTTCGCGCACCAACTCGTCCAACGCGAAGGAACGGTGCTTCCCACGCATGAGGGGAATCGCACAAAACGCACAGCCGTGATCACACCCTTCACTGACCTTGAGATAGCGCACGTGTGCCGCGTCGCCGCCGAACACCCGCACGCCCGGATGTTCCAGCAACTCGCCGCCAATCAAACCGCGCTCGATCAACTCCGGCAGCAGGCGATCCGTCTCGGATGTCCCGAGAAAGAGATCGACCTCGGGCAGCGCATCGATCAGCTCGGACTTGTGGCGTTCGATCATGCAGCCGATCGCAAACACCGCGCGACAGGTGCCGTCCTCCTTCAGTCGCGTCGCCGCCAGAATGGCATCGATGGACTCCTGCTTCGCCGCGTCGATGAAGCCACAGGTGTTCACCACCACCACTTCGGCGTCGCGGAGGTCGGTGACCAACTCGCCCCCGTGCGCCACGAGATCGGCCAGATACCGCTCCGAGTCCACCGTGTTCTTGTCGCACCCGAGGGTGACCAGTCCGAACTTGAGCATCGGGGAAAGGTAGCCACCCGGCGCGCTTCGACTCAACCGGACGGCTGTGCCGCTCGGCGAGCCTTCACGAAGGGCGACAGCGCATAGGGCGCGAGTTGCGCGTCGGTAAGCCGGGCCGCTCCATCGATCCGGCCCAGACAGTCGCTTGCACCACAGGCGCAGAAGAATGGCTGCGCCATGTGCCATTCAGTACTGGGATAGAAGTACACCAACTCATCGCCGGCGCGCAGATCGGTAAGAGCTACCAGCGCCAACTCCGACATGTCGAACGCGACGTTGGGCGCGCACGAGTGATTCACGCACTCGAGAAAGGCCGGTTCCGGTTTCAGGTGCGTGTCGGCATCGAGTTGCACGGTGAGATACGTGGCCGTCCGAAACCGTGGACTGTCCGCAAAACTGACCAGCACCGAGCCCGCCGGTTGATCGATCACGATGCGTACGCAACGCTGCCCGAGGTCTCCGCGATGGTCGATAGCGAAGTCCGTATCGTCCAGCACCCGAGCCGTCACTAACGAAAATTCCCGAATTGCAACTCCACCCCAAAGTCGCCCTTCCGCAGCACCGCGATGGCGTCCTGCAGATCGTCCTTGCTGGGTGACGTGACGCGCACCTGATCACCCTGAATGGAGGCCTGCACCTTTTTGAGCTTCGCCTCCTTGATGGCGGCCGACACTTTTTTCGCCGTGTCGCTGTCCAGCGCCATTTTCAGCTTGATCTCCCGACGCAACACATCACCACCGCCGGGCTTCACCTCGCCGATATCCAGATTTTTTACCGGCACGCCACGTTTGATCAGCTTGGACTGCAGCATGTCGAACAACGCATCCATCCGCATATCGCTGTCGGTGGCCAACTGCACCAGGCTGTCCGATCGCTTGAATTCGATGGTCACGAGTGCGCCCTTGAAGTCGAAGCGCTGCGCGACTTCCTTCTGCGCCTGATTGACCGCGTTGTCCACTTCCTGCAGATCCACGCTGGTGGTCACGTCGAATGAATAGGTCGATGCCATGATTATCCGAGAAAACTTTCCAGCGCCCTGGCGCGCGACACGTGCCGGAGACGGGAGAGCGCCTTTTCCTTGATCTGTCGCACGCGTTCACGCGTGATGCCCAGCATGGCGCCGATTTCCTCGAGCGTCATCGGATCGGAACCGTCGATCCCGAAGTACAGGCGCAGAATTTTGGCTTCGCGCTCCTTGAGGCTGCCCAACGAATCTTCGATGGCCTCGGTGAGTGCCTTCTCGAAGGTCTGCTCATCGGGCGTTGGGTTCACGGTGTCGGCCAGGTAGTCCAGCAGCCGATTGTCCTCGCCCGGTGTAAGCGGTGCATCGAGCGAAAGGTGCACCTGCGAGATCGACATGGTCTTGGCGACCTCTTCCTCCGTGATGTCCATCCCTTCGGCAATTTCGGCGTGCGTTGCTTCGCGGCCGAGCTCCTGCAACAGCACATTCGCGCGCTTGCCGATGCGATGCAACGTTCCCGCCCGATTCAGCGGCACCCGCACGATACGCGATTGCTCAGCCAACGCCTGGAGGATCGCCTGGCGAATCCACCACACGGCGTACGAGATGAACTTGATTCCCTTGGTTTCGTCGAATTTGTGCGCGGCGCGGATCAGCCCGAGATTGCCCTCGTTGATCAGGTCGGAGAGCGACACGCCCTGATTCTGGTACTTCTTCGCAACCGAGACCACGAAGCGCAAATTCGAACGCACCAACTTATCGAGCGCATCCTGATCACTGACGCGGATTCGACGCGCCAGTTCGGCTTCCTCTTCGCGCGAGATGAGGGGATAGACACTGATGTCGCGCAGGTACTGGTCCAACGACCCTTCCTCGTACTGCGCCTTCTTTTTCGTCGGAGTTACAGCCATGGCACCAGCAGCTCGGTGAGGCGGGGAATGCGAGCGAGGAAGAACCGAACATTCGTCTGCAAGCAGTACGTTGCGCAAGCCGTCTCACGTCATCGCACGACCGTCCCCACACGCGCCCACCGAATCCGGGTCAGCCACGCCAGTGACGTGGTGGAATCCGGCGTGAAACTGTAGTACACGATCAGCGGCGTTCCACGCATCAGGCTGTCGGCAACGAAGCCCCAGTAGCGACTGTCCAGCGAGTTGTCGCGATTGTCACCCAGCACGAAGAAGTGATGGAGCGGTACCACCAGCGGACCCCAGTTGTTTCGTGACGGGCGATACCCCGTTCCCCTGGCGAACGCGTCGGATGTCGTCCCCGCACTGGCGGCCACTGCCGTCTTTACCAGGTAGCCGCGCTGCCAGCGGAACTCATCGTTCACGGGATCAACGCCGGGCTCGGAGTGCACGACGTAGCCTTCGTCCAGCCCGTGCCCGTTGCGCAGGAGGGCACCGTCGCGCATCGCCACCGTGTCACCCGGCAGACCCACGAGGCGTTTCACGAAGTTCTTGCTGGGGTCGACCGGGTACTCGAACACCACCACATCACCATGCTGTGGCGGTCTGATGGCCGGGAGTCGCCGATTGGAGAATGGGATCTCGGCACCATAGACCAGCTTGTTGACGAGCAGAAAGTCGCCCACCAACAGGGTCCGCTCCATACTGCCGGACGGGATCTTGTACGCCTCGACAAAAAACGTCCGCAAAATCAGAAACAACAGCACGGCCGCGGGAAACACCTTCGCCCACTCCCACAGCCAGGACAGCCGCAACGCACGCCGCGCCCGCGTACGGCCATTCGCCGCCCGCAATGCATTCGCGCGCAACTCGGTGTCGGGAGACGATCCTGGCAAGGCGGTCATGACGGGGGTGGCACTCCGGGCAGGTGGCGTACGTGCTGGTAGTTGTCGATCTGCGCGCGTTGCAGCGCGCCGGAATAGTCCACATACCCCACCTTCGTTTCCGAATAGAACTCGTACACTTCCCAGCCACCCTCACGATGCCCATTGCCTGTTTGCTTCACCCCGCCAAACGGCAAGTGCGCTTCGGCGCCAATAGTCGGTGCGTTTACGTAGGTGATGCCGTTGTCCAGGTCCTGAAATGCGCGGAAGGCCACGTTCACGTTGGAGGTGTACACCGAAGACGACAGGCCGTACCGGACGTCATTGTTTACGGTGAAGGCCTCTTCGACGTCGTGCACCTTGATCACCGAGAGGACCGGTCCGAAAATCTCCTCCTGCTCGAGACGTGAACCCGCCGTCACGCCGGAAAAAATCGTGGGCTGGAAAAAGAATCCGCGATCGAGCCCTTCGCCCGTGGCCCGTTGTCCGCCGCACACCAGCGTGGCGCCTTCGGCGCGCCCGATCTCGATGTACTCCTCAACCTTGGCCCGCGCTGCTGCATTCACCAACGGACCCACCTCGGTGTTGGTCACGCGTCCGTCGCCAAGTCTCAACGCCGAGGCCCGTGTGGCCAACCGCTCTACGAACTGATCATGAATCCCGGATTGGAGTACCAACCGACTGGTGGCGGTGCAGCGTTGGCCCGTGGTGCCGAAGGCGCCCCAGAGCACGCCGTCCAGTGCCAGGTCGAGGTCGGCATCGTTCAGTACGATCTGCGCGTTCTTGCCACCCATTTCAAGAGAGAGTCGCTTATGCATGCGCCCGCACGTCTCGCCAACGAGGCTGCCCGTTTCCGTTGAACCGGTGAACGAAATCACCGGCACATGCGGATGTTCGACCATCGCCTTGCCAATCACACTGCCCTTGCCGTACACCAGTTGGATCACTTCCGGCGGCAGCCCCGCGGCCAACAGGATCTCCACCAGCGCCGTGGCCGTATGCGGCACGTCTTCGGCGGGCTTCAAGATCACTGAATTGCCGCACAACAGTGCCGGGAACGTCTTCCACGTGGGAATCGCCATCGGAAAATTGAATGGCGTGATGAGACCGCACACGCCGATCGGGCGCCGCATGCTCATGGCCCACTTACTCGCCAACTCGCTGGGCACCGTGTGTCCAAACAGTCGGCGGCCTTCGGTGGCGGCGTAGTATGCGGTGTCGATCCCTTCCTGCACGTCGCCGCGCGTTTCGGCGAGCGGCTTCCCCATTTCGCGCGTCATGAGATTCGCGATTTCTTCTTTGCGCGCAGCCATCAGGTCGCCAACGCGTCGCAGCACGTCGCCGCGCGCTGGCGCGGGCGTACGCTTCCAGCCTTCGAAGCCGCGCCGCGCGCTGTCAATGGCGGCATGGACATCCTCCACGCCCGATTGCGGAAAACGGCCAATCACGTCGTCTTGATTCGCCGGATTACGATTCTCGAAATAGTTGCCGGTCGACGGCGCGACCCATTGGCCGCCGATGAAATTCCTGAAGGTGTCGGACATCCGCGAAAACTAGCAGGGGTGGCAAAGGGGGAGTGACCAGCGCGCCAACCGCTCGTGACTCAATGATATTCGCTTGTTGGCGAGGCGATGTGCGTCACCGGCAGTTGCAAACCAAGGTCGGGTACGGCGTTGGCAATCACCCATCCGCGAACAAACGGATTGTCGAACGCGTAGCCAGAACCATTCGACGTTTTCATCAGACGACCGTCGCCCACAAAGGCCTTCAGCGTATTCGTTACGCTGCCCGAACCATCCAGTGAAAATCGCTCACGCACCGCTTTCGTCGTCAGTCCCTGTTCGGTCACCGCGACAGCCCGCAGGACATTTTGTTGTGACGACGTGAGTCCGTCCCACCAGGAATGTGTGCTTTCGTCAATTTCGTCGATGACCTCCTGAAAGGCGGCAGCAGCGGCCGTCGCATCAATCGATCCAGCACCATCAGCCCGGTCGACACACTTTCGCGCCAAACGCACCACATCCCGGGTGCGCGCACCGGCCAACTGTACACACAGGGCACCGGCTGCCTGTGGTTGAAGGCCGACACCGCGCAGTCGATCATCGATCCATTGGGCAAGATGCGCGGCGTTGATTGCCGCAAACGGAAACACATCGAAGAGCTCATAGAACGCCCGACCCTGCTCCACCATGGACTTGATCAATGCGGGTTTGGAGCCAGCGACGATGTAGCTCAGATGCTGATGGCGCTGCATCACTCCACGCAAGTGCCACTCGGCTTGCTCACCACCCCATCGGGTGATTTCCTGGAATTCATCCAGGACGACACCCAGCACTTTCCCGCGCTTTTCAGCGAGCGCGTTCATCGTATCGAGCACATTGGCCAGCGATGCCTGCTGCCGTTCGGTCGATTCGTGCCGAATCCCCACCTCGAAGCTGGGCACGACAGCGCCGGTAAGCGGATCGGGAGCAATCTTGATGCCGGCCTGAATACGCGATACCAGATCGCTCGCCAGCGTCGTCCACCGGGTCCCGATGGCACGCGCCGCACCGGCCAGGATGCGGTTCGACATGTCGACGACCGTCGTCGCGGTTGAAAGGTCCGCGAGAAACGCGTGCCCGCCTTTCGCATTGACCTGCTCTACCGCACGCTCCAACGTAGAACTCTTCCCCATGCGCCGATGCCCGTACACAAGCAATTTGGCCGCGGGCTCACGCAGCACCTTGGTGAATTTCGCGACTTCGGCGTCTCGGTCGGTGAAGAACGCACCCCTCACGGTGCCGTGAATGCGGAACGGATTCTCCGAGCGTTTCAGGGTCGGCTTCGGCTTTGGCGTGAGCATGGGATTGGACGTGGAGACGCAAAAACCGGATCGAAACGGTACGACTGTAGTCTTGTAAAGTTTGCACTTGTACAGTAAACACTGTATATTTGTAAATCAAGAAGTGCAATTCAACCGCCTTCCCCAGGCGATGTCACAGGCGGCACGGGCGAAGTCTTGTCATCCGGCGAGCGAATCGGCGCTCCCGCAGGTACGTCACCCGGTGTAATCACAGGTACCGGAGGTAGTCCGTCGCAACTCCACTGGCCTGGGCGTTCGATGGACGGAACGGCGTAGCCCACGCGAGGCAGAATTTCGCGCGCACCCAGCGCCACACCCCAGATCGTGACCACCAGCGACGCCAAATGCGCCAGACCCAATCGGTGACGCCAGGTGCCAACCGCACTCCAGACCCCCAGCAGCGCGACACCACCCGTCGCGGCGGTGAAGCCAACCAAGGGCAGACCGCAGCGTGCCAGCCACGGCCAATACATGAGTCCCGCCGCCGCGGCGACCGCGATGCTCACTTTCAGCCATGAGCGCCAGGTTCCGCCGGGTGCCGGTGAGGACGCTCGTGACGGCGCTGCCGCGGGTGCCCCTGCCTTCCCCGACGGCGCCTTGCCTGTGGTGCCGGTCAAGGCCGGCACGGCCTTTCGTTCCGCCAGCAACTGCTCATCCGAGACAGAGGCCAGTTGCTTGTCGATCTTGGCCATTTCGGCTTCCCAATTGCGATCGCTCATCGAACCGTCGATAAAGAATCGGGCGTGACTTCCCGTGTCAAACCATAACGCTCGATCTTTTTGTAGAGATTCGACCGTGGCATGTCGAGCTCCCGAGCCGTCTCCGACACATTCCAGTCGAAGGCGCGCAGTTTTGCCACCAGAAACGCGCGCTCGGCGGACTGCTTGAACTCTTCGAACGTGGCACAGTCCACCAAATTGCCCAGGCCCGCAGGTTCGGCCGCGCGGCGCCCCACCAATCGATCCACATCTGCGGCAGCGATGGTCGCGGCGTTGGCCAGAATGACGAGCCGCTCGATCGTGTTGCGCAACTCGCGCACATTGCCAGGCCAATCGAGGTCCGACAGGCGGCGCAGGGCTTCATCAGTGATGTCGCGGGCCGGCAATCCATCACGCACCGCAAACTGTCGCAGGAAGTGGATCACCAACTGCTCGATGTCCTCGCGACGCTCGCGCAAGGGCGGCACGGTAATGGGAACGACATTCAAGCGATAGAACAGGTCTTCGCGAAATCGACCGGCGGCAATTTCCGATTCGACATCCTTGTTGGTGGCCGCCAGCACGCGCACGTCCACCTGAATGGGCTTGTTCCCACCAATGCGCGTCACGACGCCATCCTGCAGGACTCGCAGCACCTTGGCCTGCGCCGCCAACGACATGTCGCCGACTTCATCGAGGAACAGGGTGCCCTGATCGGCCTGTTCGAATTTGCCGGCCCGATCGCTGATGGCGCCGGTGAACGACCCCTTCATGTGACCGAACAGTTCGCTCTCAATAAGTTCCGACGGAATGGCGGCGCAGTTCACTTCCACGAACGGCTTCCGGGCGCGCGTTGACCCGCGATGAATGGCCCGCGCGACCAGTTCCTTGCCAGTGCCATTCTCGCCGGTGATGAGCACGCGTGCCGGCGTGCCCGCCACTTTTTCGATGCGTTCAAGCACCGCGCGAATGGCATAGGTGCGGCCGACAATTTCATAGCGCGATTCGATGGTCTGCCGCAGACGCTCGTTCTCGTCACTGAGCAAACGATGTTCGAACGCGTTGCGCAGCAGCACCAGCACGCGATCGGTGTCGAGCGGCTTTTCGAGAATGTCGTACGCGCCCAACTGCGTGGCTTCCACCGCAGTTTGAATGGTGGCGTGACCGCTGATCATCACCACCAACGCGCTGCCATCGATCTGCCGGATCCGCTTGAGCACTTCGAGACCGTCCAGTCCAGCCATTTTTACATCGAGAAAGACCAGATGCGGCTTGAACTTCTCATACTCCGCAATCCCCTCGGTGCCACCAGATGCTGAACGGACCTCGTAGCCCTCGTATTCGAGGAGCTGGCTGAGTGCCTGACGAATGCCCTTTTCATCGTCAACAACGAGAATGCGACGCGCGCTCATGGATTCGGGACGGCCTTGTAAAGTGTCAATCGACCATTGGCGATCCGCAGATCGGCGACGGTGCGAGGTAGCGGAACAGCGAGCGCATTGTCAGCGAGACCGGCGGCCCGCGGCCCACGTCGCATGGCGCCGATGAATGTCGGGATCAATCGGGTCGGCACATTCATGCCCTTGAGCCGAAGCGCCTCCACCCGGTACTGCGCGAAGCCCGGACGCAGTGGCTCGATCGTGCCACTCAATCGTACGGAATCGCGCCCAGACAGAGCGGTACCCAACAGACGCCCAAGGGTGCCGTCGCCGGCGATTTCTGTAACATCGATGGCGGCGCGAACCAGCAGTTGGTCGCCGTCAAGCGCCAGTTGAACATTCGATGCGGATTTCGGCAACTGCTTCGGCAGCCCGCTGGACAGCAACGCGGCCAGTTCGCCGGCCCCCAGCGTAACGAACGCCGGGCCCTCCCGGGCGGCGAGTGCGTTGACAACTTTGGTGCCGGTGTTACCTGACGCCGACGGGCCAATCGTCGCCCACACCATGCTGCGTTCTTCAGTGCGCACGGTATCTCGGCGGGGCGTGCGCGCTCGTGAGGCCGCACTCCCAGCGACCTCGCCAATCTTGTCTGAAGCCTTGCCCATGGCTCGCGTGAGCTCCGACGGCAAACGGTCGCCGTACAGCCCGTAGCCGACGGCTGCGGCGCCCACAACAACCACGAGACATCCGATGCGGGACAGGCAACCCATGTCGCAGCCTTTGGAATAAGGGTTTGCGCAGATACCTTCAGGCACCCGCAGTACCAGACTCTTCCCCCACTTGTTTCACCGTGGCCACCGTGCGCGCGCTCCGGTGTTTCACCTTGGGGGCAATCGGATTCGTTTGTACGTGATCTACCGTGTATGTCTCGGGCAGACAAGGCGTGTTGCAATCCGCTTTGGGCAATACGGCGACGAACGGTCACAATGCCTCAGCAACGGCGGACATGTCCGCATCGACGGCCGGCCGAAAACGCAACGCTTCGGCAATGTGGTCGCGGGTGACCGCATCCACGTCATCCAGATCGGCAATCGTGCGCGACACCCGCAGCACACGGTGATACGCGCGTGCCGAAAGCGCCAGTTTGTCCGCCGCGCGAACGAGCAGGGCGCGCGCGTCGGCGTCGAGACGTGCGACCGGAGCCAGCAGACGTGTGGGCGCCGACGCGTTGGTGACGCCCCCGCCGTCGATGCGGGATGACCCGAGCCGAGTGAGCGCATAGCGGTGTTGCTGTCGCTGTCGGGCCAGGATGACACGCGCACGCACGACCGTCGAACGTTCGGCGGGTTGGTGCGCGGCCAGCGCCTCGGGTGGGACGCGGTGCACTGTCACATGCAGGTCGATGCGATCGGCCAGCGGCCCCGACAGGCGTGATCGGTGGCGTTCGATGTCGGCAACGGAACAGCGACAATGTCGGTCGGCGCTGCCGGCGTAACCGCAGGGGCACGGATTGCTGGCGGCCACCAGTGAGAAGCGCGAGGGAAATCGCAGCACGTGCGCGGCCCGCGCCACAACCACCACGCCATCTTCCAGGGGTTGTCGCAGCGCTTCGAGCGTGCTGCGAGGAAACAGTGACAGTTCGTCGAGAAAGAGCACACCGCGATGGGCCAGGCTCACTTCACCGGGGCGCGGCCACCCGCCTCCGCCGATCAGTCCTGCCGTGGAGACGGAATGATGCGGTGCGCGAAACGGTCGCACCGCGTGCATCATGTCGGTGGCACGCAGGTCGCGCAGCAGGCCGGCCACTGAATGAATGGCCATCACTTCCAGCACTTCGTCGTCGTCTAGCGGCGGCAAAATGCCGGGGAGACGGCGTGCGAGCATGGTTTTTCCCGCGCCCGGTGGGCCTACCATCAGCAGATTGTGTGCTCCGGCGGCGGCAATCTCCAGCGCGCGCACGGCCATCTCCTGTCCGACCACATCGCCCAAGTCAGGCACGTCGTCGCGTATCACGGCGATTTCGTGCGGTCGGGTGGCGGGTCGCATGGATCCATCACGCAGGGCCGAAACCACGTCACTGAGGGTGCGCGGCGCGGCCGCGCGTGCGTTCGGTACGCGCAGCGCTTCGGCAAGATTATCCGGCGGCACGATTAGCAGCGCACTGCTGGTCGCGGCCACATGTCGCGCCACAGCGAGTACCCCGCGTACCGCGCGCAGTTGTCCATCCAAACCCAGTTCGCCAATCGCGCACACGCCCTGCAACGCCTCCGGCGGCAACTGCCCACTGGCGGCCAACAGGGCGAGGGCGATGGGGAGATCGAAGGCCGTACCTGTTTTTTGTATGTCGGCAGGCTGGAGATTTACAGTGATCCGTCGCGGCGGAATCGTAAACCCCGAGTTGGCCAGAGCCGCTCCGACGCGGTCTCGACTCTCCTTCACCGCCGTCGCGGCCAATCCAACCAGCGTCCACTGTGGTAACCCGTTGGCTACATGCACCTCGATGGTGATATCGAGGGCGTCGATGCCGAGGACGGCGGCGGAATGAGCGGCGGCAAGCATGACGCCAGTGTAGCACCGCGAAGCGGGGAGTCCTTCACCCTTTCATTGCGCCAACCGTTTCCACAATGCGTTTGTCGCGAACGGAACTCGCGGGATCGATGTCGTGGATGCCGCAGGAGTCGCCGACGAATCCCAGGACTTCACCGTCGGCGATTCTCGCGCTTACCGGGCCGACATGTGTTGCAGCACCTGCCCCGCTTTCACACCGGTGGTCTTGCCACCGCGCACCGCGACCTTGCCATTCACGAGCACGGTCTCGATGCCACGCGGATACTGATGCGGCTCGGCGAATGTCGACTGATCCGTCACGGTGCGCGCGTCAAACACGACCACGTCGGCCATCGCGCCAACGCGCAGCACGCCCCGATCGGCGAGACCAAGTCGTTTCGCCGGCATGCCGGTCATCTTGTAGACCGCGGTCTCGAGCGGCAGCAGTCGTTGCACGCGCACGTACTCGCCCAGCACGCGCGGAAACGTGCCATAGGCGCGCGGATGCGGATGTCCGTCACCCGGTTGCGACAAGCGGCCATCACTGGCAATCATCGTTTGCGGATGCACCATGATGCGACGGACATCCTGCTCGTCGAGTACATGATAAATCGCGTTCGCGCCACCCCTTTGCATGGCCTCGAGTACAAGCAAGGCGCCGTTGGCCGGTGTGGGCGCCAGCGAGCGTCGCGTGGCCCAGTCCCTGAGTGTCTTCCCCTCAAGGGTCTTGTCCCACGACACGCGTGAGAATTGCACACGTGCCAGATCGCCACCACCGCGATCGTTGACGATGTTGTCCACGATGCCGCGCACGATGCTGTCTTTCAGCACGGGATTGGCCAGACGTTTCGCGAATTCGGCGTTGCCACCAGCCATAGCCCATGACGGCACCAGTACGCCAATGCCGGTGTGCGTGGCCGTGTACGGATACTGGTCGATCATCACGTCAGTGCCGGCGTGGCGAGCGCTATCCACCATGGCCAACGTCACCACGCTCTTGCCCCACATCAGTTGTCCGACCGCCTTGTGGTGCGTGAGCACCACGGGGATTTTCGCCCGCCGCCCGATCTCCAGCGCTTCACCCACGCCCTCCAGAAGTCCGCGCCCTTCCTTGCGCAGGTGCGACGTGTAGATACCACCGGCCTGCGCGGCGACCGTAGCCAGCGCCACCACTTCATCGATAGTCGAGTACGTGCCCGGGAGGTAAAGCAGCCCGGTACTCAATCCGAACGCGCCGTCACGCATGCCGTCCCGCACGAGTTGTTGCATGTGCGCAAGTTGCGCCGGCATGGGATCCTTATCGGACATCCCCATCACGGCGCGTCGCACATCGTTGTGGCCCACCAGATACGCCACGTTGATACCGATGGCCACCCGGCGCACGGAATCGATGTACGGCGCCAACGGCAACGGCGAACCACCGTCCGGGCCACCCAACGCCAACGTCACTCCCTGTCGAAGGGCACTCTCGGCCAACGGCAACTGCAACAACGGCTCGAGATGCGCGTGCAGATCGATGAAGCCGGGCGATACCATTCGGCCCGCCGCGTTGATCACCGTGCGCGCGCCGGCGCGCGGCAGCGGCACCGCCATTGCAACGATACGATCACCGCGAATACCGACATCGAGTCGTTGCGCCGAACGCCCAGTACCGTCGAGCACCGAGCCGTTGACGATCAGCACATCGAAGCGCGACGGATCAGCGGCGGCGCGTTGCGCCTGTAGCGGTGCAGCGGTTGGCGTGCCGAACAGCGCTGCGAACCCCACCACGCGCACAACCGCCGCGCGCTCGCGCCGCCACTGCCCGACGTACACGCCGTTCCGCATCACCGTGACCGCTACTGCAGCGTTTTAAGTTCCACGTCGAACACCAGCGTGGCGTTGGGTGGAACAGGTCCGCTGCCGCTGGCGCCGTAACCCAGCGCGGATCCCATGATAATACGACGCTTGCCACCGACCTTCATGCCCACGATGCCCTGATCCCATCCGGCAACCACTTGCCCCGCGCCGAGTGCGAAACTGAAATTCGCGCCGCCCACATTGGAGTCGAATTTTGTGCCGTTGACCAGCCACCCGCTGTACACCATGCCCAACGTGCGCCCAGCCACCGCTTCCGCGCCGGTACCGACCACAAGGTCCTGAATGTACAACCCGTCACCCTTCTTGGTCATGGCGGCGAGGTTGACTCCCAGTGCCGCGGCAAACGTGTCCGTGGCCGGGTCGGACGGTGTGCCGATCACACCCGAGCCGGGGGAAAGCGAGTCGCTGCACGCGCCAATCGACGTTGTCCCAACAAGCGCAATCACGCGAAGCAAAGTACGAATCGACACGGGCATCATAGCGGCGAGGGATATGGGCGAGAGCGCCGGGAAGATTGCCGACGGAACGGAAAGTTAGCGACGCACCACGTTCGGCACAGCGTAGCCAAAGTCCGATCTGGCCTGTCCGGTTGGATTGCCAAGCATGGGCACACGCCATACGCTGAGTGGATGAACAGTCCTCGCGTGCCCAACCCCACTACACTACCGCCTCCGCTGACGGCGACTGGCGAACTGCGCGCTGCGGCCGCCACGGGCTTCGTACTCGAACTCGCGCGCGCATTGCACGAATACGGCACGCCATCGCATCGTCTCGAAGTGGCGCTCGAAACGGTGGCCACGCGACTGGGACTCACCGCAGAATTCTTCTCGACGCCCACCAGCATCATGGTCGGGTTTGGGGAGCTGATCGATCAACGCGTGCATCTGCTGCGGGTCGAACCGGGTGCACCCAACCTGGGCCACCTCGCGCAAGTCAGCGATATCGTGCGCGATGTCGTGGATGGCTCGATCCCACCAAGTGAAGGGCTGCAGCGTCTCCAGGCGGTCAAGGCGCAGCCACGCCGATGGCCCACGTGGCTGATGCTGCTGGCGTTTGTGCTGTCGTCGGCGGCGGTTGCGTGCTTCCTGCGCGTGCGCGTTGGCGATGTCGCGGTGGCATCGATGCTGGGACTGATCACGGGCGCCATCGCCCTGGGCACCGCTGCATCGGCCACCTGGCGTCCGGTTACCGAGCCGGTGGCAGCGTTCGTGGTCACCACCTTTGCCCTGGCCGTCGATGTCTTTGCGCAAACCGGCACGGGCTATGCCACCTCCCTGGCCGGACTGATTGTGTTGCTTCCCGGACTCACGCTCACCGTGGCGCTCACCGAACTCTCCACGCGTCATCTCTCGTCAGGTACTGCGCGTCTGAGCGGCGCGCTGGTGGTATTCCTTGGACTCGGATTCGGCCTGGCACTTGGCGCGAAACTGGGCGGGCTGCTTGGCCTCGAACTGCGCGAGCTGTTTGGCAGTAGTGCCGCCGAGTGGCTATCGCGTGCGCCACTGCCACGATGGACCGAATGGGTGGCCCTCATTGTAGCGCCACTCGCGTTCACCGTATTGCTCAATGCCGCGGCCCGTGACGCTGGTTGGATCGTGCTCGCCTGCGCCGGCGCCTACCTTACGTCGCGTATCGTCGGCGCCAGCATGGGCGACGTGTTCGGCGCATTTCTCGGCGCCTTTGTGGTGAGCGCGGGCAGCAACGTCGTGGAACGTCTGTTCCGTCGTACGTCCATGGTGACGGCGGTGCCGGGCCTGCTGATTCTGGTGCCAGGTTCGATCGGCTTCCGCAGCATGACGTCGCTGGTGGGCGATCAATACGACGTAGGGATCGCGACGGCGTTTCGCGTGGGGCTCATAGGCATTTCGCTGGCAGCGGGGATTCTCGCAGGCAATGTGGCGACGAGTGCGATGCGCTCCCGCGTGGTACGTCGCGGCTTGGTAGTTCGCAAGATTTCTACCGCAGGGAACGCAGAGGAACGCACACGATGATTTTGCATTGATGGCGCGGACTCGCTTGCACCTTGAGACCCGCGCGCCGTTCCTCTGCGGCCCCTGCGGCCCCTGCGGTAGATCTTCGGCGATGCGAGCCACATACATCGCAACTATTCGGAGCGCATCACTCCATGCTACTGCGCCTTCGCGATCGCCCGTTCCCGCGACTCATCACGTCGCGCCACGGTGGCGCGATACGCCGGACGCCCCCACGCGAGAATCGCCAGCGTGAGCGTCATGCCCACCACCGTGCAAATCGCCAGCGACCAGCGCAGCGATGCGTCGTTGCCGTACACGCGATCGGTCACCAGCGCCACGGCCGTCGGGCCAATGCCGCCGGCGAGTCCCACCATGAGTAGAAAGATCGCACTGCCCTGACCGCGCATGCGCGATGGCATGGCTTCAGCGATCGCTGCATTCGCCGCACCCCACGGCAACGCCGCAAACAGATTGACGGGCACCAGTAGCGCAGCCGCGAGCGTGGCCGACGGCACGATGGGATACAACCCCGCAAACACAATCATGCCCGCTGCGCCCACCATTCCTATTCGGAGCGGCCCGTCGGTGACCCCTCGCCGTGAATAGCGATCAACCAGCCAGCCTCCGAGCATCGCTCCCAGCGGCCCGATGAACGCCGTGAGCGCGCCCTGCAGTGCACCGGCTTCGCCAACCGACCATCCGTGAGTGCGCACGAAGAACGCTTGCAACCACGCGCCAAGGCCCCAGTTCACCGAAGCGGAGCAGGTGAATCCGCCGCAAAGTGCCATCATTGTTCGAGCGTTGCGACGCAGATAAGCAATCACCTGGGTCAGCGGCACCTGATCGGCGGCCCGCTCTCCCGCCGTGCGTTCGGGCTCACGCACCGTGAGCATGAGCAGCGCTACCAGTAGCCCCGGCAATCCGATGATGAAGAATACCGTCTGCCACGGATGCACCGAACCTACGACGGGAAGGATGACAAGTCCTGGCCTGTCTACGGCGTTAACCGCCCACGCGCCGATCGCATACGAGGCACCCGAGCCGAAAAAGGTTCCCATCATGTAGACACCCATCGCGGTGCCGAGTCGCCCGCGCGGAAAGGCATCGGCAATGATGGATACCGCCGACGGTCCCAGTGTCGCTTCACCAACACCAACACCGATGCGGGCCATCAGCAGTTGCGCGTACGAGCGCGTCACGCCCGTGACTGCCGTCATCAGGCTCCACAGAGTGGCCCCAATGGCCACGATCACGGTACGACGTCGTCGATCGACCAATCGGCCGATGGCCAGTCCAAACACCGAAAAGAACACGGCGAAACCGAAGCCCATCAACAGACTCACCTGCGTGTCGGTGAGTCCGAGATCGCGCTTCAACGGCCCCACGAGAGACGTGAAGATTTGCCGATCGAACGCCCCCGACACATTCGCCAGTGTCAGAATGGCCACGGCATACCATGCCTGCCCGGCGCTCAGGCCACCGCGGAATCCGCGATCCTCGACCGGTGGAGTGTTGTTCCCGGAAGTCGCATCAGTTGACGCCATATGCGCAACAAGCTGACAGCCTGCGCGCCATCGCGCACCCCGCACACCGGAATCAGGGTGTCGGGCAGTCGGCTGGCCCCCATAGGTGTCCGGCGAGAGATTCCGATATGTCCACACGCCCCCCGTCTCACGCATCCGCAGCGCCCGCCTCAGCGACAGACTTCGGGGTCACCCTCACCGTTGAATCGTTTGTCCCGTATGGCGTGTTCGCATCGGTCGAAATCGGTGTGTCGTCGCCCGCGCGCGAGGCACCGCGCGAGCCATTTGAAACGCACGGACTTCACGAGGCCGAACTCGCACTCGCGGCGTCGTTGCCGACGCTGCAGAGTGCCGGATTTATTGCCGGTCGACGAGCCCTGCGCGCAGCGCTCGGCCGTATCGCTCCCGACACGACGATCGGACCGTTGCTGCGTACCCACCGCGGTGCGCCGACACTGCCAACGGGATTGACCGGGTCCATCAGCCACAAACGGTCGCGCGCCATCGCCGTGGCCGCGCCGTCAGACGGTGATGTGCTTGGCGTCGATCTCGAAGCGCGCCCGCAGAAGGGCGACCCATTGCGACGTTCAATCGCCCAACGAATTCTCACCGCGTCGGAACGCGAACGCCTTGATGGTCTCGACGCGTGGGCCCATCATGAGACAACCTTGGTGCACTTCGCACTCAAGGAAGCGGTGTACAAATCCATTGACCCGTATGTCGGGCGTTACGTGCGCTTCACCGAGGTGGAGTTGGACGTGGGTGATGACGGTTTTGCGATGGTGCGACTGTTGCTGCCCGAGTCGAGTGTGCAGGAGGTGGCGGTTGAGGCGCATTGGCGATTCGAGGGGCACTGGATTATCGCGATGGCGCAGAGCCATCGCCCCTGAGCCCGTTCACACGGCAATCGCTTCGTGCATCGCCACACCGCCGCCAAGATGTCGCGTCACGCGGACCACCTGAAAGCCACTGTCGGCCAGGAGCGCGCTGCACTGCCGCCAACTCACGAAGTGCTCGATACTGCGGCCGATGTATCCGTACACCACCGGATCGCGATGCCACCACCAGCCCACGGCGTTGCCTGCCACGTGCAAATAGCTCAGAAACAGCGTTCGCCAGAGCGCATTGTCCGGGCGGTAAAAGTCCAGCAACACCAGTCGTCCGCCGCGACGCAGCACGCGGCGCATTTCGCGGATCGCCCGCGCCGCGTCGGGCACGTTTCGCACGCCGTAGCCAGCGCTCACCACATCCATCGACGCGTCGGGAAACGCGAGCGCGGACATGTCGCCAATCATGGGTCGCACGCGCGACGCCACATCGGCATCACGCGCCGCCAGACGGCAATTCGCCGCCTCGATCATTCCGACCGACGCATCCAATGCGGAAACGCTCGCGTCGGGCAGGGCGCGCGCGATCCCGATGGCCAAGTCCCCCGTCCCTGCGGCAAGGTCGAGCACATCGCGCGGGGCCCGCGGCGCACTGGTTTTGCCGACGGCGGCGACAATCGCCGCGCGTTTCCAGCCGGCGTCCATGCCGAACGAGAACAACCGGGTGAAGGCATCGTAGCGTGGCGCAATGACATCAAACATCGGTGTCACAAACGCCTGCTTGCGCGTCGGATCACGCAAGTGCGCTTCCAGATCCAGCGTCCCGAGTTTTCCCACCGGGATACTGGCCGATTCGTGATCCGGTGTCCCGGGTTTCGCAACACGGCCCATCAGGTAATCTTTCCCGGATGAAGTTCTTTCAGCGTGTCCAGTCCGGGCGCCGGGGCGCCGTGAGTCTTGCCAGTCTGGCGTGGCTCGTGGTCGGGGTTGCCGGAACGGTTCTGTTTGCCAAGCAGGCCAGCGACAAAACTGAGGCCGAGTCACTGAATCTATCGACCGGCGCGTCCACCGTGGCCGGCGCCGACACGGCGTCGCAGCAGGCTCCAACCGCCGAACAAGTCGTTGGTGCCCTCAAGGTGCGCGATATTCGTGGCACCATCATCCCGCTCGTGACGAAGGGTGAGCCGGCCATCCTCATGATCAGCTCGGTCACCTGCAGCTGGTGCAAACGCACACTCAAGGACCTTGGCGAGTTGTCCGCCGGTCGACCGTTGCCGCGCCTCAAACTGCTCACACTCGAAGGTGCCGCCGGCGGCGTCCCCATGGTCTCCAAGGAACACCTCACGGGCGCGCAGCTTATCGGTCCCGTTGGTGGTAACGATCAGGTGTTGCTGACCTTTCGTTTTCGCGGCACACCAACCTTTGTGGCGATTGATCGGAATGGGCGCGTAGTGGCCACCATGCCCGGCTATCCGATGCGCGAGGTGCTGAAAACCTGGTTCGCCGTGATGGTCGGCGACAGCGACGTTCCCTGACGACGCGCGATCGCAAAAACTCAGCTGACCAGACGCGCCAATCGCCGCCGATCCAGCGTGACCAGGATGGCGCACAGCGTGATCACCGTGGCCGACACTGCGCACCATTCGCAAAAACTCCTCAGCACGATGAACTCGCCGTACTTGAGTCGAATCGTAAAGAGGACCGCGGGCCAGATCATGAACTGCATCAGCGTATTTGACCACTTCGCGTCTTCGAAACGCGGCAGGGTTCCGATGAAGGCCGTGATGAACAACAGCGTGTAGCCGACCGTTCCAATGAGCGCCACATCGACCCCCAGAAACCAGCCGTACTTGCTGCCCTGTACGTAAGCGCAGCCGCCACCACCACCACTGCACGCCAGCGAACCGGTGAGTCCGAGTTTCCACAGGTGCAGATAGAGCGCGACGATGGCTGAAACAAGACTCGCCATCGCAATGGCCATTCGCTTGGTCACGGGGTTCGAAACGAAAGGGTGGCAGGAGGTTCACGCCAATATACATCGGTCGGCGCTGGCCTCAGACCCTTGCCCCGCAGTGTTCTGCCGGTACCTTCGCGACTCATGACCTCACTCTCCCAAACGGCCGTCGAGGCCACCCGTGTGCTGGCCGCGCGGCGTTGGCGAATCGCGGCAACGCTCACCGTCTGCATGGTGTGCGTCTACTTCGGGTTCATCGCGCTGGTCGCATACCAGCCAACGCGTCTCGCCTCCCTGCTGCACGAGGGCCTGTCTCTTGGCATCCTGCTGGGTGCCTTGGTGATCGTGGCCGCGTGGACGCTGACGTACATCTACGTATCGTGGGCCAACCGCGTGTACGATCCGGCGCTCGCCGCACTCCGTGATCACCACGCGATCGATGACGCATCGGCGCGCGACGCGAAGGCCGGAGGGTCTCGCTGATGCCGCAGGCCACCGCACTCGGCTCGCCCGATCGCGTCGCGATCGCCTTCTTTGGCGGTTTCATCGCGCTCACCCTCGCCATCACCTACTGGGCGGCGCGACGCACAAGTACCACCGAGCATTTCTACGCGGCTGGACGCACCGTGACGGCGGGTCAGAACGGATTCGCGCTCGCCGGAGACTACATGAGCGCGGCGTCGTTTCTTGGCATTGCCGGTCTGGTCTCCACCAGTGGGTTCGATGGACTGATCTACTCTACCGGGTGGCTGGTGGGCTGGCCCGTGGTGTTGTTTCTCATTGCCGAACCGCTGCGCAATCTTGGTCGATACACTTTTGCCGACGTGGTTGCCGCGCGTCTCAATCCCGTACCGGTTCGCATTGCCGCTGCAGGAGGAACGCTGGCCACGATCGCGTTCTATCTGATTGCCCAGATGGTTGGTGCCGGAGGCCTCATCCGATTGCTGTTCGGTATCCCGTACGAAACGGCCGTCGTTATTGTTGGCGCGGCGATGATGGCGTACGTGTTGTTTGGCGGGATGCTGGCCACTACCTGGGTGCAGATCGTGAAAGCGTTCCTGCTGTTGGGTGGCGCTGCCGCACTCGCGATGTTGGTGCTCTCGCGATTCGGTTTCGATCCCCGCGTGCTCTTCGCAGCGGCCGCCGCCAAATATGGCGCCGGTGTGCTCGCACCGGGCAAGCTCGTGTCGAATCCTCTCGATGCCATCTCCCTTGGCCTCGCGCTGATGTTCGGCACGGCCGGGCTGCCCCACATTCTCATGCGCTTCTACACCGTGCCGGATGCGCGCGCGGCGCGGAAATCCGTATTCATCGCCACTGGCCTCATCGGCGTTTTTTACCTGATGACATTCATTCTCGGATTCGGCGCGATGGTGTTGGTCGGTCCCGACGCTATCAAGGGTGTCGATGCCGGTGGCAACATGGCGGCGCCGATGCTGGCCGAGTTGCTTGGCGGCCGGCCGTTCCTTGGCTTCATTGCCGCGGTTGCCTTCGCGACGATTCTCGCCGTTGTGGCGGGGCTCGCGCTTTCGGGCGCCGCCACGATTTCGCACGATTTATGGGCCAGCGTCGTGCGCAAAGGACACCCCAGACCGGGTGAAGAACTCCGAGTCGCTCGTCTGGCCACCATCGTGCTGGCCGCGATTGCGATGGCGCTGGGAATAGCGTTCAAGGGACAGAACGTCGCCTTCATGGTGGGACTCGCCTTTGCCATAGCGGCCAGCGCGAACTTCCCGGCGCTGGTGTTGAGCATTTTCTGGCGACGCACCAGCACCGCTGGCGCAGCGACCAGCATGGCGGTGGGTGCGCTGTCCACATTGACGCTCATCGCATTGTCGCCCGCCGTGCAGATCGATCTGCTACACCATGCGACGGCAATCTTTCCGCTGAAGAACCCGGCACTGGTCACCATTCCGCTGTCGTTCCTTACGGGCATTGTCGTGTCGCTGCTCAAGCCCGACACCGATGGGGCCGCGCGCTACGCCGCGATGGAACGGCGTCTGCTTTTGGGAGCCGATTAACCGAGCGTGACAACACGCATGCACGGCAATCCGTGCCGAGGGTCGCGGCTGCTCTGATTTCGCGCGTGGTCCACACGCGCCGACAAACGATGCCAACGCAATTGCGATAAGGTGTTGCGCTATCATGACTTACTGGCACTCTATCTGGTTCGAGCGTCGCCCGAGGTGGCCGCTGAACTGTTTGGCACGCTCGTTGCATTGAGACGCTCGACGTCCGCCGTCTCGGCGGAGTGTCGTTCGCGAGCAGCCGACGTTGGTTCCCCGCGATCACGGTTGTGTGCCAACTCAAAGATCATGCTCGTTCGAATCGCCGACGTTCTCCAGTCCGTCGGCATCATCGCGCCGTTGCTCTCGCTTGCCGCCATTGTCGCGGGGCGTGCCGTCTGGCACGCCGCACGCGGTACCGCGGCGCGTCGCATGCGTGCCGATCAAGGCGTACACGATCGGGTGCGTCAGTTGCAGCTGGCAATGCAGGCCAATGTCGAGGGCGTGTTTCTGTTGCGCGCTATTCACGACGGGACGGGAGCGATCATCGACTTCGAGATTCGTGATGTGAATCCCAGTGGTGCCCGTTTGCTGCGCGCCGATCCGAATGGCCTGATTGGTTGTCGACTGAAACGGGATTTCCCATCCGACCTGCATGTCGTGTTGTTCGCCCGGTATGTGGAGACGATCGCGTCGCACACCCCGTTCATGGAGGAGGTGCGCGTCAGTCGACAGCAGTTTGCTGCCCGGTGGCTGTACCATCAATCGGTTCCCACCGGCAACGGCGTCGCCGTCACTGTGCGCGATATTTCCACTCGCAAACGCGAAGAAATGCGTCTGCGTCACGCGTCACTGACGGATGATCTGACGCGTCTCTACAATCGTCGGGGATTTCTCACGCTGGCCGACCAGCAGTTGCGAATAGCCCGTCGACAGGGAAAGGACGCCGTATTGATGTACGTGGATATGGATGACTTCAAGCTGCTCAATGACCAACACGGACATGCCGAAGGCGACCGCGCGCTGGCCGCCGTCGGCCGCTTGCTCCGGAAATCGGTTCGCGACTGCGACGTCGTGGCGCGTATGGGAGGCGATGAGTTCACGCTGGTGGCACTCGACGCCGATCGGGTTGCCGCGCGGATTATTCAGCAGCGCATTGAAGCACAGGTCGCGTTATTGAACGCGTCGGGCGAACTGGTTGCCCCGCTGTCGCTCACCATCGGCCACACCCGCGTGCGGCCGGGCGATCAGGCGTCGCTGACCGAACTGCTGGAGCGCGCCGACGCGCTGTTGTACGAGCGAAAGCGACGTCGCAAGCTCGCCGCCACCGTTGGTACGTCATCGCGCACGGCGACGCGCACCGGGAAACATCGACCGGTAGTCGCGGCGCCTGCCGTTGGGATTCGCCACTTCACCAATCTGAAGACGGCGCGGATTCTCCATCCTCAGGCACCCCTTCGATAAGTCGGCGCCACCAGGGACGCGCATCTTCCGCCCGGCGCAGCGTGCGAATCAACTGACGCCAGGCACTGCGCATTTCGGTGGCGTCGCCAAAACGGTCCTCAATGCGCGGCGCCAATCCGCGGCGAAGCCAGTCCGTCAACGCATCGGCGAAACCGTCCGCGGACAGTCGCGCCGGCAGAGTATCGGAGAGTTGTTGCGCCAGAATCGCTTCGCTCGACCCTTCGCCAAACGGCGCCTTGCCGGTCAGCGCGAAGTACACGATGCTGGCCAGGGCGTAGCCATCGGTGGCCGGCCCCTGCGCCTCACCCAGCAACTGCTCCGGCGCCGCGAAGGACGGGGTGCCCGATGATCCCGCGCGCTCGTCACCCAGTGCGTACGCAATACCGAAGTCCCCGATGCGCCAGCGCCGATAGCGATCAATCAGAATATTTTCGGGCTTGAGATCGCGATGGATGATACCGTTCGCGTGCGCCGCGATCAGCGCTTCCAGTACTTCGTCGACCGGCTGCGCGATCTCCTCGATCGGGCGCGGCCCGCTCCGCGAGATCAGACTCGCCACCGAACCACCCTCGGCAAGTTCCATCGTATACCACGCAACATCGCCGCGGCTATCGCTGTCGTAGATCGGCACAATTGCCGGGTGCGCCAGTTGCGCAGCCAGCCGCGCTTCACGCCGAAACCGCGCCACCGCCACGTCGTCCCTGGCGATGTGTGGATGCAGCACCTTGATGGCCACTTCGCGCGAGAGTGACAGATCACGCGCCCGCCAGACGCTCCCGAACATGCCCCTGCCCAGGGGTGCCAGAATCTCGTAGTCGTCACCCGTGGCCCAGCGCAGACGGGCTTCCGGTGAATCGAGCGTTAACGGCAGTTCCGCACCCTCCGGCGCGATGTAGACCGGTCGAACCGACACATGCCGATCCATATCGCGCAAGAGCGTAGTGATGGACGGATAGCGTTGAAGCGGATCGACGTGCAGTGCGCGTTCAATTACCACCGCCAGCGCTTGCGGGCAGTCGGCACGCAGCAGCGACAGTGGTGGTGCACCGTGTTCCGGTGCGGTTTCACCGGTGAGCATCGTAAAGAGCATCGCCGCCAGCTGCCACTGATCTGATAGCGCCGAAGGGTGCCACAAGCCATCTGCCCACTCGGGAGGTGTCGCAGTGTGCGACGACGACGGACGCAAACCCGTTGGCAACACTTCCTTGGGCAACACCCATTCCCACCCCATCAACCACAGTCGACCGCCCGGCGTCAACCAGACGGTATCGGCGGAAATGGCACCGTGCGCCACCCCGGTATCATGCAGATACGCGAGCGTACTGCCGGCTTCGCGGAGCACCTGCATGGCGAACGGAATTTCCTCGGGCCCCAGTCGCGCGATACGCGAGCGAACGGTTTCGCCGCTGATCCACCGACGCAGATATCCCGGCCCGCGTCGACTCTCCTGATACGACGTCCAGTAGTGGTACGTGGTTGGCACCGACGGATGACTGCGATGTGCAAGCGCACGGGCTTCGTGTCGAAGCCAGTCGCCGTGCGCCGGGTCGGGCGCGCTCACCAGCGACAAGGAACGACCGAGCGCATCAATCAATTCCTGATAGTGCCGGTACTGTCCTGACAGCCCCTCGCTGCCCCAACACCATCCTGGCGGCAGTATCCAGGACTCCAGGTGATGCGGTGGCGCGGCTGTTTCGCGGTGTGACGAAAGCGGTAAATCCGAAGGCATACTGAAGTCTAAGACGGGAGATTCAAGAAGGGAGACTGGAGGCAGCCGAGCGCAACAACACGTGCACGACGGTGCCCACGCGAACCGTGCTCTCGATGGCGATCCGTCCGCCCCATCCTTCGATCAACCGTCGGCTGATCGCCAGACCGAGGCCACTGCCACTCGTACGCGTTGAGAAATGCGGCTCGAACACCTGTGGCAGCACATCCGGAGGAATGCCCTGCCCGTCGTCCCGAATGTCAACGGCCACGCCCTCCGGCACAGCGCGCACCGACACGCTGACCCGTCGCGATTGCGCGAGTCGGGCGTTTTCGAGGAGATTGAGCAACACGTCCTTGAGCTCATCGTATTGCCCCCATGCCAACACCGGCACCGTGCCCTGCGGCACGTCCAACACCCACTGGACGTCACCTTCGCCAAGCTGTTCGAGCGCCAACACGTCGCGGACAACGGCGATCATGTCGACTGGAATGGCCGGTTCCCGTTGATTGGGGGCCATGCCATATCGACTAAAGGCCCGCGCGATTTCGTCCAGATGATCAATCTCCGACAGGATGCGCGACACATTGGTTTCGAGAATCGCACCATAGTCGCCTTTCCCGTCGCGAAAGGCCCGGCGCAGGTGCTGCACGCCCAGTCGAATTGGCGTGAGCGGGTTCTTGATCTCGTGCGCCACTTGCCTGGCCATCTCGCCCCACGCGAGCACCCGTTGGGCCGACGCGAGTTCGGTCACGTCATCGAGGGTGAGCACGGCGCCACCCGGCAGTCGGGTCAAACGACCACGCAGTTGCCGTCCCGCCACGAATTGATCGAGTGCCTCTTCGTCGGCGTCACCACACAGGAACGACACACACTGTCTGGTGAGCACGTTCAGCGTGGCGGGGAGTTTCGCGATGGACGCACCCGGCTGACGCAGCGGTACGCCCAGCAACTGCTCGGCGCGCGGGTTGGCGATCAGTATCTCGCCATCGACGCGCATGGCCACTACGCCGCTGGCCACATGCTGTAGTACCGCTGCGGTGCGCCGCTGCGCGGCTTCGAGCGCTGCCCGACTGGTGGACAAATCCTGCGCCATACGGCCGAAGGCTCGATACACCGGTGCAAACTCCGACGCGGGCGCACTGCCCAATGCGCGGGCTTCGCGACCGGCCGCGATCGCCAGTGCCGCCTCACGCAGCGCACCCACGGGGCGCGACAGCGCGCGCGCCGCGATGCCGCTTGACCACACGGCCGCCAAGGCACCCAGTGCAGCGGTAAACAGGAGCAACACCCCGAGATCCTCGCGCCGGGCATCCAATGCAAACTCGTCGCCACGCGCTGGCGTAACCACCACGGATTCATCCGCGCCCCCGGCGATGCGCCGGAATCCCACCAGCGCCTGCGTTTCGCCAACCGGAATGCGGCGCGTCGTGAAAATGTCATCGGCGCCGAAGTCCGCGTCGTCAAGAGAGATGGGCAACAACCGGCCCAGTGGTGCCAGCGACTGCAACAGCGTATCACTCGATGCCTCCAGTTGCGCCGCCTGATAGCGGAATATTGGAGATCCAACGCTGGCCGCGGTGGCGGCGAGATCGCGCCGGGTCACGTCACTGGCCGCCGTGCGCAGGGCCTCACGCACCAGCAATTCGCGCGCTGAGCGATCGTCGTCCTGCAGTCGATACCACGCGTTCCCGGCGAAGAAGATGGCCGGTGCAATGAAGAATGCCAACAGCGTGGCGCTCAATCGCACGCGATACGAACGGCGCAAGCGGTCTCGCCGGAGGCGCGACCAACGCACGAACGCGCCGTCAGCCATCGCGCTCGCCGCCCACAACAGCAGGACCACCACCACATCGAGCAGCACCAGCAACGCCCCGCGCGGCACCAACGCATCCAGTCCCCGCAAATCCACCTCCACGTGCACGAGACGGGATTCTCCGCCACCCGACGCGACGCCATCGCCGTGCATCACACTGCCGCGGCGTCGCCACTGGAGTGTGCGGGTAACCGTATCGCGAACCGACGACGGCGTGAGCGTCAATCGATACGGCGGCTCACTGGCGGGCGCACTCGCAATCCCGGTCAGGGCGGCCAGCGGATCGGTTGGCAGCAGTCGCGTGCGGGGCGGAACGGCAATGGTGGTGACGCTTCCGTTCAGCATTGGCACGGCCGCAATGAGCATCGTGGTTGGTCCGTCGTCGATGGCGCGCATTTCAATCGCCCGACTGACGCGTGCGATTGAGGCGATGATTTCCGTGGCGCCCAGAGAGTCGACCACGGGCACCAGGCGAAGATCAATCAAGGCGCGACCCGGCCACGCGGTATCCCATCGGGCAAGACGCGCCGGATATCCCGCCTGCGCGAGTTCGCTGGCGGCGTAGTGTCGCAGCAGCGTTTCGCTGTTTAATGCGCTGCCAGGATCGGCCATCAGAATGGCCGCGAACCGTTCAATGAGTCGAGACGCATTGTCATCAACAGCCGAGAGTCGCGTGAGATCGTACTGCGCCAGCGTCATGCGCGCGCGCACAGTCGCGCCCCAGGTCAGCGTGACCGCGCCGGCGCCAGCAATGACCGCGGCGCCCAACACCAGCGCGACGCCGCGACGCGTCAGGGTGAGCGCGCCTATTGCCACGCCCCAGAGAATGGGATACCACCCCGGCCACGCGCCGGGCGCGCGCCACAGCACCGGTGCGAGCACCGCCGAAAGAATCGCCAGCGACGGTGCCGTCATGGGCGGCAGTCCGCGACGATTCCCCAGAATGGTTCGGCCGGCCGCTGCGCCCGCGTGCAGGATGGACGCACCGGCCAAGGCGATCGCGAGTTGCCAGGAAATCCACAACGCGATGCTGACCCCGATCGCGGGCAGTGCAATGCCGCGTGCGAGATCGCGCAGCACAAATGGACCGAGCGTAGCGCTGACCAGCACCAGCAGAGTGGCCAGTGCGCGGGAACGGGTCAATCGCAGCACCCGACCACTGCGCAAGGCGAGGAACAGGAACGCGAGACCCAGCGTCGTGGTGAACAAGAGCGACGCCACGTTCGCGGTCCACGGCCCACCCGTGGCCGCGAAATAACTGGACGCGTCGAAGAGCGGCGACACGTTCGAGAGCGCGCTCAAGGGTGCCACCGCGATCGACACGAGCATCACCGCCGTCACCGCGAACCGGTGCGCCGTGCGCGCCGGACGTCGCCAACTCGCAACCAGCATGAACACCACGGCGAGCGCCAGTGGAATCGCCGTGCGTGCCCGCGCTGCCTGCAGGAGCGCCAGTCGTGTCTCACCCTCCGAACGAGCGAGCGCACGAACGCGGGCCAGTCGTCGAACTCCATCGGGCACGACGATCACGACGGTGCCTTCCTCCACCCGCGACGAGTCGGGCGACTCGACGATGGTGCGGGCGACGTCCGTCGATCCGCGCGGCGAGTGCGTCAAGGCGCGCGCGAAACGATCGGCCGGAGGAATGGCCGAAATCAGCGCGACTGCGACCACCTGCACGGAGCCATCTGGTGTGAGTGCGCGCGCCACCAGCGACGAGTAGAACGCTCCGTCAACAAGGCGAATACCCTTCGTGCCTGTCGGTGCGACGATCGATCGCAGTTGCCCCGTTCGCGCAACGAGACGGGTCCCGCGGAATACCAGCAGAGCCGACTCGACACCTGCATCCAGGGGCGGTGAGAGGCGACTCGTCTCCGCCGAACCGTTCGCGGTCAGGCGGGCCACCAGGTCGGCGTCCGCCGCCACGCCCTCGGCGGCGTCGGTCAGTCGTTTCGCGACCGCCGTGAGTTCACCCGCCACGCGCGTGGCGCGTGCCTCGCGTTCGATCGCCGACCACTTGGGCCAGTCGCGGGCGGCAGTCTGCAACGTCCGCGTGTCGCCAACGGCCAGCGACAGTGATATCACGAACAGTGCGGTGGCACCGATTGCCCAGATTCGTGGGTGACGCAGGTGGCGCGTTGATCCTATGGCGATGACAACTCCCATGGCCGCTATTGCCAGCGAAATCCATTCCGGGTTGCGCTGCCAGGCCGTGAGCGCCAGCAGCGTCACCGAGGCGCTGGCCACCCAGATCAGCGGCCAGCGCTCCACGCGATCGACGAGCGATTCGTGGAGGGTGGACAGCTCGGTGTCCGGGGGCGTGGCAGTCATTGCTCCCACAATACCCCGACGGGGCAACGAAGGCGAAGGGTTGTACCCGCTCGATTATCTTTTCGGGATGCTCTCCGCTCACCTGATCGTCGTTGCCCGGTTGTTGCTCGGACCGTGTTTGGCGGTCGGAATCTTGTCGCCGTCTTCGCCAATTCGCGACGTCCTGCCTGCCAAAGTCCAACTCGGTCGACAGATCGACCGCATCGATGTGGGGAGCTTTACGCTGTTCATACACGACCAGCGAGCAGGTCGCGAGCAATTTTCGATGCAACGTGTGTTGGCGGCCGACGGCGCAACGCTCGAGTTACGTGCCGAATCTGCGGTCGGTGATCGCCGATCTGCGGTCCGTCTGGAGGCCGATTCGGCAGGGAGTCCTGTCCGCTACTCGGTCGAAGAGCGCACGGGCGCGATGGTCACGCTCCGTCTGGGCGGGCAGCGGGTTCGCGGCCGATTCACCACGCTTGCCCGCAGCACGAGCGGGGAGGCCGCACGCGAGTATCTGCTCGCGCCGGGGGCCGTAGTGCTCGAAGACAACGGCGTGCTGCAATACGCCCTGTTGATTCTCAACCGACTACATGTCGCAGGCGATTCCACCGTCATTCCGGTGCTCACCCCCATTGCCAATCGTCAGGGCACCGTCCAGCTCTCGCTCCTGACCATCAGTGACACGGTGGTGATTGCGGGATCGCGGCGTCAAGCCAAGCGATGGCGTGCGGTCACCGATCGCGGCGAGTCTCGCTTCATTTGGGCCGATGCTGAAGGACGACTCCTTCGCGTGCAGATCCCGTCACGCGGATTCAACGCCCTGCGCGATGACGTGCCTCGATGAGTGATTTTTGTCCTGAAACCGTGCCAACGAGGGGACCGTACGGCCCCTTGTCCATGACCTCCTCCCGCCCCGTACTCATGCGCATTCACACCCTCGCGATCGCGCTGGCTTCCCTCGCTGGCGCGCTCGGCACCGTGCCGGTGGCAGCCCAGACTGCCCCAACCGCCGGTGGTGTGCTCACGCTCGCCGATGCCATCGCACTGGCGCGCCGAAATAACCCGACATTTCAGAATTCGATAACAGCGCGCCAGACTGCCGCCGCGCAGGTCCGCGCGGCGAACGGGGCGTTGCTCCCCAACGTCAATACCAGTTTTGGCGCCGGCTATCGCGAAGGGCGCCAACAGTTTTTCGGGGGGCAAGCATTCGGTTCGACAAACAACCAGCTGACCAGCGACGTGAGCGGATCGGCCTCACTGAACCTGTCAATGGCGACGTTCAGCGATCGACGCGCCGCGCGGGCGGGCCAAGAGGCCACCGAAGCGGATATCGCCGCCGCCGAGCAGCGCGTGAAGAACGACGTCACCACGCAGTATCTCACGGCGCTCCAGTCGCAGGCGCGTGCCGTGCTCCAGGATACGCTGGTCGCCACAACGCTCGTTCAGCTGCGGTTGGCTGAAGCTCGACTCCAGGTGGGCACTGGCACGCAACTCGATGTGCAGACAGCCGAAGTCGCCAACGGTCAGCAGCGGGTTGCGGCGCTCAATCAGCGCAATCAGGCCGCCATCGATATTGTGCGTCTCTTTCAGCAAATCGGTGTCGAGCCGGTGGCTGGTGCGACACTCGATCCCAACCTTCCCGCCACGCCACCGCTGGACATGGCGTCCATTCTCGACCGGGCGCGCAAGTCGAATCCGCAGATTGAAGCGCTGCGGGCCAGAGAAGACGTGGCCAATCGAAACGTCGCGTCCGCGCGCAGCGCGTACCTGCCTTCGCTTTCGGTAAGCGCCAACCTGTCGGCCTTCACCAACCGATATACCAACACTGGTCTGCTGATCACTCAGGGCCAGTCCAGCGCCCTGTCGTCCAAAGCGGGCTGCATTCGTTCTGAGGAAGTTCGCGCGGCAGTTGGTCTGTCCAACAACCTGTCGGCCTGCAGTGCCATCACGTTCACTCCCTCCGCTGAGCAGGCCATTCGCGACGGCCAGTCCAAGTATCCGTTTGAGTTCACGAGAAACCCCTACAGCCTGTCGGCATCGCTTTCGCTGCCGATTTTCAACGGCTTCCGTCGCGAACAGCAGATCGAGCAGGCCAATGTGTCGCGCCGCAATGCACAGAACGACTTGCGAGGTCAGGAACTGCGCGTCGTGGCCGACGTCACTGCCGCGTTCATGTCGCTGACGGCGGCGCAGCAAACGGTCACGTTGCAAGAACAGAATGTGCGCACATCGCGGCTGGCGCTGGCGCTGGCCTCGGAGCGCTATCGGGTCGGACTGACGAGCATCGTCGATCTGCAACTGGCGCGCGGGAACTACGAGCGGGCCGAAACCGATCGCATCACTGCTGTCTAC
>JANMRE010000342.1:0-1602 GCA_031370885.1 Gemmatimonadaceae bacterium
GGTCGCTGGCCTGCCTCGCCGCGGCGTGGCTGTATCCGGCCAGCTCGAACATTTTCGTGACGTGTACCCGATACTTGTCACGTGCTTCGACAAAACGCTTCTCCGGCTTCAGGTAGTAGTCGCGATCAGGGAGACCGAGCCCGCTGGCCGACACGCGGGCGATGACCTGACCGGGATCGTGATTGTCCGAGACGGAGTTGACCGACACCACCACACCACGCTCCGACATCAGCGCCATGTTGTACGGGATCGCGTCCCACGCTTCGGCCTTGTACGCCCACATGTCGGCGAACGTCGACGCCATCGCGCCGTGCTTCGCGATTTCGTCCGCCACCTTGTAGCCTTCGAGCACGTGCTGGAACGTGTGCACCTTGAAACCGTTCTCCTCGGCGACGCGAATGAGCATCAGGATCTCGTCGCCTCGGTAGCTGTGCGAATGCACCTTGAGGTCGCCGTGCAGAATATCGGTCAGCGCCTCAAGACGCAGATCGCGCCGCGGCATGATGGCGGTCGGATGCGCTTTCAGTGATGCCCGATAATCCTTCCACTCCTGGTCGTACTCCTTGGCCTTCTGGAACCAGTAGTTAACCGTGAACTCGACACCCATGCGGCTCATCGGAAAGCGACGCTGGTCTTCGGGTGTGGTGGCGCCGGCGCGCGTGACGTTCTCACCAAGTGCGAACTTCACAATGCGGAAGGCGCCCTTGAAGTACATCGAGTCCACCGGCGCGCCCCACCGCATCTTGATCACGCGCGCCTGTCCGCCAATGGTGTTCGCGCTGCCGTGCAACAAGAGTGCGGCGGTGACACCACCGGCCAGTGCGCGGTAGATCACCGGATCGTCGTTCTTGAGCTGCACCTGCACTTCGGGCGTGACCGATTCACTTCCCTCATTGATGCCGTTTTCAAGCGCGGCGTGTGAGTGCGCGTCAATGATGCCGGGCATGACGAACTTGCCGGTGCCGTCGATAACGCGCAGGCCGGCCTGAACGGCCACATTCGCGCCCACGTCGGTGATCTTGCCACCGCGCACCACGATGGTGCCGGCCTGGATATCACCATTCGCGATGGTGATGAGCGTCGCATTGCGGATCGCGAGGTCTTGTGCCGCCATCACGCCGGGCACACACAGCAGGGCAATCGACAGCGTGGTATGGAATCGCATGGGAGAGTTCCCGGTTAGTAGAGGCGGCCTTCGACGAACACGTGCTTGATCGGCGTGTTTGCTGCGAAGAGATCGTTTCCGCTCACGACCACAAGATTGGCCAACTTGCCGATCTCGATCGTGCCCACGGCGGCGGTGATGCCGAGCAGCGCGGCGGGCGTCACGGTTGATGCGCGGAGGGCGTCATCGGCGCTCAGGCCGGCGGTGATCGTGGCGCGAATGCGGTCGCGGAACGTACCTCCTTCGCCACCGAACGACGCAAAGGCCACCGGGATTCCGGCCTTCACCAGCGCCGCCGCGTTCGCGCGCACTTGCGCGGAGTCCGACGATGTGGACGCAGGTGCAACACCGGACTTGCCGGAACCGACCGCGAGAAACTCTCGGCCGGTGATTGAATCCGGCGACGGGAAGCGCAAACTCACCAGCGCGGTCGCACC
>JANMRE010000183.1:0-6963 GCA_031370885.1 Gemmatimonadaceae bacterium
GCCACCGTTGACGATCGCGATGCCACCTGACGTTCTATCGCCGCCATGGAATCTGAGAGAAGCCTTTCCGCCAAACCGTCTCGGCACCGGCTTGACAGCGACTTCGTTCGCGATCAACTGGTGGCCCGCACGCTGGATATCAACGGCAAACGGTATCAACCGGACGGCGAGTACGTGCTGTATTGGATGCAGTCCACGCACCGGCTTGATGAAAACTGGGCCCTGCGCGCGGCCATCCGCACCGCCGATCGCGTGAATCTGCCGCTGGTAATTCATCAGGGGCTCGACCCAACGTATCCGTACGCTGCAAACCGGCATCACACGTTCATCCTGCAGGGCGCGCGCGACACGGCACAGCGTGCCGATGCGTTGGGCTTGCACTATCAGTTTGTCCTGCGTCGTCGTCGCGATGACGACCGGCGCGTTGTCGATCGGCTGGCAGCGCGCGCGTACGTGGTGTTCACCGATCTGTTTCCAACGGCGGGCGTGCGCGAACGCACGCAGCGATTCGCCGACCGCGTGTCGTGTCGCGTACTGGCGGTGGACGGCGTATGTACAGTGCCGAGTGGGGCGTTTCTCAAGGCCGAGTATGCGGCACGCACCATTCGACCCAAGCTCGCCGCGCTGCTCGATCAGGCCATCGAGCCGGTGGAGGATCGGCCGCCGCGCCGCGCGGTCAGTGACGCGCTGCGCGCGTCGTTGCGCAGCCTGCTGGACACCGAGCCGCTTGAGCTGATGGCCATGACGGACCACGACATCGCGCGCGAGGTGGCCACGTGCGAGATCGATCACACGGTTGGTGCGGTGGGCACGCGCGGCGGCAGTGCGGCCGCCGATGCCCGCTGGCAGTCGTTCCTCACCACGGCGCTGCCTGAGTACGCCGATCGGCGCAATGAAGCCGGCGATGCCGAAGGCACGAGTGGTCTCTCGCCGTATCTGCACTATGGACAGATTGCGTCGGCGCGCCTCATACGTGAGGCGCGGAGCAGCGGTGCGGCAACGGGCTCGCTGAACGCGTTTGTCCAACAGGTGACGACATGGCGCGAACTGTCGTTCAACTGGTGCCTGCGCACTCCCGCGTACGATGCGCTCTCCTCGCTGCCCGAGTGGGTGCAGCGCACGATGCAGGAGCATGTGCGCGATGCGCGACCCGTGCTGTACGATTTGCCGACCCTCGAGAACGCGCAGACGGGCGATGCGCTATGGAACGCCGCACAGCGTCAGTTGCTGGAGACCGGTCTCATTCACAACTATCCTCGCATGCTGTGGGGCAAAACCATGCTGCTGTGGACGCCCGACTATGAGCAGGCGCGGGCCTGGTTGTATTACCTCAACGACAAGTATGCGCTCGACGGGCGCGACGCGAACAGTGTGGGCGGCATCATGTGGTGCCTGGGGCTCTGGGATCGGCCGTGGGGCAACAAGCCGATCTGGGGTGGTATCCGTCCAATGGTCACCGCGCGCGCCACGCGCAAGTTCGACGTGCCGTGATACATTTCGCGGTACTCATGACAACTCCGATTCTGAATCCGCGCATTCTTCCGTCGGTTGACGCCGTGCGCGCCGCCGCGGCACATGTTCGCCTGGTGATGCCGCCAAGTCGTCTGGCGCGAGACGATGCGTTGTCCCACGCGCTCGGTACCGATGTGTTCTTCAAGTACGAACTGGATAATCCAACTGGATCGTTCAAGGTGCGTGGCGCCTACAACGTACTTGCCACGATGACGCCCGCCGAACGGACAAAAGGCGTGGTGGCGTCGAGCGCCGGCAATCACGGTCTTGGTGTGGCGTATGCGGCCAAGGCGTTCGGGATCCCGGCCATGCTTTACGTCCCTGCGAATGCGCCGGCGGTGAAGAAAAACGGTATTCGCGCGTTGGGCGCGACGGTGAATGATGACGCGGCGGACTACGACGCGGCGATGGTGGTAGCCAAATCTCACGCGGTTCAGCACGGCATTCGATTCATCAATCCGTGCCTCGGCGTTGATCTGCTGGCCGGTCAGGGCACCGTGGCGCTCGAAGTGCTCGAGCAGCTTCCAACGGTGCGCACCGTCGTGATTTGCACGGGCGGCGGCGGGCTGTTGGGCGGCATGGGTGCGGTGCTGCGGGCGCTGACTCCATCGGTGCGAATCGTTGGTGTGCAAAGCGTCGAGACCGCCGCGATGACGAGGAGCGTCGCTGCCGGACGCGTGATGGATATCCCGCATACTCCAACCCTTGCCGACGGACTCGCCGGGCAGATTGACGAGGACGCATTGCACATCGGACAGACGTGCGCCGACGAGCTGGTGTTGGTCTCCGAGGAGGCGCTTGGAGAGACCATGGCCTGGCTGTCGCGGAAACACGGACTCGTCGTCGAGGGTGCCGGAGCGGTCACAGTCGCCGCCTTGCGCCACGGGCTCATCACGAACATCGAAGGACCCGTGGTTGCACTGTTGAGCGGACGCAACATCGACCGCGCGCGACTGGAAGTGTTGCTGGCTCGCTACGCCGATTCGTGACCCGCTGGGCCACCACTGAGCAGCAAAATCCCGGCACGCAAAACGGTCACCCCGCGGGGTGACCGTTACGTTGCTGGCAGACCGGCATATTGCTCGTCTACAATGCTGCGTCAGCGTCCCGTCGCCGTGCCCTCGGTGATGTCACTGGATCGTGGGCCGTCAGATCGCGGTCGATCGATTGGCCGGACGTCCACACGACGACCGTCGAATCCGTCGCGTGTAACCGACAGCGAAACTTCCCGTTCCGGCGTGCGCTGACGCGACTGCCGAGCGGCGGCACTTCGCGACTCGCCACCTTCGCGCCCGATCGCCGCCATATGGCCGCGATCCTGCGAGACGGTCACGCCGCCTTTCCGACCCGCTTCTCGGGCTTCGTTCGCCGACCACTCATGGGCCGTACCCTTTTCGTGTGCTGCCCTTCCACCTCTGCTGGCGATCTCACGCTGTCGCGCAGGATCCATCGACGCGAATCCGCGCCGGCTTTTTCCGGACATACGCCCCCCGGCTATTTGGCCGATCATCAAATCGAGTGCTGCGACGTAAAACTCCAATGGACACTGTTTCGCACCCGGCACAACAGGCCCAAACGAACATGCTCTTCTGCAAGCCTCGGACCGCCAGTCCGGGACTGCCGATGGTTCGTCCTCCTCAGACTCTCTTACGGCAAGCATTGAGCCGCCAGAAGTTCCCGCCCGTCTATATTGCGCCGATGCCTCTGCTTGTCCGTTTTCTCGGCACCGCCGCATCCCGACCCACCGTTGAGCGCGGCGTCAGCGCGCTCGCTCTCATTCGGGAGGGGGAGACCATCCTGATCGATTGTGGTGAGGGAACGCAGCGCCAAATGATGCGCTATGGGATCTCGTTTGGCTTTGAAGATCTGTTCTTCACCCACACCCATGCAGATCACATTCTTGGCCTGACGGGACTTCTTCGAACGCTGCAGCTTCAGGGACGCAGTGAGCCGTTGCGTCTTTGGGGACCTCCAGGCGCGGCAAAAACGTTGCGGTCATGCATCAGCTTGGGTGGCGAGCGCACCACGTTTCCGGTCTCGATAACCGAACTCGAAGCGGGCTCATCTGTTAAGCGCGAACAGTACCGCATTGAGGCATTCGCGGTTGATCATCGTCAGACGTCGAGCATCGGTATTGCCCTGGTCGAGGATGACCGTCTGGGCCGTTTCGACCCTGAGTTGGCCCGTTCGATGGGGATCCCTGAGGGCCCTCTGTGGGGACGCATTCACAAAGGTGAAGCAATCACGCTCGAGAATGGACGCGTGGTTGATCCTGGCGAATTGGTGGGAGTCGCCCGCCGCGGTCGCAAGATTGTTGTCACGGGGGACACGCGCCCCTGTGCGGGCACCATCATCGCGGCCCAGGACGCCGACCTGCTGGTTCACGAAGCAACCTTCGCCGATGAGGAAGGCGCGCGCGCGCTCGAGACGGGGCACAGCACCGCGCGTGAAGCGGCAGAAGTGGCGCGTCGGGCCGGCGCGCGTCGTTTGGTGCTCACCCACATTTCGGCGCGTTATTCGGCCGACGCGAAGGAGTTGGAGCGCGAGGCGAAGAGCGTGTTTGCACGCACGTCGGTAGCGCGCGACGGGACGGAGATCGAGTTGAAGTTGACGGAAGAGCGTGTCAGTGCGCCCGCTCCGTCTTGAGCTGTCGCAATGTTCGCAGCGTGGGCACACGCCACGCCACCGTGGCGACGACACCCAACGTCGCACATCCGCCCACCACGACACTCGTCACGGCGCCCCACCAGCGAGCCGTCAACCCCGACTCGAACGCGCCGATCTCGTTGGATGAGCCGATAAAGATCTGATTCACGGCGGCCACCCGTCCAAGCAACGCTTCGGGCGTGCGCGTCTGCAGCATCAAACTGCGGATCACCACGCTGACCATGTCGAACGCTCCGCCCAGTGACAGGAGCACGACCGACAGCAGCAGACTCCGGCTCAGACCAAAGCCAATCATGCACACGCCAAACCCCGCCACCGCGAACAACAAGTTGCGACCAGTGCGGGCAAATGGCGGCCACCGTGTGAGTGCAACACTCACAAGAATGGCACCCACTGCAGGAGCGGCTCGCAACACACCAAGCGCGCCTGGGCCGGCCTGCAGGATCTCGGCGGCAAACACCGGCAAGAGCGCGGTCGCGCCACCAAACAGCACCGAAAACAGATCAAGGGTGAGCGCGCTCAGCAGGATCGGTTCCGCAAAAACAAATCGCAGTCCACCGGTGATGGACCTGAGCAGTGGCTCATTGCTGACGGCTCGCGTTGGCGACCGATGCCGCACCGACAGCATCATGCCAACCGCCAGCACCACCAGCACGGCGTCGACGCCGTACCCCAACGCGGTTCCGCCCACAGCGTACAGCGCGCCACCCAACGCCGGCCCGAGGACGGCCGCCAGTTGCCAGCTTCCACTTCGCCACGTGATCGAATTGCTGAACAGCGTTCGCGGCACCAGTTCCGCGCTCAGCGCCTGGCGAGCGGGTGTGAGGAACGCGCGTGCGAGACCACTCACGACGATCACGCCGTAGATCGCGTTCACCCGCAGCGGCACGGCGAGATCGTGTCCGAGGGGCGTCGCATGCGCGAGCAGAAAGAGTGCCACTGAACACGCTACCAGCACGAGCATGGCCAGCACGGCGATGCGACGCCGATCATGCGTGTCGGCGACATGGCCCGCGAACAACGACAGGCTGATCGCTGGCAGCGCCTCGGCCAGTCCAACGAGTCCCAGCGCCAACGGGTCACGTGTGAGGTCGTAGATCTGCCAGCCTACGACCGTCCCCTGGATCTGGATGCCGAGTGTGAGCGTGAACAGCGCGATGATGTAGTTGCGAAAGTTGGGGATGCGCATCGCGGCATAGCCATCCACCTCGCGCCGTACGGTCTGCTCGCTCATGACGACGTGTGCGACGCGTCGTGATTCACGGGTGGTGTGGGGTTTGCGCCGTGCGGAACACCGTGCGATGCGCCGTGCGAAATGCGGCGGGGCGTACAATGGCAGGAGACTGGGGCGCGGCCCACCCACGCGAGGCGGTTGTGGCAACCCCATCGAGTGTGGTTGACGCGTCGAAGGCACGGGCCAGCGCGTCATGCAGCGCGGGTGCTACCGCAGGCGCATCAAGTGGGATCAGCTGATACGCGGGCGCCGGCACCGTGGCAATTGGCCAGGCGGACACCGCGCGCGCAGGTGTCGGCAACAACGACAGAGCCAGCGACTCGCCATCGGCATTGGGACGAGCCACGACCTCATATCCGGCGCGCGTCCAACGTCCCTGACTCGAATCGGCTGCCCAGGTGGGGAGCGTTGCCTGCACGGGTCGCCACCACGAGGGAACGTGCGCAATGATGGGAGGCAGGTTGAGCGCCAATGCCTCGCCGTCGCTGCCATTCCCGGGCACCATGAAGGCCACGGCAGGCTCGCGCGCGACGTCGGTCAGTCCAAAGCTCGACGCGTCGAATCGAAAGCTCTCCAGCGATTCACGCGCCAGTTCCGCACGATCATCGCCGGCCTGGCGGATCGAGTCGGTCAACTGCAGGAACGACCGACGACCCGCGTCGATCAGGCGCCGCGCCTCGGTTTCGCCAAAGAGCGACTGCAGCGTGGTATGTGCGCCGGTGCGCACATCAACCACATACCGTTTCCCGACGTGGCGGTGCGGCTCGCGATCGGCGACGTCGATGTCGAGCAGATGATTGAACGTCACCCAGGGCCCGTGCACGTCGAGAATCTCGATTTCTTCCGACACCACGGTGCGCGGATCATCCGGTACATCCTCGAGATCGGGATCGAGTGGTGTGTCACGAGAGTGTCGGCGCTTCCAGTCTGCGGCCTCACGCATCACGCTGCCATCGTCAAACAGCGACACCGAATCACGATGGGTTACGTCACGTGAGAATACGCGGGCGACCGCAAAGGTGGCATCGTTATAATCAACTCCATCTTCCGCGATGAAGATTTCCAGAAACCGGCCGTCCACCTGCGTCAGCAGGATCGGTGCGCTACGCACGCGCAGGCCGGCCGCACCGCTGCGGACCCAGTAGGTGGAGTCGCCGGACGCAAAGAGAAATTCCGCGTTTGGTGGCTCGCGTGATGTGTCGACGGCCGGCCGACAGGCCACCGTGCCCAGCACCAGTACCGCGGCCGCACCACGACTGAACGAACTCAGAGCGCCCCCGAGACCAGGTCGCGCACACCGTCCACCAATCGCGCCACCTCGGTGTCGGAGGTGTAGGCGGCACAACCCGCGCGCACCAGTCCTTCTTCTGCCAGACCGAGGCGGCGGGCTACCGTGGTGGCATAGAAGTCTCCATGCGACAGGTATATCCCGCGCCGTGCGAGCGCACGGGCTACGCTCTCCGACGGATGACCACGCACATGAAACGAGATGGTTGGCGTTCGTGCCGTGCCCGGCTGTGGACCATACAGGGTGACACCGGGAATGTCCG
>JANMRE010000191.1:0-18431 GCA_031370885.1 Gemmatimonadaceae bacterium
ATTCATGTGCTCATCGTTCACCACGAGTCCCTCCACCACACACGACTCGATGTCTTCAAGAATGTGCGTGGCGTAGCGGTTCATGGTGTCGGGCTCACGATCGTAGCCCACAATCAGCAGGTCGTTCGACGGCCCGCTGCGACGGGCATCGCCTCGACCGCATCCGCCGCCAGCAGCAAGTATCCCCACCATCGCCAGCAGTGACGCCGACGCGCGCGCGGCCCGTCGGTGAATGCGTATCATGGTGACGGCTCCATCAGTTGCGACGCCAGCAGTACGGGGATCGCCCCGCGACTCAACAGTGCATCGTGAAATGCGCGCAACGAGAATTCACTGCCACGTACCAGACGGTGGCGGGCGCGCAGATCGACGATTCCCTGCGTGCCCAGCCAATACATGAGGGCAGTCGCCGGAAACATGCTGTTCTTGCTCGTTTCGGCCACCGCCACCTCAGGCGACATCCCCACGAACGTCTCGTAGTAGTGCACGCACTCGGCGAACGACCAGTCGCCCAGGTGCAGGCGGAGATCAACGATTGCGCGCGCCACCAGCCGAACGCCGGTGTGCCTCTCCGAGATGGTTTCCAGCGCGGAGAGCAATCCCAGTTCCTCGGCAAGTCCGGTCGCGTAGCACGCCCACCCTTCCGCCATCGAGCCGCCCAGAAACATGCCGATACGACTGGCCGCGTCGACGGCTGCCACGGTACCGATGCGCGATGCAGATCGATAGCGGGCATGCCAGTTCTGGACGTGATGTCCAACCCCGCCGTGGTGCACGACGTGATTGAGGGTGATGGCGCTGTGGTTCCACGCCGACAGGCGCGCGGCTTGCACCTCCAGCGGCATTGACGCGTCGATTGGCGTGACGACATAGTCGTACACATCGTACGGATCGAATGGCGCTGGTGAGCGATAGAAGAGCCAATACAACTGCGGTGCCACGGTGCGTGCCCACGAAGGAATCGGCACATAGCGAATCGGCCAGTCGGGCCACGTCACTGCGTCGCGTGATGTCACGCCCTCGCGAATTTCCCGCCACCGACGTTCGAACGCACCATAGTAGTCGGTCACCGTCGCGCGATCAGCCGCCATTGCAGTCTGGGCCGCAGCCCACGAGCCGTTGAACGGCTTCAACGCCTCGGAGAGTCTCGCCGATGCCTCGTCCATTGCTTCGATGGCCCGAGCCAGCAACGCGTGCGGATTCTCGTCGCAGAAGTGCCCACGCCTCAGCAACGTGCCCAACAGCGCTTCCCCACACGAGTACCCACTCGCGTCCGCGTCTCCGCGCGCGTCGAGCCACATCGCCGCCTCCGAAAACGCTTCACATGCCCCTGCGATCTCGACGTCGCCGGCGGTTAGTCCTTCTGTTCGCGTTACGGCGAGCCACTCCGTCAGCCCCGCCCCAAAAAGCTGCTGCGCCGCCACACACTCCCGCTGCGCCCGTTCTCGCCAGCGCGTTGGAATCGGACCAACAATCACGCGACGCATCTCCGCCAAGAACGCCGGAATGGTACCAAGCCGCGCTCGCAGCGCCGGCAATCGTTCCGCCACGGGTGCGAAGTCCCGAATCATTAGCGACACGCACCCAAAAATCGCTTCCCCTGTCCACAGCGCCGGATTCCGGTCGTGAAAGAACCCGCTGTCCGTCTCGGCGATCCGCACCTCGAGATTCGCTCGCGCCAATTCGGCATCCAGCGCAGCCGAGTCATCGCGCAATGCCACGAATCCGCCCACCGGGAACGGCTGCTGTGCCGTCAGTCGCGCATGCAGCGCCCGCATCTCATCCACGTCAGCCTGCCGCGATGCCGTCGACCAATCGGGAAGCAGACTATCATGCGCGTGCACGCCGGTGAACGTGGCCGTTACCGGATGCCGCGCGTAGTATTGCGCGAAGTACGCGTCCAGCGCGCTGGACTCCGTTGCGGCGCTCAGGGAGCGGCGCCCGCATCCAACGGAATCGACACCCAGCGCCGCTCCCGGAACGACTGCTCCACCGCATTGATCAACTCCTGCACATGCGCGCCGTCCTCGAAACTCCCTTCATTCTCCGACCCATCACTCAGAATCTCGGAGATGAACGAGTGCACCAGGTTGGCGTAGAACAACGAACGCCACGATTCGGTTTTCGCACCGCCGGGCGGATAGAAGCGCGCCGGCACCTCGAGTTCGCGGAACTCAACTTGATCGCCCGTGGCGGCCTTGAGCGACTCGCACACGCCATTCTCTTCCACCAACCGGCAAATGAGCGCGCCCTTGCTGCCATATACCCGTGCTTCGAGGCCCGGATAATTTCCCACCGTCACGAAACTGGTCTGAATAGATCCGATTGCGCCGCTGTCAAACTCACCGATAAATATGTCGCCATCATCGATATTCATGCGCATCATTGTGCCCGTGGCGCGCACCATGCGCTCGGGGATGAAGTTCTTCATCGTCCCCACAACGGCCTTGAAACGACTCCCCATGAACAGATGCCCAAGATCCATGATCGGCGCGCCGTAACCCTCCAGCGACGACACCTGGATCACCGACTGATCGGCCTCGTGATCCACCTGCCGCAGCGGATTCTGCGGGTCCAGCCACTGTGAGTTCTGCTCGTAGCCGTTGAAGATGAACGGCGTGCCCACAAATCCGTCGTCGATGAGCTCCTTCATGTACTGCATCGCCGGACTGTAGCGGAACGTGAACCCCAACTTGGTCTTGAGCCCCTTGGCGCGGGCCAACAAGGCCGCCCGACGTGTTTCCTGGAAATCATACGCCACCGGCTTCTCGCACAGCACATGCTTGCCGGCGTTCAACGCCGCCATAGCCAGTTCAAAATGCGTGGCACTTGGCGTACAGACATCAATAAGATGAATGTCGTCGCGCGCGATCAGCGCCTCGTGCGAGTCGTACACGTGTGGAATGCCGAACTCCGCCGCAAACTCGCGTGCCCGCTCGACCACGGGATCGGCAATGGCCACCAACTCGCATCGGGGATCACGCACGTACCCCGGCAGGTGCGCAAAGCGGGCCCACGCGCCGGCACCCAGCACACCCACTCGAACTTTCCCCGGAACACGCATCGCTGACGGTGCCTATTGAATGACGGGAGCGGTGTTGCCCGGCAGCAGCAATTGCCGATGCGCCCAGATGGGCGCAATCCCGTTGGTGAGAATGCGCTCGTGGAACGCGCGCAAATTGAACGCCGCCCCTTGGGCAGCTTGTACGTCGCGGCGCAATGTCAACAGGCCCCGCTTGCCCAAAAAGTAGCCGCCGTATGTGGGATCATACGTGGCCCGTTCCGCTTCGCGACGTGCTGCCGGAGAGGCCACGTACGCCTCACGCTCGAAGCACGTCTGTGCCTGCGCCAGCGTCCATTCCCGTCGATGCACTTTGATTCCCGACAGTAACCGGCAGATGCGCGTGAGCGCGTCACTCACCTGCGCCAGCTGATAGCGTGGGTCGTTGTTGGCGTACCCCTGCTCCACCACCAACTGCTCTGCGTAGTGGGCCCAGCCATCCTGACCCGACGACGGCTGCGGAAACGGATTCAACCCGATCCAGATTCGACGCACTTTCCCCGGCGTCTTGCGCATGAACTGCGAATGCAGCCAGTGCCCCGGCATCGCTTCGTGCGCCGAGGTGTTGGTGAGCGACGCATAATTGAATCGCTCCAACCACGCCTCCTGCTGCACCACCGGCTGATCGGCGCTCGCGTCGGTGATGTAGTAATAGCTCTGCACCGGTGTCAGTTCCAACGGCGGTGACGCATGCATGGAGGCGAAACCCAAATCAAAGGGCTGCGCTGCGGCAACGATCACTCGTTCACCGGTGGGGACCGTTACCAACCCCTTGGCGCGCACAAAGGTGGTGAGTGAATCCACGATGGCCTGCGCCGCCGCGATCACCTGGCCGCGTTTTGGATGATTGCGGCGTACCTCCATCCATACGACCTGCGCGTCGCGGCCCGGTGCCATCCGCGCGGCGGCGGCGCGGAACTCGGACTGCCCCTTCGCCAACTCGCGTTCGCCAATACGCACCAGGGTATCCAACGGCAGGTCGATCAGCTCTTCCGCCCGGTACCGACGCGCGACCGCGTCGCCACCAATCGCGAAGTCGCCACTCGCCTTCGGTATCACGTCACGCTCAAGCCACGCGACATATGCGTCGAGGGGTGGGCGGGCCGCAGCCACTGCGCGTTGGAGCGAGTCCATGAGCGGGGTGCCGCGCTGTGAGGCGAACGCCAGCGCCACGTCGTTGGCCAACATACCGGACGCCCCCTTCATCATCACGGCACCGCGTTCGGCAAACAGCCTCGGCGGGTTCGTCACGTTGACGCGGGCGGCCGCCAGCAAGTTCGGCACGCCGGCGAGTTTGGAAATGATCCGGCGCATTCGCACCGGTGCCGGCGCATACTCCATCGTCATCAGATTGTGCACGCCATCAGAGAGTGCCGATGCGTACAGCATTGGATTCCGGCGCCAGTTCTGCAGCGTTTCCTGTTCCAGCAGCCAGCCATCGATGACGCCGTCCAGAATCTTCTGGTCAACGCGCTCGTCGGGCGTGAGACGCGTCGGCAAAAACGCACGTAGTCGAGCGCGGTCACGCTTGAGTTCTGCGATCTCACGCTGGATCGCACCAGCAGCGAAGTCGTCGAGCGTTCCATCGAACTCGTGAATCCCGTTGCCGGCAGCAATCGACGGGTGCCGACGGGCAAAATCGAGCAAGTACTGGTCGACGAAGGCGGCGAAGGCCGGTGTCGCGACTGACGCCGCGGGCGCTCTGGGCGGCCAGTTCAGCGCCGACAACACCAGTAACGCACTGCCGGTTGCGATCAGGTTACGAAGAGGTGAAATCATGAGGGTAGAAGCTGCTCGCCATTGCCCTTCCCGGCAACCACCTCGTAGCGTCACGAGTCGCACTTTCGTGTACGAACTTGACTCGCGCTTCCCGTCGTCTACCGGTGCCCAATGATCGATCGAAAGGCTCGAATCCACTGCGCCCTCCGCGTCCTGTGCAGTTCATCTCTGCTGTTCGCCGCCGCGAGAGCGCATGCCGTGCAGCCAACGCCCCCTCGCTGGCGGGGGATCGTCGATCTGACCATCGGGGGAGCGAACGCCGTCGATGGCGCCGACTTCGGACAGATTTCAGGACTTGCCGTCGATGCGGCGGGTCGGATCTTCGTCGCTGACGCCCAGGATTCGCAAATTCGGTTGTTCTCGCCCCGAGGCGCGTTGGTCGCTCGAATCGGTCGCATGGGGTCGGGCCCGCTCGAGTTCAAACAACTCGCCGCCATCGCTGTCGGCCCCGACGGCCTGCTGTGGGTTCGGGACGAGGGCAACGCGCGAATGCTGGCCGTCGACGTTTCCAGAACCCCCGCGTCAACGGCGCGAACGATCCCACTCAAGCAGTTCACTGGCGGCAGCCGCCTGCCTCTCATCTTCGAACCCGCTGGCACGCAAGTCGACGAGACAATCTGGTTTGATCAGGCTTCGGGAGGCTTCCGTCCACTTCGCGTGCGGCGATCAGCCACTGGTGATGTATTGCGCGTCGATACACTGGCGATTCCAGTTGGCGCCACCGCCGGCGTACACAAGGTCACGAAAATTCAAAAAGACGCCGCGGGTAAACAGATTGGCGTCTCGCAAGGGTATTTCTGGCAGCCGTTTGGACCGCATTGGCTGCGGGCGTATGGTCCCGGCGGTGTACGGGCCGAGGCGGTGGGCTCGAAATATGAAGTGACGGTCTTCGACGCCAACGGACGCATTGTGCGATCGCTTAAACGCACGGTGTCCCCCGTAACCCTCTCATCCTCCGAACAACGAAAGGCTGACAGTACCATCACCGCACAAAAAACCGATCTTCCCTTTGGCGTTCCCTCGTCCAAACCGCCGATCGAGGGTTTGGTCTGGGCACGCACGGGCGAGCTGTGGGTTGAGCGATCTCACCTCGATGGCCGGCCGCGCGAAGCGGACGTGTACGATCGGAACGGGCGTTTGATCGCTATCGCCGAGTGGCCCGCATCCATCGATCTGCTCAGCGGCTTTCCGTCGATCAACGGCACTACCGCAGTCGCCATGCACAGCGGAGACGAAGGACTCGAGAGCATCGTTCGTCTCCGCTTCCGCTGAGCCCTACTTTCCCTTGGTCGCTTCCCAAAGTGTCGGATATTGTTTCTTCAGCGCCTCGATCTTTGGTAGATCGTTGTACACGATGTATGGCTGCGTCGTGTGGCTGTACAAGTAGTTCTGATGATACGCCTCGGCGTCATAGAACTTGTCGAGCGCCGCCACCTGCGTCACGATAGGACCACGATACGCCTTCGCCGCCGTCATCTGCGCGATAACCTCGGTGATGGTTTTCTGTTGCTCCGCGCTGGCAAAGAATACCGCCGAACGGTACTGCGTTCCCACATCGGGTCCCTGTCGATTCAGCTCGGTAGGATCGTGTGCAACGGTGAAGAACACCTTAAGCAGTGTCTCGTACGACACCACCGATGGATCAAAGGTGACTTTCACGGCCTCGGCGTGCCCCGTGCGACCGCTGCTCACGTTTTCGTAGTCGGGGTTCACCACCTTGCCACCGGCATAGCCAGAGACCACCGTCTTCACCCCCTTGAGATGCTCAAAGACGGCCTCAACACCCCAGAAGCAGCCGCCGGCAAACACCGCCGTTTGCATTGCCGACGGCGCCGCCGGCTTCATGGCGGTCTGCGCGGAGAGGCTTGCCAATGCGATGGACAATACCACCACACCCGATCCCAGAACGCTCGCGGTACGACGCACGTGATGTCTCCGAAAGAGAATGAACAGCCATCCTACTTCCCTACATATACATGTACGCCGCCCGGAGTTCCCTGGATCCCCTGTGCGCACCAGCGGTAAATCTTCAGGCTCTTCGGGGAAATGTGTGGGTAAAAACGGCGCAATCCGAGGGGTCCGGTAGCCGGATTTGATTGGAGACTCGGGTGCTGGCGTGGGGGCGGGCCGTCGAGAAGTGCGTGCGTGGACGCGTTGGAGAGCGGGAGTGAGCTGCGGGCGGCGTATCGCTTGCGGGTTGGACGCCGCAGGCTTGAACAACACCATTCGCGTCATCCAACGTCGCTGCTACGGCATCCGCGATGAGCACTCTCTCCATCTCAAAATCCTCACGTGCCCGCTCCACCCCCAAGCTCTCAAAACCCGTAAGATCAGCAGCGCGAAATCCCGAAGAGCCTGAATACAGACGTCTTACCGCAGCGGACGCAGGGGATCGCGTCGCGGTTATGGCGGAGCACCGCGCGGACACACGATACGTTCGATGATGTCTCACTCCGGTCCGTCCTCTGCGCCCTCCGCGTACCCTGCGGTAAATAGTCTGCAGTGAACAGCCCAAAGGGCCGCTCGGGTACCTCAGCAGGTTGCCTTTTTCCACGCCAAAGAGAGAGTGGACCGCGAAGTTCGCCAAGGATGTGTATGATGTGTATGAATCTTGCCGTCAATGTGCCTGCCCTTGATGCACGCGTTTTACCCACACGATTCCACGAAGAGCCAATCTTTAAAGGGTAGTGCCCCGCTACGGCACCCGCCGAAACACCCGGAACCCCCACGCGTCGAGTGACATTGCCGGCACGGCTACGGCACCAGCAGCCCGCCCCCCCGGTGTGATCTCACTCCACGACCCTGCCGCGCCGACGGTTCCCGTGAACGGCCGGTTCGACAGGTTCACGGCCACCAGCAATTCCTCCGTTGCGTCCTGTCGACGATACGTGAGCACGCGATTGGTGTCGGAGTTGGCGAGCCACTCCACCGCGCCGCGACGCAATGCCACATGGTCCCGTCGCATCATGATCAATCCGCGATAGTACGCCGGAAACTCCGGACGCCGCTTCGACGCATCCCAGAACACATCCATCTTCTCGAACAGTGCCGGCGCACCCGATTCAGTAATGTCACCAACCTCCATGCCATTGTACAACAGCGGCACCCCGTCCAGCGTGAACATGAGCGCCGACGCCGCCATCGCTCCCCGCGCGCCAAATCGCGCGATCGCCCGTGATTCGTCGTGATTGTCGGAAAAGCGCAAATGCAGCGAACCCTTGGGATAGGTTGCAACTTCATTTTGCCATTCATCGCGCAGGCGCGTGGCAGGCTGGCCGTTCGCCAGCACATCGGTCAGTGCCGAATGCAACGGCCATGAATAGTCGAGATGGAATGCCCGGGCCAACAACTCCGGCTTGTGCGACTCAGCCAGCATGAGAATGTCCGGCTTGACCTTTTCCAGCGCTGCGCGCGTGGCTTCCCAGAATGCCGTGGGGACTTCGGCCGCCACGTCACAGCGAAAACCATCCAAATCGAACGTCTTCATCCAGTACACCAACATCTCCGTCATGTACCTCCGGAGCTGTGGGTTCTCATAGTTCAGCGCGGCCACATCGGTCCAATCGTATGGTGAGACCACCACGCCATTCGCATCCCGTCGATAGAATGCGGGGGTCTTCATCATCACGTTGTCCCACCCCGTATGGTTGGCCACGACATCGATGATGACCTTGAGTCCGCGCGCATGCGCCGCGTTCACGAACCGCTTGAAATCGGCCTTGGTGCCGAACGCCGGGTTCACCGCGTAATAGTCGCGGATGGCGTAGGGGCTGCCCACACTCCCCTTCTTCCTGACTTGAGCAATGGGGTGAATCGGCATCAGCCACACCACCGTCACCCCAAGATCGCGCAAGGCATCAAGACGCGCTGTGGCCGCGTTCAACGTGCCGGCGCGAGTAAACGTGCGTGTGTTCAGCTCGTAAATCACCGCGTCACGGATCCACGGCGCAGCTACCGGCGCAGTGAGCGCGGCCATGTTTGGAGGAGGCTGCGCGCGTGCCGTCCGCGACAACATCACAGTGGTGGTCAACAGCGTGGCCGCCGTGCACACGAAACTCAATCGGAAACGCATACGAGACGCTCGGGAGTGTGGAAGTCTGAGCCCTCAGCCAATTGAGCATCTGGCGCGCGGACCGGGAAGTCTTGGAGCTGGCCGACGCGTTGTTGATGACGGTACATTCGCCATATGCCACCGAGTCCGCTCACCCGCCTGCGAACGCTGTGTCTGGCCTTCCCGGAGGCGCACGAACAGGAAGCATGGAGCGAGCCCACCTTTCGCGTCCGCAACAAGTTGTTCGCGATGTACGCGAGTGCTGCCAACCATCACGGCGGCGGGCGACCCGCCGTGTGGATCAAGGCGGCGCGAGAGAATCAGCAGTTCATGATACACACTGCCCCCGATCGGTTTTTCGTGCCACCCTACGTTGGACCAAGCGGCTGGATTGGCGTGTGGCTCGACCACACGCCGAATTGGAGCGAGATTCGTGCGCTGCTCGAAGACGGCTATCGGCGCACCGCACCCAAGCGCCTGCTCGTGATGCTCGACGCGCGGGCCCTCTGAATTTCAGCGCGGTTCGCGCAATCGAATCAGCCCTTCCTGCGCGACCGAGGCGACCAGCATTCCCGCCTGCGTGAAAATCTGCCCGCGCACGAATCCCCGCGCGCCGGCGGCCGACGGGCTGTCCATCACATACAACAACCACTCATCGGCCCGAAACGCCCGGTGCATCCAGAGCGAATGATCCAACGAGGCCATCTGCAACCGGGGATCGCGGTACTCGACTCGGTGCGGTGTCAAACTCGTGGGCAGGAATCCATAATCCGAGGCGTACGCGAGGATGGCCTGATGGACAATGATGTCGGTCGGGAGTTCGGCCACTACACGAAACCACGCCGCGCGCGCCGGCGCACCGTGCCGCCAGTCATGATCGGCCAGCGGCACCATCCGGAAGTCGATGGGTCGGTCCTGCGTGAGCACCGCGCGAAGTGACGTCGGCAGGTGTTCCACTTTCTCCCGCAGGACTTCAAGCTCGTTGCGCAGCGTCTCCGGCGGCGGGACCTCCGGCATTCCCCCCTGATGATCCAGTCCCGGCTCGGCCACATGAAACGACGCCGACAGATGGAAGATGGCTTCACCATGCTGGATGGCGGTTACTCGACGACTCGTAAAGCTGCCGCCATCACGAGGGCGGTCGACAAAGAACACGATGGGCGCCTTGAGGTCTCCGGCGCGAAGGAAGTACCCATGTACGGAGTGCGCCTCGCGCGCCTCCTCAACCGTGCGCCGAGCGGCGACGAGTGCCTGAGCGAAGACCTGGCCACCGAACACCCGACCAGTGCCGAGGTCGCGATTCTGCCCGCGATAGATGTTAACCTCGAGCGCTTCCAACTCGAGCAGCGAAACGAGGTCGGCGACGATGGGCATGGAGATGGAGTTGGACACGCGCACGGAGAATTGCGTCTGGAGACTGGAGACTGGAGACGGAAGACCGGAGGCGGGAGACATCCTGCCGACGTCTCGTCTTTGGCCTCTCATCTTCGGTCTCGCGTCTTTCGTCTTCCGTCTTATAATAGTGCATCCCTCAACCCTCCTCGAAATGCAGATGCGACTGGTACCTACAAAGGTCGGGAAGTAGTTGACCCCCGCGACGAACTCCGCCACAACGGTGCGATCGGCTTTGCCGTCGGCCGTCTGGGTCCTCGTGCCGACGATGCCGTCGGAGGACGAGCATCTGCAATACTATGGCGACTTCGAACCGGGCCGGGAGGAGTTCGCCCGCGCATTCGACGCGCTGGGGCTTCCGTGGCGATGGCAGCCCGTCAGCATGTCCACCATCGAACACACCGTCCAGGACATGCAGCACGCCGGAGTGGCCTGCGCGATCAATCTCTGCGACGGCGACGAACTGCAGGGTGTGCCTGGGCTCTCCGTGATTGACGCGCTCGAGCGCGCCGGAATTCCGTATACCGGTTCCAATCGCGCGTTCTACGATCTGACCACTTCGAAGATCGACATGAAACGCGCGTTCGAAATCGCCGGTGTGCCCACGTCGCTCTGGTCCGTCGTTGAACCCAAACAGCTCGATTGGCAGGCGCCGTTTCAACGGCACGGTCGTCCACTCATCGTCAAGCCGGCCGTCTCCGCCGGAAGCCTCGGCATCGGTCTCGAGAACGTCGTGCACACGCCAGCCGATCTGGCGATGCGCGTGCAGGCGCTGGCCGAAGGCTATCGCGGCTGGGACCTGATGTCGGGAGGCTTGATCGCCGAAGAATTCGTGGTGGGTCGCGAGTATACCACGTTTATTGTCGGCGACCACAATGATCTGCGACATCGGCGTGTGTATCCCCCCGTGGAACGCGTTTTCAACGGGGCGTTGCCGCCGACCCAGCAGTTCCTCTCGTTCGATCGGCTCTGGGAGTTCAACGACACCGAGTCGCCCCTGCCCGAGGGCGAAAACCTGTGGGAGTATGCACGTATTCGTGCGTCGCAGGCCGCGGCGATCAAGTCGGTCAGTTGGGACGCGTACGTGGCGGTTGGCGGTGTGGGATACGGTCGGGTTGATCTGCGTGAAGATGCCGAAACCGGCGAACTGTACGTTTTGGAAGTGAACGCGCAGTGCGGTCTGTCCGAAGACGAAAACTTTACGTCCATCGGGGCCATCTTGCGATTCGCCGGTGTACCGTACCACGCCCTGGTCGAACAGCTGCTGCGACACGCGGAACGACGGCACCGTCGCCAGCAGCGGGCGCGCCGGGTGGAACTGAACGTGGCGCAACGAGTCGCATGACCGCTGGCTTCAGAGTATGCGTACTGCAGCCCGACTACAGTGCGTCGATCGTCGACTACCGCCTCTACGATCCGCCCCGCGATCTCGCGCCGCTGCTGCCGCACGCCACCGTTCATCACGTATTTCTCGACAAGCGCACGGTCTTTCGACAACTGTACGAGTGCGCCCGCGACGGGTACGACATCTACGTCAATCTGTGCGAAGGCTACCTCGACTGGGATGTGCCATCGGTCGATGTGATCCACGCGCTGGAACAACTGAGCCTCCCCTACACCGGCCCCTCGCCCGAGTTGTACGACCCGACCAAGCCGATGATGAAGTACGTCGCGTTCGCCGCCGGTGTCGCGACGCCACGTCATGTGGTCGTGTCGAGTATCAGTGACGTCGCCTCGCGGGTGACCAACGCGGTCAAGCCGCTCCGCTTCCCGTTGTTTGTCAAACCGGCCCATGCCGGTGACAGTCGGGGGGTCGACGACAACTCGCGCGTCGAAACGCCCGACGCGCTCGTCCGCACCGTGTCACGGTGGCTGCCCGAATTCTCGTCCTTGCTGGTCGAAGAGTACATCGATGGTCGGGAGTTCACGGTGCTGGTTGCCGCCACCGCCGACGGTGGCGTGCGCGCCTTTCGGCCGGTGGAATACGACTTCGGTGACGGGGTGCATTTCAAGACCTACGCACTGAAAACGTCGGCGCTGCACCCCACCGCGAATCGCCCGGTGACGGACGACGTGCTCGCGAACCAGCTCCGTGACGCGGCGGTACGGATCTTCCGTGGATTCCGCGGTATTGGTTATGCGCGGCTCGACTTCCGTCAGGATACCGGCGGTGCATTGCATTTTCTCGAAATCAATTTCACCTGTTCGCTGTTTTATCCCGAAGGTTCCGAAGGCTCGGCCGATCATATCCTGCGTTTCGACGGCACCGGCCCGGCGGCATTTCTGGAATTGATCGTCGCCGAAGGAATCGAACGCCATCGGCGTCGACAGCCCGCCACGGAAATGCGCGGCGATTCCATTGCCGGCTACGGCAGTTTTGCACTCCGCGCGTTCGTTGCAGGCGACGTCGTGTTTCAGGGCGAAGAGCGCCCCCTCAACGTCGTCACCCTGCCCCACGTCCAACAACACTGGACCACCGACCAGCAATTGGAGTTCCGTCGATACGGATATCCATTGAGTCACGGCGTGTATGCGCTCTGGTCGGATGATCCCACCCTGTGGCGGCCGCAGAACCACTCCTGCATGCCGAACACCGCGTTTCGCGGACTCGATGTGATTGCGCGGTGCGCTATCGCCACCGGCGACGAGCTCACACTGGACTATAGCGCCGCCATGAACGAGTTAAGCGAGCCGTTCGACTGTCGGTGCGGCTCGCCAAACTGCCGCGGTCGAATTGCCGGGACCCCAGGCAACTCCGTGACCGAGCGAACACGGCCAAGCGAGCCATGAACACCACGCGGTCGCCGATTCGCCGCGTGTTACGCGAATATCGACTGCCGCTGGCGCTCACCTATGTGCTGTTTGCTCTGGAAATGGTGGGCGTGCTCGCGCGCCCGTACTTTCTCGGCGCCGCGGTCGATGGTCTGCTGGCGGGCCATTTAGGGGGGCTCATGCAGCTCGTCGGCGTGCATCTGACGTGGCTGCTCATCGGCGTGTTCCGGCACATCTACGATACGCGCACGTTTTCCAGCGTGTACACCACGTTCATCACGCAACTGCTCGATCGCACCTCATTGGGCGTCGACGTGTCCCGGAGAAGTGCCTACTCGTCACTGTCGCGCGAAATCATCGAGTTCCTGCAATACGATCTCATCTACGTCATTGAAGCCGTGTACAACATACTGGGCTCACTGATCATTCTCGCATTCTATGATCGGACCGTGGTGGCGATCTGCCTCGCAGCCCTCGTGCCCGTCAGTGCACTCAGCCTCGTCTACGGCAAGCGCACCGCTCAACTGAATGTGCGAAAACACGATGAGCTCGAACGCCAGGTGCATATCATTGCGGCCGACGAGCCGGCGCGTATTCGGGATCACTACAACAACCTGCGACACTGGCAAGTCGCGCTCTCCAATCAGGAGGCGTGGAATTTCGGCGCCAATGAAGCAATTGTCATCCTGGTGCTCGCCGCGTCGCTGTATGCGTCCACCGCCCTTGGCGGAAACGTTCACCAGGCCGGCGCTCTGATCGCGCTGTACAGTTATGTTTTGCGCTTCACCACCGGTCTGGACACCATTCCCTACATCATCCAGCGTCTGGCGGCACTCCGCGACATTCTGCGTCGTGTCAATCGTGTCGAAACACCCGTGAGTCCCTGATGCGCATCGCTTTCGCTCGCTGCTGCGTTCTACCTCAGCAGGATACCGCGTGCGGTTGATGGACAACACCGACCCATGGGATGCCGCATATCCCGGTCTTGTTCGTCTTCCCGATGGAAGCATTGTGACCACCACGTACGGCCACTGGACCATCGGGGCACCACCTTGGATCGTCAACGTGCAGCTGCAACCCGCCGTACTCGATCGCACGTTGCGTCACCTTCTGCCAACTCGCTGATGATGAGCAGGGTCCTTGGTCTGCTGGCATTCGTCGTACTGGCGTGGATCGTCCTCCGTTCGCCGACCGCGAGCGTCCACCCAAAGGCGGCGACACCGACCGTCAGTCCGTCCGTTCAGTCCCCTCCGTCGCGCGTCCAGCAAATGGAGCGGCATTCCACGGCGGGGTTCCGGTCGCGGGCGCGGCTTGAGGAGCACTTCCAGAAGCACGGCAGCGAGTTTGGCCGGGTTTCCATCACCGAGTATCTCGTCTTGGCGCAGACGCTCCGTGACGCGCCGGCCGGTGGTGACGTGCTCGAACTGGTGCGTCCCTCCGATGGCGTTGTCTCGCGGTTCGATCGGGTGAGCGGCGCCTTCCTGGCCGCTGACGCCGACGGCACCATTCGCACATTTTTCAAGCCCAACGACGGCGAAGCGTATTTCCGTCGACAAGCGAAACGACGGCCCTCGCCGTGAGTCCCCTGCAAATGCGTGCTGCGCCATGAAGGACTCCACCCATGCGAATGTGCCAACGCTCCCCATGCTGGTGGAACGGTGGGGTCAGATCGTCGCCGAGATCGAGCGCGGCTACACGCTCACGTTCGACGACTACCTCAACGATGTCGATCTGCGTCATCTCATCGCCCGCAGCATCCGAAACGTCCCGCCAGGTCTCCGCGACCAGCTCGCGCCGCTACGCGCGGAACTTACGGCAATGGACACGCGATTCGTTGCCGTGACCGAACCCAGCGACGGCTGTATCTGGGGCGAGGCCAACGCCGAAGACGAAGGCTGGTCGGCGGACGGGGAGTGGTGGTATTTCAGACAACCGATGGACCGTCCCAACGACTGGTAGCAGGGTCCGTACGCGGGCGTTCCCTCCCCCCTTATCTTTCGGGGCTATGCCCCACAGCTCTGACCTTCACGAACAGATCCGCCTTGCCACCGCGCTGCTCGAATCGCTGGCGATCGACCGCGCGCGCCTGCTCGACGTGGCCGAACCGGAGCGCACGCGCTTCCTGAAAGCCGCCGGCGAAGTCTCGCGCCCCGATGCCATTCTCCGGCGCCAGATGGTCAAGGCCACCAAACGACACAAGAAAGCCCAGCGTCAAGCTCACATCCACAACGCCGAGTCGCAGCTCAACAGCACCGGCATTCGTTCGCTCCGTCGCCAAACGGTGTTCACCACGCCCAACTACCTGCTGCCCGGCAGCGACGAGCAAGGCACCGTAAACGATGCGGATTTTCGTGAGGCACTCGAGCCGCAACATTGCTACGTGTGCAAGCGGTCGTTCGATGTGCTGCACCACTTTTACGACCAGCTCTGCCCCACCTGCGCCGAATTCAACTACGCCAAGCGCCGTGAATCGGCCGACCTCACTGGTCGCGTGGCGCTGCTGACCGGCGGACGTGTAAAGATCGGCTATCAGGCCGGCATCAAGCTGCTGCGCGCCGGCGCCCATCTCATCGTCACCACACGCTTCCCGCGCGACTCTGCGGCGCGGTACGCCGCCGAGGCAGACTTCGAGCAATGGGGCCATCGTCTGGAGATTTTCGGGCTCGACCTGCGCCACACGCCCAGTGTCGACGCGTTCTGTCATCTGTTGAACGAAACGCACGACCGGCTGGACTTCATCATCAACAACGCCTGCCAGACGGTGCGTCGTCCGCCCGGGTTCTATCGCCACATGATGGAACTCGAGACGGCCGCCATCGGCAACATGCCCGACCATGTGCGCCAGCTGCTTGGTGCGTACGAAGGCGTGCGTGCGTACAACATGCTGCCCGATAGCACCGGCTCGGCCAGCACCGATGTCGACGTCGTTGCCACCAAGCGGTTGGCAGAGGTGTCGGGACTCACCCACGCCGCCGAGTGGTCGCAGGTTGCACTGCTCCCCGACGACGCCGCGCCACAGGCGCATCTCTTCCCGGAAGGACAGCTCGATCAGGACATGCAGCAGGTGGACCTGCGCGACCGCAATTCATGGCGTATGCTGATGGCCGACGTGCCGTCGGTTGAATTGCTCGAGGTGCACCTGGTGAATGCCGTCGCACCGTTCCTGCTCAACGCGCGTCTCAAGACCCTCATGCTGCGCACGCCCAATCGTGACAAGCACATTGTGAACGTGTCCGCCGTAGAAGGCCAGTTTTACCGCAAGTTCAAAACCACGCGCCATCCGCACACGAACATGGCGAAAGCCGCGCTCAACATGATGACGCGCACCGCAGCGGCCGACTACTTCACCGATGGCATTCACATGAATGCGGTGGATACCGGCTGGGTGACCGACGAAGATCCCGCCGAGATTGCGGCGCGAAAGGTTGTGGAGCACCGGTTCCATCCGCCGTTGGATATCGTCGACGGGGCGGCGCGCATTGTGGACCCGATTATTGACGGGATCAACACCGGGACACACGTATGGGGCAGGTTTCTGAAGGACTACCGGCCGACGGATTGGTAGGTGGTTATGCCGACGCACTTCGCGAACGTCGCGGAAAGAGTGCACAGTCCACGCGCCACACTCAGAACTCCAACGCCCTGAGATACTCGAAGTTCGCCTTCGCACTGGCCATTTCGTCTTTCGCCCCTTCCTGCTCTACATAACACGGCTTCTTCGCCAGATCCGGAATTGCCGCCAGAAATGCGCGCAGATTAAACGTCCCCGTGGCCAGTTCGGTATCTGCCGAGCGATCAGCCACCGTGTTCTTGAGATGGAAGCTCCAGCAGCGATCGCGATGCGCCGCCAGGAAGGCCATCGGATCGCCGCCGCCCATCAACATGTTGCCGCAATCCAATTGCAGGCGCACATACTTGGGATCGAGCGCGTTCGCGAACACCTCAAGCGGCACTTCGCCCTGGAGTTTTGCCTGATGATTGGGCTCGTTGTGAAAGGCCAGCCAGATGCCGGCGCGGCGCGCCACTTCGCCAGCAGAATTGAACCGGTTCGCCCACAGCTTCCAGGCGTCCAGCGACTTGCTCGTCTCCGACGGCAAGCTCGGCACGATCAGGTACTGGTGCCCCAGTTGCCGCGCGGTATCGAGACTCTGCTCCCAGTCGGAAAGAATCGTTTCGGGCGCCATGTGCGCCGACGGAGCCTTCAGCCCCTCTTTCTTCAGCGTGTCTCGCACTTCCTTCGTGCTGCGCCCGAAGTTCTTGAAGCTCCACAGCAGCTCGACATCCGTATAGCCAATGGCACGGATCGCAGCCAGTGTACGCTCGGGATCGGCCTTCATGGCTTTCCGCACCGCGTACAACTCCAGCCCAATACGGTTGAGGTTCAGCGGGCCATCAGTCGCCGCATGAAGATTGGACCGCCGAGTCGCCAGTAGCGCGCCGGTCGAGGTACCAATCAAGGCAAGGAAGTGTCGTCGTTGCATGACTCAACGCTACGTCCGCGATCGCATCCCGCAAGAGGTGACCGGCGTGAGTCGATGGTGCGACGAACCCACGTCAGGGAAACGCGACCACCTGATACGTCACCACCGCTGCAACCTGTGCCGCCGACGGCTGCACGCCGGAATTGCCGCTGGTCCGGTTCGCATTGAACATCACGCCAACCACGCTTCCACCAGTCGGCAACGCACCCGTTGCCACCGTGAGCCACGTTGCCGTGGTGAGCAACGTCTGAACGCCGCTGTTCACGGCCTGAGCGCTCGCCGGCACGGTGGTCTGCACATACCGCACGGTGAATCCCACGGGTTGGCTTGCGAGCTTTACCTGCAACTGCCATCCGCGATTGCCGCGGGTGGTGACGCTGCCCACGAAACAGGCGCCCGGCGAGCAGAGATTACCCGTCTGCGAATTCTGTGTGAGCGTGGGCAACGCGGGTGAGAACCCGAACACGCCACCAACGAGCGTTGACACCACGGTATTCGCGCTTTGGCCGCCCGACGACTGGCCGTTGACTGATGCGGCAGGGACGCAAACCATGACGCCCGTCGCCAGCAGCGCGACAACGAATGAACGGCGCAGCCGAGTGCGTGTCCGTGAATCGTTCATCGCGTTCACTGCGCGGTAATGGTGAAGGTCAGGGTCAGCGTGTAGCTGCCGCTCTTGTCGGTTTCGTACACCCATCGCGACGCGAAGTACACGTCTTGCACCCAGGCGGTATTGGCCGGCTGCGCTCCGGGAAACGCGATGGTTCGGTTGGCCACCGGGTTCGCGGCGCTGACATTTCGCGCGGTGTTCGTAAAAACGTTTTGCGTCGTGCTCCACAGCGCATCCGACGCGGCTTGGGCACCGGGACCGGTGAATGATCCGCTCACCGTGACG
>JANMRE010000193.1:0-20158 GCA_031370885.1 Gemmatimonadaceae bacterium
GACGGTGATGCCGTCCACTGTTCGCGGCCGATCCACCATCGCCACACACACGTAGCGTTGAAAGTGCTGTTCGTCAGCGAGGGCCTTGAGCCCTTTCAGATGATCATTGGTTACGGTGCGGGTCGCTTTGATTTCGATGGCCGTGTGATCACCGAGAATGAAATCCACTTCAAATCCTGACGTGGAACGCCAGTATCGAATGTCATCCGCTGATCGGTAGTCGGCGTACGCCGTCAATTCGTGCATGACATACGCCTCAAAACCGGCACCGAACTCCGGCGTCTCCGCCTTGATCGTGCGCCCCTGGAGTTTCGACGCAACGCCGACGTCGAAGAAGTAGTACTTTGACGACGTGATTGGCTTACGACGTGTGGACCGTTGCCACGCCGGCAATTCGCGGATGATCAGCGTGTCCTTGAGAATCTCGAAGTACTCATACACCGTCGTGCGTGGCACCTGCGCGTCATTCGCAATGTTGGTGAAATTGACAATGCGACCGTTGCACAGCGCGGCGACGTGAAGAAATCGGCTGAACGCCGGCGCATTTCGCGTTGCGCCTTCGGCGACGACTTCCTGCTGCAGGTAGGTACCGGCGTACGCGTCCAGATCAGCCGCTGGATCATCGGAGAAATAGATGCTCGGAATGGTGCCGCGTTCGACGGCGCGCGCGAGGTCAAAGTGTGACCCCAGTTCGCTGCGCGTCAGCGGATGCAGGTACTTGGTGCGTGCGCGGCCGCCGAGCAAGTTCACGCCGCCTCGGCGAAGGCCGCGCGCACTGGAGCCGGTGAGGAGGAAGTGAATACCGCGGGATTCAATGAGACGATGCACTTCGTTGAGCAGCTCGGGCAGTCGCTGGATTTCGTCAATGGCGACGATCCGCGTGGAGGGGTCGAGCTCTTCAGCGAGTCGCTGCGGTGAGCGGCTCAGCTCAAGAAATACGCTGCTGTCCAGCAGATCGTAGGAACGAACCCCCGGCAACGCGTCGCTGATGAGCGTGGTCTTTCCGGTCTGGCGTGGTCCCAGCAGAAAGTGGGACTTGCGCGCCAGCAAGGAGGCCAGGTCCAGCGTGCGTGGCAGGCGAGGTGTCGGCATCGTCGTCATTTAAGATGACAAATGACGATGCGTTCGTCAAGTGGCCAAGATCGATACCCGTCCACTCCGCCTACAACGTGGTGCAGAATCAAGACCTATACCCCGGCCTTGGCAGAATGGCGGCGAGCCCGCGGTGGCACGCGCTGCTCCGGCTTGACAGACACACTGCCAGTATTACGTTTCTGACAGGGAGGTAATACCATGGCGAATCCGATGCGCACCGTGTCCTTTAAGCTTCCCCAGCACTTGGACGACGCGTTGAGCGACTTGGCGCGGCGCCGCAAGTCGAGCCGCTCGGCGCTCGTGCGCGAGGCGTTGGAGGGCCTCGCAGCGAGCGGGCGCCGCTCGGTCACGGCTGCGGTCGACGGGCTCGTGGGACCGCTCGATGGCCCAACCGACCTGTCGACGAATCCGAAGCATCTGGCCGGCTATGGCAAATGACCCGGGTCGTTGTCGATGCAGGCCCCTTGGTGGCCCTGCTCAATCGGCGCGACCGACATCATGCGTGGGTCCGTCAGGTGCTCGACACGGTTGAGCCGCCGATTTTTACTTGCGAGGCGGTCGTATCGGAGGCGTGTTTTCTGTTGGGCCGGCTGGCGGGTGGACAGGATACGCTCTTGGATCTACTCGCGAACGACGTGGTCAGAATCGACTTCCGCCTGCACACAGAGATCGAGGCGGTCCGCGGCTTGATGCGCAAATTCGCGACCGTACCGATGTCACTCGCCGACGCGTGCCTGGTACGCATGTCCGAACTTGACGCGCAGACCACGATTGTGACCTTGGATAGCGACTTCCGCGTGTATCGGCGCAATCGGCGGCAGGTGATTCCAACCATCATGCCCGGCCGCGGCGGCTGACGTCGGGCGTTTCCGAGGCTTTCCGATTCTCGCCGTAGATTTGACCGATGGGCTTTCGTACCGATGCGATTCGCGCAACGCGGACGCCAACGAGAAGAAGTACGGGGATTGCTCGCGACTCTCTTTACCGACCGTGGCGATGAACTGGTTCGCGTCATCAGCGTCCGCTCGGCGCTGACGTTCGTGGACGAGATCGGGGACCGACTCGGGAAACCATCGGTCCAGAAGTGGCGACCGACTCGGGTGGCGAGAAGCTGACCCGAACCGGGATGGCGCTCGGCACGCCGCGCTACGACAATTGGCGCAGGCGAGTCGGCGCCTCGGCCGGAGCCGCAGCGATGTGGTCCGCGACGCCTCTTTGGGCCGAGGGGCACCGGGAAGTCCACGTATGCGCAGCAATGCTTCCCCGACGCTGTCATGCTGGACCTGCGATCAGGGTCGAATGCGCGGGCCTTAGCGTCTGAGCCTGAGCGCCTGCATGGCATGCTCGACGCGGCGGCCGCGAATCGGTGGGTCGTGATCGATGAGGTGCAACGGGTCCCGGCGATCCTCGATCCCGTGCACCAACGCATGGATCGTGAGCCGGAACGCCGCTTTCTGCTCACCGGATCCAGCGCGCGATCGCTGCATCGCGCCGGCGTCAACTTGCTTGGTGGCCGCGCGGGTCGACGCATCATGTCGCCGTTTCTCGCCGCGGAGCTGGGCACGGCATTTTCGTTGACGGCTGCACAACGCATCGGATTGCTGCCGGTGATCTGGACGGCCGAGAACGCAGAACCGGCGCTGGCCGACTATGCCACGGTGGCGGTGTTTGACGAGGTGCGCGCCGAAGCACGCGTGCGACAGATCGACGGCTTTGCACGCGCGCTCGAGCAGCTGGCGCTCTCTCACGCGAGCGTGATCAGTCCCACCGCGATCGCGCAACTGGCGGCCGTCAAGAAGAGCACGGTCATCGACTGGATTGACGTGCTCGAGTCGATGTTCCTGATCGCACGGGTCCCGGTGTTCAGTGCCCGCCCCTCGCGACGTGCGTTAGCGGCGCAACCAAACTCTATTTCGCCGACACCGGTATCGCGGCGGCGTTTCGGCCATCGGACAGCGCCCGCATGGCCCCCGACGCCATCGGCGCATCCCGCGAAGGCCTCGTGTATCAGCATCTGGCGGCGTGGTGTGAGGCCGAACGCGATGCGCGTCTCACCACTTGGCGTACCACCGGCGGCGTCGAGGTGGATTTCGTCGTGGAAACCTCACATGGTCTTGTCGCGATCGAAGTGAAGAGTGGTCACGCGCTCCGCCCCGCCGATCGACGAGGCCTGCTGGCCTTCCACGATGAGTTCCCAGACGCGCGACTGATCGCGCTGGCCGACGTGCCCCTCGCACAGCAACAGGGGCCGATCAGCATATTCCCAGTCGCGCAGTTCCTCCTCGGCATCGTGCCGGGCGCTGCACTGCCGGTATGAGGCGCTCCGATCGTCACGTGGTCGGGAGTTGCTCACCGGCTGGCTTGATCGCATGAGCAAGGTGAAATGAACGACGCCGCTGCACGTCTCAACACCGCCCTCGCCGGCCGCTACACCATCGAACGCGAGCTCGGCGCCGGCGGCATGGCCACGGTGTACCTCGCCACCGACGTGAAGCACGACCGCCAGGTCGCACTCAAGGTCTTGCGGGCTGAGCTGGCCCAGGCGTTGGGACCGGAGCGCTTCCTGCGCGAGATCAAAATCGCCGCGCGCCTCGAGCACCCGCACATTCTCGCGCTCTTCGACTCGGGCGACGCCGACGGCATGCTGTACTACGTGATGCCGTTTGTGGACGGCGAATCGTTGCGCGACCGGATGACGCGGGAGGGCCAGTTGCCGTTGGCCGACGCGTTGCGCCTCACGGCGCAGGTGGCGGATGCGCTCGCGTACGCGCACGCGAAGGGCGTCGTGCACCGCGACATCAAGCCGGAAAACATTCTGCTCTCCGGCGGCCACGCGAAGGTCGCCGACTTCGGCATCGCGCTCGCCGCCGGGCCCAGCGATGCCAAGTTGACGCAGACCGGATTCGCACTCGGCACGCCGACGTACATGAGTCCCGAGCAGATGCTCGGCGACGCGGAGTTGGATGGACGCAGCGATCTCTATTCGCTGGGCTGCGTGTTGTTCGAGATGCTTTCGGGCGCGCCGCCGTTTGCGGGTGCGAATGCACAGGCGTTGATGGCGAAGCGGTTGACCGAGGACGCGCCGCGCGTGACCACACAACGCACGACGGTGCCGCCGATGGTGGATCTCGTGTTAGCGCGGGCGCTGGCGCGCGATCCCGCCGAACGCCATGCGACGATCGGCGAGTTCGGCGCGGCGTTGCTGGCGGAGCTGTCCGGTGCGTTGGTTGCCGGTGCGTCGGCTTCGGCGATGTCAGTGGTGCACGGTGCGGTCGCGCCGCCATCGCGCGTGCCGCTCATCGGGCGCGAGAAAGAACTCAGCGAGGCGCGCGCGTTTCTCGCGCGACTTGCCACGGGCAAAGGCGGCGTATTGCTCATCGGCGGCGAGCCAGGCGTCGGTAAGACACGCTTGAGCACGACAATCATGGACGAAGCCCGCGCGCAACGCGCGCTGTGCGTGACGGGGCATTGCTACGAGATGGAAGGCATGCCGCCCTTCACGCCGTTCGCCGAGATCCTCGACGCCGTCGCGCGACTCGTGCCGCTGCGCACGTTTCGCGAGGTGCTCGGCGATGCCGCGTCGGAAATTGCGCGCATTCAGCCGTCGCTCCGCGACACGTTCCCTGACATTCCCGCAGCGCTCGAACTCGCCCCTGACCAGCAGCGACGGTACCTGTTCAACAAGTACCGCGAGTATCTGGAGCGATCGTGCAAAGTCGCGCCGCTCGTTATCCTGCTCGATGACTTGCACTGGGCCGATGACGCGACGCTGAGCCTGTTGGAGCACATCGCGGGCTATGTGGCAGAGCTGCCGCTGGTCATCCTCGGCACTTATCGCGATGTCGAACTGGAAGTGAACCGGCCGTTCGCGCGGGTGCTCGAATCGCTCACGCGACAGCGGCTCGCGACGCGCATGGCGCTGCGTCGACTCGACGAAGTTGGTGTGGGTGCGTTGCTCGCGGCGCTTGGCGGCAGCGCGCCCCCTGCGCCGCTGGTACAGGTCATCTTCAAGGAAACCGAAGGCAACCCGTTCTTCGTCGAAGAGGTGTTCCAGCACCTCAAGGAAGAAGGCCGGTTGTTTCATGCCGACGGGGCGTGGCGTACGGATCTCTCGGTCGACGAGCTCGACGTGCCCGAAGGCGTTCGTCTGGTAATCGGCCGCCGCCTCGAGCGCCTGACGCCGGCCTGTCGCGCGGTGCTGACATCGGCCGCGGTGATCGGATCACGGTTCGAGCTGGCGGTACTCGAGGCCCTCGGCGAACAGACCGAGGATGAGTTGCTCGACGCGCTCGACGCCGCGACGAAATCGCAACTCGTCGTCGAACATCGTCGCGGTCGCGAGATCGTCTACGGTTTCGCCCACGAACTCATTCGTCAGACGTTGCTCGGCACGCTGTCGATGCCGCGGCGGCAACGGCGTCACCTCAAGATCGCGGCTGCGATGCACACGGCGTTTGGCGACCGCGTCACACTGCGCGCATCGGATCTCGCGTATCACTTGTATCAGGCGGGCACCGCAGCCGATCCCGACGAGACCGTGCGCACGCTGACCCTGGCCGCCGAGCAGGCAAACGGGAGTGCGGCGTTCGCCGAAGCGCTCGCGCATTGTGATCGCGCGGCGACGATCGAGGAGGTCGCGGACCGCGCCCTCACGGCCCACGTGCTGCGCGTGCGCGGCGCCGCACTGAAGGGGCTGGGCCGGTGGCCGGAGGCGGGCGCGACCCTCACCAAGGCGCTCGACGCGCTGTATGCCGCGGGCGAGCCGACGGCGGCGGCCGCGGTCGCCCTCGATCTCGCCAAGCTCATGCTCTGGAGCGCCGACAATCAAGGGGCCCACGAAGTCAGCGCTGCCGCTCTCGCCAGGCTCCCCGACGGCCCCACCCGCGAGCGGGTCCATCTGTTGACGCTCGACGCGTTGGCGATGGGCCACCTGGACGATGCGGCGTACACCACCGCGCTCCGAGGACTGACCGACGCCCGGGCGATGGCTGCGTCGTTCAACGACGACAGCCTACTCGGCGTTACGTACTTCGCCGAGGCGGCCATCCAGTTCATCTTCGGTCGCAGTGACAGAGCTGTCGCCGCCGCGAATGAGGCGATCCGGCAGCTCACTTCGGGGGCGGATGTGTCATGGCGACTCGATGCAGCCGCCAACCGGGCCCTCGCCCTCACGTACGCAGGGCGGTTTACCGAAGGGAACGCGGTTGCTGGCGACATTCTGCGCGTCGCTGAGGAAACAGGCCATTTTTTTGCGGTCTTCGCATCGTTTTGGGCTCGTGACCACGCCTATTCACATCGGTCCGGAGACCTGCGTGGATCCGAAGCCCGGATGCATGCGATCGTCGCCGCGACCAGCGTCATCGCTCCCTACAACAGCTCAGTGCTGCCCTGGGCGGCGGCGTTTCAGGCGGAGCGAGGCGATCGCGAAGGTGCCTTGGCCGCCGCCACCCGGGCCAGACTGGCCTTCCCCACCACGAATCAATGGTCGGGCCTGTTCGCCGGCTGTGAGCTCTGGTGCATGGCATTACTGGACCACCCCGACTGGGCACTTCGTCTGAGGGAATATGAACATTTCGTGCCGGTGGCCGGCAGCCCGTGCTTTGGCGGACGACGGTGGTTCGCGCTCTTTCTTGTGCTCTCCCATGTAGTCCGAGGCGAGCTGGCGTCTGCCGCCGCGCTCTATCCGGTGCTGCGCGAGATGCTCGACGACGGCTGGCGGTTCGGGCTGCTCCAACCCGTCGAGGGCCTGGTCGGCCTCGCCGCCGCCGCGGGCGGCAACTGGGACGTGGCCGAGGGCCACTTCCGCTCGGCGCTGGCATTCGTGGACGAGGTGGGGGACCGACTCGGGAAACCGTCGGTCCAGAAGTGGTACGCCTGGATGCTGCTCCGCCGCGCCGCGCCCGGCGATCGTGACCAGGCCCGCGTGCTGCTCGACGAGGTGATCACCTCATGCAAGGCCATGGGCATGCAACTCACGCTCGGCGAGGCCGAAACCATGCGAGCGTCGCTCGATGGATGACGTGATCGCGCAGCGCAGCGCCGCCGACGCCGGCCGCCACCGCAGCGAGACATTTCTCCTTGTAATCTGAGCGCTTAACACTCAAATTACACGATGCCGAAAACCCTCGCGCGCCCGCAGAACCTCGCCCGTGTCACCGCGTTGCTGCGGCAGTTCCCGGTGGTGGGTGTCCTCGGGGCCCGCCAGGTCGGGAAGACCACGCTGGCGCGTCAGGTCCTCGCCGCTCGACGCGGAGCGACCACGTTCTTCGACCTCGAGAGTGACACCGATCGCGCGCGACTCAGCGATCCCATGCTCGCGCTCCGCGACCTGCGCGGTCTGATTGTCATCGACGAAGTGCAGCACGCGCCCGATCTCTTTCGCACGCTGCGCGTGCTCGCCGACGAGTCGACCGTGCGTCGGCGATTTCTGGTGCTGGGCAGTGCGTCACCTGAGTTGCTTCGACAAGGCGCGGAATCGCTGGCCGGACGCATTGCGTATCACGAACTGCACGGATTTCGCCTCGACGAAGTCGGCGTGCCGCACCTGAGCAAGCGTTGGATCCGCGGCGGGTTCCCCCGCGCCTTTCTCGCACGCAACGACACCGCGAGCACGGAATGGCGGGAGCAGTTTATTCGCACCTTTCTCGAGCGCGACATCCCGCAATTCGGCTTGCGCATCCCCGCGCCCGCCCTACGTCGATTCTGGACGATGATTGCGCACTACCACGCGCAGACGTGGAACAGTTCGGAGTTGGCGCGGGCGTTTGGCGTGGCGCACACCACGGTACAGCGCTATCTCGATGTGCTCACCGAGACCTTCATGGTCCGACAGCTTGCGCCATGGCACGAGAATCTCTCCAAACGACAGGTGCGCGCGCCCAAGGTGTATCTGCGCGATACCGGAGTGCTGCACACCTTGCTGGGGGTGAAACACCTGCGCGATCTCGAGGTCCATCCGAAGGTGGGCGCCTCCTGGGAGGGGTTTGCGCTCGATGTGGTGCTCGATCATCTCGGCGCGCGTTCCGGCGAAGCGTACTTCTGGGGCACGCACGCGGGTGCAGAACTCGACCTCCTCATCGTGCGAGGCCGCACGCGCGTCGGATTCGAATTCAAGCGTACCTCGTCGCCATCCGTGACGTCGTCGATGCGTTCTGCACTCAGCGATCTGCGTCTGGAGCGCCTCTACGTGGTGCACGGCGGCAGGGAGACGTTCCCGTTGACCGCGCAGATCATGGCCGTGCCGCTGGCGCGAGTCATACAAGATGTCCCGCAGCTCTGATGTGACTGGGGGCCTGACCGCGCAGGCTGCGCAAGCCGGAACTCGCTGCGGTGCTCGGCGCGGCGACCTTGCGGCCGCTTCCGCCGAAGTCGCGTGGCTGGTGGCCGCCGGCCCCCACGTGCCGTACACGATTCAGTTGCAGTCACTCGTACTCGCGCAGCAGGGTGACACGAAGCAAGCGCTCTCGCTGGTATCGGCGCTCGACCTCTCGCCGTTCGATAATCACATCACCTTCCATTTCGCCGAGGTGTTCGCGATGTGCGGCGAGACGGAGCGCGCACTCGACGTGCTGGCGTCGTCGGTGAACAAGGGCTTCTGTCCGACGCCGTTTATCGAGGTGCATTGCCGTTTCCTGGAGTCGCTCCGGTTACATCCGCGCTTTGCACCGATCGTTGCCACCGCACGCGCGATGTCCGACGAGATTCGGCGGGATGTGGCGGGGGCGGGGGCATGACCCGGAGCAGCCGCAACACGGCGGGCCGCGACAGACATCGGTCTCACCGCAGCATCATTCGCGCTCGCCCCCACCGCGCTCTTGCGACGCCGCCTGCTGCCAGTTGACGAGGATCGAGATTGCACTCGGCGCCTGCCCACCGAACCTTTGCATCATCAGGAATCGCTGGCCGTCGGAGAAGACGTCCCACCATTGGTCGCTATACAGTCCGGAGCGACTGAACGCGTCGGCAAACAGTTGCTCGCGACCGATGACGCGAGCCGGTGCGCCGCCGATCTCGGCCGCCATCACGTGCGTGGGGCCGCGATAGAAGAGCGTGCGCCCACTCTTCGACCAGACCGGCTCGACCCCACCCTCCACCGACACGGGGAGGCGCGGATCGGCACGACGTGCGGATGCTGCAGGCGCGCCAGCAACTGGATTTCCTGTCGGAAGCGATCGGTGCTGACGCCGGAGACATCGCCGGCCAGCACCTTCGCCACGACGTCACGCGCCAGTGTGAGGTCGTGCGCGATGAACACCTGCGACATGCCGCCGGGGGCAAGTTCACGGTCGAGCCGGAATCCCGTACCCAGTGCCGTGCCCAGCTCCTGCATCAACGCGATAAGGCCTCCAATGGGGAATGCGGAGAAGATCCTCCGGAATTCACTGTTGCGCAACGTGCTGCAGCTTCGTTCGCGCGCTCACCGGCGCTGAACGCACGCGCGGCGCGGGTCATCTCGGCATTGGCTGTTGCCTACTTCTGTGGCTTGATCAGCGCCTCGAATTCGCTGAAGCCGCGCAGGGCGCGGAGCGCCGGGATGTAATGCCACGCCGCCTTCGACTGGCCCTGTTGGTGGGCGGTGCGCAACAGTCGCACGGCTTCGGTATCCTCGCCGAGTGTGGCGAGGATGCCCGCTCGCCAATAGGGCGTCGCGCCGTTGTCCCACTCGCGCACCGACATGGCGAGAGAATCCGATATCGCGCGCGCCCGCGTCGTGTCGCCGCGTCGCGCATAGGCAATGGCGAGATACGCCCGTGTGCCGATGCCCGCGCTTGAAGTATCGGGGAGTGTCGCCCTCAGGTACCCGATCGCCGAGTCGAGCTGGCCGAGATCAATCCACGCGCGCCCAAGCGACCGCTGCATCGCACGCGAGTGGGGCGCGGCGGCTTTCCGCGACACGACCCACTGGAGTCCCAGCTCAAGCAACTGCCGGGCGGTGGCGCTGTCCCCGTGCGCTTCGAATTCCCACGCGCCGGTGCTGACGGCATTGAGCCCGGCGAGCCCGGTGGCATCGTCGGAACCACGCAGGATGGTGTCGGCGAGGGCCAGCGCTGCAGGACCATTGCGCAGCGCCGCGAGCGGCCGCAGCGCACGGGCGACGAACCCCGGACTGTTCGGGTAGCGCTGGCGGGCGAGCGTGACATGGGCGGCTTCCTTGGCAAAGTCGCCAGCGAGATGATACGCCGTCGCGAGCACCTGCGAGTTGCCCTGCCACTTGACCATCCACATCGCCGAGTCGGTCGCCACGAGCGCCGGAATCGCCACCCCGGGACGAACGAGGTTGGTCGCCGCCAGGCCCACCAAGTACTGCATCGTGGGATCACCTGTGCGTCCGACAATTTCCTGTGCCACGCGCAATTGCGTCTCGTAATCACCCCGCACCATCGCCTGCGCGTAGTCGAGCGACAGGAGATCAGTTTTCGACAATCGGTGACGGAAGCGTTCGAGCTGCCCGACGACGGCGGCCGCGCTATCGCGTATCCCGAAGTTCGTATACGAGGCGGCAAGGAAATTGTACGGCAACGGAAACATCGAGTCGAGGGCGATCGCGCGGCGGAAGTAGGAACGCGCAGCGACTTGATCGCGAGAAAAGACCTCCCGGCCGCCGACAAATTCTTTGTACGCGGCGAAACCGGGTGGCTGTCCCGACGCCGCTACGCGCTTCGCGACATCGCCAGTCACAATGGCGCCGAGCAGCCGGTCCCGCAGCACGTTGATGGCCGGGATCGGGTCGGCCAACGCGCCGGCCACCGGATCGATTGCCCGGATCACATTGCCTGTTCGTGCATCGATGATCGTCACCTGGATGCGCAGCGAGTCGCCGAACCGGCTCGCGCTTCCGGTCACCATCGTGCCGGCGCGCGTGGCCTTCGCCACGCGCGTGATCAGGTCATCCGCGCCGGACGTGGCGCTCTTGGCATCGCCGATAGCGAAGTTGACCATCGTGCTCGACACCACGTTCGCGGAATCGGTCTGCATGATGCCCTGCATCAGCCAGTCCACCGCGACGCGGGCCGCTTGGACGACCGCCGTGTCGCTCGAGATCACGTCGAACGGCAGCACCGCCACGGTGCGTGGGTCCACGTCGAGCCCGCGTGTGGCGCGCCATCCGAACCATCCACCCACCGCCACGACCGCGAGTACCGCCACCGCGACGAGGGCCTTCCCGATCGGCCGTCGCGCCGCCGGATACGCCACCGCGTTCGCTGCGGTGAGCGGGTTCGTCCCGCTCGGCGTGACGAGCGCGTCAAGCGCGTGCACGATTTCTTGTGCCGTCTGCGGCCGGTCGGCGGCACTCTTGGCGAGGCACCGTTGCACCAGCTGCGCAAGCGCGGGCGGCGTCGATTGGCGGATCTGTTCCACCGGCGCCGGCGTCTCCGTCATGTGCGCGGCCATCGTCGCTTGCGGCGAGCGTCCCGCGAAAGGATGGCGACCGGCCAACATTTCGTACGCCACCACGCCGAGCGCGTAAATGTCCGCGCGATGATCCGTGCGTGCGTCGCCGGCGGCTTGTTCCGGCGCCATGTACGTGGGCGTCCCCAACGCTATGCCCACCGACGTTAGCGACGATCCTGGATTCGTCTGCGACGCTTCGATGGCCTTGGCCACGCCGAAATCGGCAACCGTCGCGCTGCCATCGGCGAGCAGGATGTTCTCCGGCTTGATGTCGCGATGGACAACGCCCTTCGCGTGCGCATACGCCAGCGCGCTCGCCACGTCGCGCAGCGTGCGCACGGCCTCGGCCACAGGCAATTCTCCGCGGCCCAACCGCGTGCGCAGCGACTCGCCCTCCACATACGGCATCGAGAACCACGGCAGGCCGTTCGCGTCACCGGCCGAAAGCAGTGGGACGATGTGCGCATGCTGCAGCCGTGCGGCGAGTGAGATCTCGCGCTTGAAGCGGTCCACCGACACGCCGTTGGCGAGTTCGGGCGGCAGCACCTTGAGCACCACACGCCGGTCGAGCGCTGTTTCCGTGGACAGGAAGACCCGCGACATCCCGCCGCCGCCCAGTTCGCGGTCGACGCGGTAGGTCTCGCCCAGCGCCTGCTGCAACTGGTCGCGAACGGGATCCATAGGGGCGGGTGGGGGAGCGGTCCGGCGAGGACAATTATCGGGGGCGTATACGGGAGTATAGAGCGTGAGCGCCGACGGTGCGAGCCGCTATGGAGGGCGCGCCCACCAGCGGCGACCAGCTGATCGAGCGCGTGGAACACTTCCGCGCGGAACTCGAAGCGCTGTGTCACCTCTTGAAGGCAGCGGCGATTCGCAACCGGCCGCGCTTCCGGGATCGAGGTGCCTGACGCACCACAATCTCGACGTCACGCCCAAGGGCCGTCAGAAACTCCATGAGCCGTTGCGTGGAGAAACCGCCCAAACGCCCATGCAGCATGTGCGACACCTTGGGCTGATCAACACCCATGAGCGTCGCGGCGGCCTGCTGCGTGAGCCCGCGTTCCTGAATCGCCTGATCGATCATCAACGCGAGTTGGGCCTTCGCGAGTTCCTCGGCGGGGTTTGCGAAACCGAGATCCGCGTAGACGTTCCCGCTGCCACGCGTGACCGGGACGTCGTCGTGCGTCCTGGTTGCCACACTCGTGTTGCGCTTGGCCATGTTACTCCTCTCGATTGTGGAGATGGGCTGCGTAATGCGCCAACCACCTCGATGCGCCCAGCGAATTCTCCTTTCAATCGCTTCGCGGCGAGGTGATGCCGACCGAGCTGTGCAAGGTGAATCGCATAACCAAAACTGCGGCGCGGTTCGTCGGGTAGTGCCCGGAGATCGCGAAGCGCGGTGCCGATCCATTCGGTCGGCTTGAGCGGCCCCGTATCGGCGGGCGGTCTCCGGAAGTATGCTGAATTAGGCATGACGGCGCAAGGAGAGAGCGTGGCGAGGCCGACACATACGCCCCCAGGCGCTCGGTCATCACCATCGTTATCGCGCGGAGCGTATCGTGCCGTTTCGCAGCGCCTCGAAACTCGGACGCTCCGCTGCTTCTCGTCGCTGCATGAGTATTCACGAACAACTGCGGCCGAGTTGGCCTGAGCCGCACGAGACGGGCCTGTGCGCTCGACCAAGGACGAGGATGTGCAGCGCCAGACGCGATCAGCTCTATAGCCGCCTCGGTCACGAGCGGCTACCATAGGCTGTCACCCTCCCCCGGGAGCCCCGCTGCCGACCTCCGACCTGCGCGACCAACTCCAAGCGACCCTGAGCGGTCGCGACATCATCGAGCGCGAACTCGGCGGCGGCATGGCGCGCGGCGCCGCAATGCATCGTGGGACGCACACGAGTCGTTCAACTAGGACACAGCCCCCGCATTCGCGCCTTACCCCGACATGAACGACGCGCCTCCGCCGCAGTCCAACCAACATCCCCGCTACCGTCTGCCCAACGACGGCGCGTTTGTGCCGGGCGCCATTCTCGCCGAGCGCTATCGCATTATCGCGCGCGTTGGGCGGGGTGGCATGGGCGAAGTGTATCGCGCCGACGACCTGCGGCTTGGTCAACCGGTGGCACTCAAGTTCCTGCCGCCAGCGCTGGAGCATGACGACAACGCGCGCGAGCGACTGCTGGCCGAGGTGCGGTTGGCACGCACGATCGCGCATCCCAACGTCTGTCGCGTGTATGACATCGGCGATTTGCCCGGAGAAAACGGCGCGCCGGCGCGCACGTTCTTGTGCATGGAGTACATCGACGGCGAAGATCTGGGATCGCTGTTGCGTCGCATCGGACGACTGCCGCCGGCCAAGGCGCTCGACATTGCGCGGCAGTTGTGCGCGGGGCTATCGGCCGCACATCAGAGAGGCGTGCTGCATCGCGATCTCAAGCCGGCGAACGTGATGATCGACGGCCGCGGTCAGGCGCGCATCGCCGACTTCGGCATTGCCGTCGAGGCCACGCCCGAGAACGACGGTGTCGCTGATGCCGAGAGATCGGGCGACAATGCGGGCACGCTCGCGTACATGGCGCCAGAGCGTCTTTCCGGCGAGGCGGCCACCGTACAGAGCGATCTCTACGCACTCGGTCTCATTCTCTACGAGACCGTCACCGGTTCTGCGGCGTTCCGGGCCACCTCGCTCCGCGAGTGGCAGCAGGCGCACTTGCTGTCGGTGCCGAGCAATCCGTCCAACATTGTGAGCGATGTAGACCCGGCGGTGGAGCGCGCGATTCTGCGCTGTCTCGAGAAAGACCCCGCCAAGCGTCCGGCGTCGGCCGCGCAAGTGGCCGCATCGCTGCCGGGTGGCGACCCGTTGGCCGCCGCCATCGCGGCCGGCGAGACGCCATCGCCGGCGATGGTCGCCGCGTCTGGTGATGACGGCATCCTGACGCGCCCCAAGGCGTGGGGGTGGTTTGCTGCCGCCGTGGTCTCGCTCGCGGTCGCGGTCTGGTCGCTCGCCTCGGTGCTGTTGATCAATCACACCCCGATGCCGCTCGACACCGCCGCGCTCGAGCGTCGGGCGCGCGAGATCACAGTGTCACTCGGCTATGTCGCGCCGCCGCGGGACTGGGTTTCGGAATGGGAACACCGCAGCAAGCCCCAGCGGCTGCTATTCAGGTTCCGACAGAGTCCCGGCGAGTTGTTTGCCGGCGTTCGTTTCGGTCGACCGCTGGTAGTCCCGTTTCTCTATCCAGAGGATATTGAGCTGCGAATGGATGCACGCGGGCGGTTGGAGAATCTCGATATCGGCGGCACGCTCGATTACAGCGACACCACCGGAGCGCGGCCGGTGGATTGGACCCCTCTTCTGACCGCGATCGGCGCCGACACGCCACCGGTCCCTTCGTCGTCCCGACGATGGCCATCGGCATTTCTGTCCGATACCCGCGACGCATGGACGGCGGTGATTGACGGGGTCCCCAGCGAGATCGAGGCGGCCGCGCTCCGTGGGCGTCCGGTATCGCTACGTATCCGGAAGATCGGTGCGGCCGACGAGCATCCCGCCCCGTCGTCGCGGCCTCTTCCGTGGCTCGTGTCAGTGTTGGTGGGTTTCGGTGTAGGTGTCGTCGTCATGTTGGGTGTTCTGGCACGCAGAAACCTGCGCCTTGGACGAGGCGATCGGCGCGGTGCCACGAGGCTGGCCGTGTTTGTGTTCGTGGCGTCGTGCCTCTTTGAAGTCCTTGTCCGTCATTGGGCGGTGAGGGAATTCGACCTGCTTTTCGGATTCGTTTCTTCACTCCTTGTTCCCGTGTTCTTCGCGGTCTTGACGTGGATCTGCTATGTCGGTCTCGAGCCGTTCGCGCGCCGACACTGGCCGTCGCTCCTGGTCAGCTGGGCCCGCCTGCTCGACGGACGGCCTCGCGATGGCATCGTCGGACAGTCGGTCCTGGCTGGTGTGGTGGCGGGCACCCTGGGGACTATCGTGTCCGCGGGCGTCAATGTCATGAACCGGGCCAATGTCGGCTTTGTATACGATCTTCGATGGACGTGGCCCGCCGTGGAGATTGACAAGCTCGCCGATGCGAGCTTCCAGGGTGCGCTAATTGTCGGCATGCTCGTGATCGCGCGAATGGTGTTTCGGCGAAACTGGGCCGCGTGGAGTGTGCTCGTCGTCTTCATGCTTGCGGACGCTAGTCAAACGGGGCAAGAAACGGGCTCCAACAGCTGGGGGGCATTGCTCGTGCTCTACCTCGGAGTCGCCTTGATGCTGGGGACGCTCCATCGGTTCGGGTTGCTCGGCCTGATCGTCATGACCGCGGTGGGAAGCGCTCTACACGCGGCGCCACTCACGCTCGATCCCTCGCGCTGGTACTTCTGGCGCGGCGCGCCCGCCGTGATCTTCGTGCTGGCGCTTGCCGTGCTGGGATTCCTGAACGTGCTCGGCAAGCAGTCGCTGCTGCCGGAGGACGCGATAGAGGGGTGACTATGTTTGCCCGACCTCGAGTTTGATACAGCGATCGGGCGCGGTGTCGCCCAGCACTACTCGATGCACACCAACTCGCTGAACGGCAGCACCTCCGTATTCGAAGACAGCGCATATCGCCGAGTTCCGGGATACACTACCCACAGGTGGTCAAGCTTGAGGTCCTCGAGCGCCACGTGCATTCCCCGCGTCATGCGGGGCGCGTCATGGCGCTTGATTTCGACGCCGATGCGGCGCCCGTTGTGGAGAAGAAATAGATCGAGTTCCGAACCACTGTGCACATTGTAGAAGTAGGCTTCCGCGCTTCGCAGACGCCCCAGCAGTTCCTCGATGACGAAACCCTCCCACGACGCTCCAAGCTTGGGGTGGTGAAGCAGGTCGCGCATATCGCGAATGCGGTGCTGCCAGTGAAGGATTCCCGTATCGCGAAGGTATATCTTCGGACTCTTGACTATGCGTTTGCCAACATTTGCAAACCACGGCTGGAGCCGACGGACCATGAAGGTTTGCTCCAGCGCATCCAGATAGCGGTTCACCGTTTTCGGGCTGAGCCCCATTGCGCCAGCGACCTCAGAGGCGTTCCACAACTGTCCATGATAGTGCGCGAGCATGCTCCAAAAGCGGCCCATCGCCGCTGGCGTGAAGCCGAAGCCAAGCAGTCGCAGATCACGCTCCACGAAGGTGCGCGTGAACTGTTCGCGCCAGCTCACGCTGTTCTCCTCGGACGTGGCGAGGAAGGAACGTGGAAAACTTCCGCGCAGCCACAGTCGGTCCTGCTCACTAACACCGACCTCACTGGTGGAAAAGCCGGTCACGTCGATGACCTCCACGCGTCCCGCAAGCGACTCGTTACTCTGTCGTCTCAACTCAGGTGAGGCGCTGCCCAACAAGAGGAACTTGGTTGGCGCCTCGACGCGATCGGCGAGGACGCGCAAGACAGGGAACAGCTGCGACGCCCGCTGCGCCTCGTCGATGACAACCAGTCCGCGCAGGCCACCGAGTGCCAGTAACGGCTGCTCCAGCAGCGCGACGGTCGCGGGGTCCTCCAGGTCGAAGTACGTCACCGGCCCGTCTGTGACGATTTGTCGAGCCAGCGTGCTTTTGCCGACCTGACGCGCGCCCACCAGCATGGCGATCGGGTTACGGCTAAGTGCCGTTCGAATGCGTTCTTGGTACTTCTGCCTCAGAATCATAGTCGAATTCTAGGACATGAGGTCCTAGTTTTCAAGTATTAATGTTGTCCAGATCCCCACGCTGCCACATACGGTGATCTGCCCGGTGAGCAATGGCCAAAGGAGCAAAAGGGCCGACCGCCGCCATCACCAACTTCCCACACTTCGTCGAGGAGAAACTGCGGGGGGCGAAGCCGGAGTGACCTCCCACCGACCGCCTCAACACGGCTGAGGCGCGCGATCGGCGCGGAGCGCCAATCTCGTGCTCGTACTCAACTGGGCTGCGGAACTTGGCGCCAAGACGGCGCCGTGAGGCCGTCGCCCAACGGCGGACCGGCGCGTGATCGAGCCCTTGTCGAGCCCTTGAGGTGAACCCGCTCGCGGTTATACTAGTAGTATGAAGACCGCCATCTCTCTTCCCGATGCCGTGTTTCTGGCGGCGGAACGACAGGCGAAGCGTGCGCGGAAGTCGCGCAGCCAGCTGTATGCCGAGGCCCTGTCCGAGTATTTGAGCCGACATGCCCCCGAGGAAGTCACCGAGGCGATGAATCGGGTGGTGGACCAGCTGGATGCGCGGCGGGATCCGTTTGTGCACGCCACGGCGCATGCCGTCTTGCAGCGCGTCGAATGGTAGAGGTTGCGCAAGGAGAGATTTGGTGGGCTGACCTGCCCATGCCGGCCGGATCAGGGCCCGGTTTCCGCCGTCCACTGGTTGTCGTGCAGGGGAATGCCCTGAACCAGAGTCGACTGCCGACCGTGGTGTGCGTACCGCTCACGAGCAATCTGGCATGGGAGACCGCACCGGGAAACACGCTGATGCCGGCGAAGGCGACCGGTCTGCCGAAGGATTCGGTCGCCAACGCCTCACAACTGTTTGCCATTGATCGGAGCTTTCTCAGTACCCGTGTGGGAAAATTGGCGCCGAAGCGGCTCGAGCAGATTCTGGTGAGCGTTGACGTGGTGCTCGGCCGATAGGCCGCCGATCCGACGCCGACGCCTACGGGCGCGGCTTGATCGGCCACCGTTCCAACGGCGGACACATCGTCGCGCCGAGTTCGCGCACGAGCGCGATGAACCGCGGGTGTGTCCGGAGCGGACTGAGCATCGGCTCGCAGGAGAGCCCGACGGTGAGGAACTGGGGCTTCTTTGCCCGCACGCCACGCTCTGTCGCCAGCAGCGCCGCATCGAGGTCTCCGGAAATCACACTGCTGAACGCTTCAACGTAGTTCGGCGAGTTGCTGTTATCGCGAATCGCCTGACGGTGCTGTTCATCAAAATCCTTCCATCGGCCGGCACTCGCGAACACGAACATCACGATTGCGCGTACGCCAAACGCATTGGGATCGATCTTCAGCTGCGCGTCCGCCGCGGCGACCGCGCTGTCCGGCTGGCCCATCAGCGCATACGCCTCGGACACGCCTCCATACGCAACCGCTGACTTCGGGTCGAGGTCGAGCACGGCCCTGTACGTTGCGATCGCCTCCTGGAACTGATGCTTGTAGAGCTGGGCATTCGCGAGCAAGATCAGCCCGTCGATTGACAACGGGTCGAGCTGAACCGCGATTCGGGCTTCGGCCAGTGCGTCATCGATCCGGCCTACATACGCCATCCCAATCCCGTGCCAGACGCGCGCCTCCGCGTCGGCGGAGTCGAGTGCGATGGCCTTGCGCCATGTCGCTTCGGGCCAAACGGCCGCACTCGCGCCTCACCTCTCAGGGCCAGATATCGGTCCCGGCCGCCGTCCGAAAGCGCCTGGGGCTGGCCCCCGGGTCTATTCTCGAATGGGCCGACGACGGCGAACAGGTCATCGTGCGCCGCGCGGGAACGCACTCAACCCTGGACGTGCACCGCGCGTTCTTTCCGTCGCCTCCAGAGCCGCGCACGCTCAGGCAACTCAAGGAAGGAATTCGCGGCCACATGAAGGCGCGTCATGCGCGCAGTTGACACCAACGTGCTTGTGCGTCTGCTCGCGCGAGACGACGTCGCGCAGGTTGTGGCCGCGGAAGAATTCGTGCGACTGGGCGCGTGGGTGTCACACGTGGTGCTCGTCGAGGCGACCTGGATAATGACCAGTGTTTACGGCGTCAAGCCCGAACCGCTGGCAGCGGGCGTCAAGATGCTGCTCGATCACGAACGTCTGGTGGTCCAGGAGCCTGACGTCGTCGTGGCTGCGCTGGCCCAGTATCGCAAGCGACCTGTTGTCGGCTTTTCGGATTGCCTCATCCTGGAGCTGGCGCGCAAGGCAGGGCACCTGCCGCTTGGAACGTTCGACAAGGTCCTGGGGAAGCGGCCGGACGTGCAGCGACTGACGGGATAGGGCGCAGGTCGCGCGCCGCGGGAATTCGCCGCGTACTTGTCGCGATATCACCGCATTCGGTCTCTTTCTGCAGTTGATTGGCAGCGTGTGGGCGAACCGCAGGTCTTATGCCCGATGGTAGCCCCGTCGCCTCCTGCTAGCTCCTGCTAGCTGCACCAGCCGCGCGCGGCTAACATAGCGCGTCCCGATTCTCCGGAGCCCCGCTGCCGACCTCCGACCTGCCCGACCAGCTCCAAGCGACCCTGAGCGGCAGCCACACGATCGAGCGCGAACTCGGCGGTGGCGGCATGGCGCGCGTGTTCGTCGCCGAAGAGACCGCGCTCGGTCGCAAGGTCGTGATCAAGGTCCTCCCGCCGGAGACCGCGGCGCAGGTCTCGCTCGAACGGTTCAAGCGCGAGATCCTGCTCGCCGCGCGGCTGCAGCATCCGCACATCGTGCCGCTGCTCTCGTCGGGTGAGTCCGAGGGGCTGCCCACTTCACGATGCCGTTCGTGGAAGGCGAGTCGCTGCGCGTGCGGCTCGCGCGGCATGGCGAGCTGCCGGTGAGCGAAGTGCTGCGCATGCTGCGCGAGATCGCCAGTGCGTTGGCGTATGCGCATGAGCGCGGCATCGTGCACCGCGACATCAAGCCCGACAACGTGCTGCTCTCGGGCGGGATCGCGATGGTCACCGACTTCGGCGTCGCGAAGGTCGAGCAAGTGATTCAGCGCATG
>JANMRE010000201.1:0-5341 GCA_031370885.1 Gemmatimonadaceae bacterium
GCCAAGGCCGGCTGCCCCATGCGCTGCAGCGTTTCCGCCGGGCTCATCGCCGCTTCCGCCTCGAGAATCGCGATTGCCGACTCCCGATCACCCGGCAACTCACTCTCTTTGTTGCGATGCATGTCGAGCACCGCATTGACCGCAGCCACTTCGCGCTCGGCCAGCGTTTTTGCCGACTGCGTAAGGAAGTCGCGGGTACGGTTGAACAACGCCTTCGTTTCTGCCGACATGCTCCGGCCACCCAAGTCGTTCAGGTTGGCGTGGTGCAACAGCTCCACCTTGTCCGGCAAGCGGCGATCGGGCTTCACGTCGGACAGCAGATGACGCACATCCTGTGGCGTGGCATCGGACGATCCATCGCCGAGGGCCAGCGTTTCCCGCGCCCAGCGCACACCGGCCAGCTTCATCAGCAAGCCGATTTCCCGCTCGTTCGCGCCTTCGAATACCGGTGTCTTGGCGTAGAAGTTGAGCAGTCGCGCAGCCCAGCCGAGGTGCGTTTCCAGGATCTGCCCAACGTTCATGCGTGACGGCACGCCCAGCGGATTGAGCACGATGTCCACCGGACGACCGTCCGGCATGAACGGCATGTCTTCCTCGGGAACGATACGCGCCACGATACCCTTGTTGCCGTGACGGCCGGCCATCTTGTCGCCCACCGAGATTTTGCGTTTCTCGGCCAGATACACCTTCACCAACTGGATCACGCCGGGCGGCAACTCGTCCGGTTGCAGAATGCGGTCGATGCGTTCCTCGGCGCGCTCTTCGATGTGCGCCTTTTCTTCGTTGCCGGCATCGATGATTTCGCGCACACGATCGTTGGCCTTCTTGCTTTCCACGCGGAACGTCTTCAGGTCGAGTGTGGCAAAGCGCACGGTGGACAGCAACTCCTTCGTGAGCGTGGTGCCCGCCGCGATAGCCTCCTCCACGGTGCCCGCCCTGAGCGCCAACGCGATCTTCTCCCCTTCCAGCAGCGCAGCCAGTTCGATGTCGCGCACTTCGTTGACGCGGATTTTTTCTTCGCCTTCGAGACGACGCACATCACCGATGCGCTCACCGCGATCCTTCTCGACCACCTGGTCTTCCACGCGCGAGAAGATTTTCACGTCAATCACCACGCCTTCCATACCCGGCGACACCTTGAGCGACGAGTCCTTCACGTCCTTCGCCTTTTCGCCGAAGATGGCGGTGAGCAGCTTTTCTTCCGGCGACAGCTCGGTCTCGCCCTTGGGCGTGATCTTGCCCACCAGGATATCGCCCGGCTTCACCTGGGCGCCGATGCGCACGATGCCGCGTTCGTCGAGGTCTACCAGCGACTCTTCGGCCACGTTGGGAATTTCGCGCGTGATCTCTTCCTTTCCGCGCTTCGTGTCACGCACGTGCAATTCGAGTTCCTGGATGTGAATCGACGAGAAGACGTCGAACTTCACCAGTCGCTCGGACAACACGATAGCATCTTCGAAGTTGTGACCGTACCATGGCATGAAGGCCACACGGACGTTGCGACCCAGTGCGAGTTGCCCCATTTCCGTGGCCGCGCCATCGGCCAGCACTTCACCCTTGTTCACCTGCTGGCCCATGCGGACCAGCGGTCGCTGATTGATGGCCGTGTCCTGATTGGTGCGCCAGTATTTCTTGAGCTTGTACCGATCGAGCTGACCCAGACGCGCCAGCGGACGATCACCCGCCACCGGTGTGCCGATGAGCCCCGCATCTACAATGATCTCGTCGGCCGTCACGCTGGTCACGATGCCGGCGCGACGCGCGATGATCACGGCGCCCGAGTCGACGGCCACCGTCGCTTCCAGTCCGGTGCCTACCAACGGCGTGTGCGGATTGAGCAGCGGCACCGCCTGCCGTTGCATGTTCGAGCCCATGAGCGCGCGATTGGCGTCGTCGTGCTCAAGGAACGGAATGAGCGCGGCGGCAATGGAGACCAGCTGCTCCGGCGCGACGTCCATGTAATCGATGTCGGCCGGCGCGGTGAGCGGCAAGTCGCCGCGCTTTCGCGACAGCACCAGCTCGTCTACAAAGGTGCCGTCGGCGTTCAACTTGGAGTTGGCCTGCGCAATGATCGCATCTTCTTCGCGGTTCGCGTCGAGCCACACCAGTTCGCCCGTGAGCCGTCCCTCCTTCACCACGCGGTACGGCGTCTCAATGAAGCCGAGATCGTTCACGCGGGCGAAGCAGGCAAGCGACGTGATCAGACCGATATTCGGTCCTTCCGGCGTTTCGATGGGGCACATCCGGCCGTACTGCGAATAGTGCACGTCACGCACTTCGAAGCCGGCACGCTCGCGCGTAAGCCCGCCCGGTCCAAGCGCCGACAAACGACGCTTGTGCGTGAGTTCGGCGAGCGGATTGGTCTGGTCCATGAACTGCGACAGCTGCGACGATCCGAAGAACGCCTGAATCACCGCGGACACGGTGCGCGCGTTCACGAGATCGTCGAGCGAGATTTTTTCGGGATCGGTGTTGATGGACATGCGCTCCTTGACCAGTCGCGCCATGCGCGACAGACCAACGGAGAACTGGTTCGCGATCAATTCACCAACCGACCGAATACGACGATTGCCCAACTGGTCGATGTCGTCCACGTCGCCGCGGCCTTCGTGCAACTCCACGAGCTGACGCATGATCTCCACGAAGTCTTCCTTCGTGAGCACCGTGGTGGACATCGACGTGTTGAGGCGCAGACGCTGGTTGATTTTATAGCGACCAACCCGACCGAGGTCGTAGCGCTTGGGCGAGAAGAACAGCCGCTCCAGCGCCTGTTTCGCGGTTTCGCGATTGGGCGCGTCACCCGGACGGAGCAGCGCGTAAATCTGCTTCAGCGCCTCTTCCTCGTGCTTCGTGGGGTCCTTGGCCAGCGTGTTTTTGATCAGCGTGGACTCGGCACGTCCCGAGGCCACAAACACGTGGACCTTGGTGATGTCGGCTTTGCGAATCTTCTTGATGACGGCGTCGGAGAGCACGGCGCCCTTCTCGCACACTTCTTCGCCCGTTTCCGGATCGATGACATCACGGGCCAGCGTGCGACGCACGTCCCGCTCGCCGCGGTCGATCGCGTCCTGCTCGTCACGGAGATCGATCTGCGTGTACGAGGCAAACACCTTCACGGTGTCGATGCCCTGGCGCACGAGACGATTGAGGACCTCGTCGGTGAGTTCATCGCCTTCACGCACGAGCAGCGCCGCTTCGGCGCGCTCGCGTTCCAGCTTGGCCTTTTTGGTTTTGGGCTTTGGCGCGTCGGTGGCGGTGACTTCACCGTCCAGCGTGACATCTTCGGCAATGATCGCGCCGAGGATTTCCCGCTGTTCGTTGCGCGTTTCGCGCTTCATGGTGAGATCGAGTTCGCGCTCGGCGAAGAACAGGCGCAGAATGTCGCGGTTTTCGCCGTACCCGAACGCGCGCAGGAGCGCCGTGGCCGGGAACTTCTTTTTCTTGTCGATGTGAACGTAGATCACATCGTGGATGTCCACGGTGAACTCCACCCACGATCCGCGGAACGGAATGATGCGCGACGACAGCAGGCGCTGTCCGTTGGGGTGCGTCGACTCCTCGAACACCACACCGGGTGAGCGGTGCAGCTGGGAGACGATCACGCGTTCGGCGCCATTGATGACGAACGTGCCCAGCTCGGTGAGCAGGGGCAGTTCGCCAAGATAGACTTCCTTTTCGATGATGTTCCGGGGACGCTTTCCGTCTCCGGTATCCTCGAAGATGACCAGTTGGAGGGTGGCCTTGAGTGGCGCCGAGTACGTCATGTCGCGCTCGATGCATTCGGCGACAGTGTACTTCGGTTCTCCCAGGCCGTAGCGAACGAACTCGAGAGAGAAGTTCTCGTGAACGTCGGTGATGGGGAACAGGTCCTTGAAGACACGCTCGAGGCCGACGTCTTCGCGCTCCTGTTGCGCAGCATCCAGTTGCAGCAGCGACTCAAAAGCGCGCGTCTGGATGTCGAGGAGATGGGGCATATCCATGCCCGTCTCGAGCTTCGCAAACGAGATCTGGTTCATCATGTCCGTAGTTACCGCGTGCGGGGTGCGCCGAAACTGAGATTCCGGGGGGCGCAAAGCACTTCATCCCCGACAAAACCGACCGTGACATTCACGGCCGGATTCCCCGGGGCGAAGTGATCAAGCGACGAGACTGCGAGGCGACGGCGAACGGCCGAATGCCTTACTTCACTTCGACCGTAGCGCCTTCGGCTTCGAGCTTGGCCCTGACCGTGGCCGCTTCGTCCTTGGACACGTTTTCCTTGACGGCCTTGGGTGCACCGTCTACGAGGTCCTTCGCTTCCTTGAGGCCGAGTCCGGTGAGCTCGCGCACCACCTTGATGACCTGAATCTTCTTGGCGCCCGCGCCCATGAGGACCACGGTGAACTCGGTCTGCTCTTCCACCACAGCGGCCGGAGCCGCCGGGCCACCAGCCGCCGGCGCCGCTGACGCGACCGCGATGGTGACGTTGAACTTCGTTTTGAAATCTTCGATCAGGGCGGAAAGTTCGAACACCGACATGTTGCCGATTGCGTCGAGAATTTCGTCCTTGCTCATCGTTGCGTTAGCCATGGTACTCATCTCCTAGAGAAATCTCCCAGGACGTCCTGGGGCGTGTGATCAGGCAAAACGCCTGGGGGATTAAGCCGCTTCCTTTTGTTGCTTGAGTGCTTCCAGTGCGCCGGCGAAGTTCGTCAGCACGCTGTTCATGACGCCAAGGAACTGCGCAATCGGTGCCTGCATGGTGCCTGCCAGTTCGGAGAGCAACTGGTCCCGCGACTTCATGTTGGCCAGCGCCTTGACCTGCGCCACATCAATGGTGTGCCCGTCGAACAGGCCTCCCTTGATGGCGGGCTTCGAATCGTTCTCCTTGGCGAAGTCCGACAGCACCTTGGCTCCCGCAACGGCGTCCTTGGCGACGACGATGCCGGTCGGTCCCTTTAACGCCTGGCTGATCAGACCGCTTTCGTTCACGGCCCGCAGCGCCAGCGTGTTCTTGATCACGACGTACTCCACACCCGCCCTGCGGAGGCGACGGCGGAGGTCGGTCATGCGCTTCACGTTGAGGCCTGTGAAGTCGGTGTAGTACACGGCGCTCGCCGTACCGAGCTTTTCGCGGAGCCCGTCTACGAGCACCTGTTTGTCGGTTTTCTTCATCTTCGTAGTCGCGTTCTTCATGGATGCGTCACTCTTACCGGTACGGCGTGGTGTCGATGGTGACGCCGGGTCCCATGGTGCTGGAGATCGCGACGTTGCGGATGTAAACGCCCTTGGCTGCGGGCGGCTTGGCGCGCACGATGGTGTCCATCAGCGCCGAGAAGTTGGTCTCGAGCGCATCGGGTGC
>JANMRE010000227.1:0-2032 GCA_031370885.1 Gemmatimonadaceae bacterium
CGGTGATCAAGTGCAGGAAGAACGCGCGCAACTCAGCTTCCGTGAGGGTGTCGACGGAGTCGGGTGACCGCTGATGAAACTTGGCCAGGATGGCCACCGCACTCCGATACGAGTGCTGCGTTTTCGGCGCGAACCCGCGCAACCGCATGTCCTCGCCCGTCCGGTCCGTGAGCGTCGGCATCTGAACCTCCGTCGGAGAAGCGTGACCTGCTTCCGCGATGTTACCGACGACGGCCCCCACACAAAAGGACGGCCCTCCCGAGGAGCACCGTTCTGAACCACACTACCGCGCAGTGGTTTAGTTCAACGCCAAGCATAAGCTGCGCCGCAGTTCAATAGAGCGCCACCGCAGCTGGCGCACACCTCACGAGTCTGCGGCGTCTGCTTCATGCAATGTTAGAGGGCATGCGGGCACGCGCCGATACGTGCTTGCCAAAACCTAACCGATTGGTTAGAATGGCACGTGCCCACCGTGCTCCGCGTCGATGGCTTCCAGGTGCGGATCTTCCCCAATGACCATCCGCCAGCGCACGTCCACGTCTTCAAGGGCGGAGCGGCGATCGTCATCGAACTCGGCACGGCGTCGCGACCGCCGCGGATTCGCGAGATCAGTGGAATGACGCGGCCGGACGCCGTGAAGGCGGTTACGCTCATCGAGGAGCAGCAGATCTTGTTACGACGGAAGTGGGAGGCGCTCCATGGCTAGATCTCGGCTGACGGCAAAAGAGATTGTGGCGCAGATCCCGGCGGCCCGAAAGCGGGAGGCCGGTGCGCGGCGTGCGGGCATGCGCGCGAAGTCCGCCCGCTACGATGCACGGTCGGCCCGGTTCATTTTGGAGTTGACGAACGGATGCGCCTTCATGTTCCCCGCGCAGCTGGTGGCCGGGTTGCGGCGGACCACAGCGGAGCAGCGCGCCGCGGTGGAGGTGCTGCCGGGCGGCTCAGGCCTTGCTTGGGATGCGATCGATGTTGACATCAGCGTCCCGGGCCTGCTGATGTCGTCGTTCGGGCAAACGGAAGCCGCGACGGAGCTGGCGCGAATCGCGGGGTCGGCAACGAGCGAGGCGAAAGCTCGCTCCTCGCGGCTGAACGGCGCGAAAGGAGGTCGACCGCGCAAGGTCGCGGGTGGCACTCGTCGCTGAAGCGCTGTTCCACCTGTCGTTGATTGCCCTCAAACGCTTCAGGTTCAGTTGCAGCCGAATCAAATAACGCGAGCGCAGCGAGCACACCATAGCTCGCTCGTCAGCTTCAGCGCACGTTAGACAAGTATGAGATGACTCTCAACAAGCACCATCACCAACTTCATCGAGCCAACGGGAATGTGTCGAAGCCCGCGGACGAGACCACGCGACTTGTCCCGAGCGCACGGTCGGGGTAAAGCCATGCACTCTCAACGCTGGCATACGACCACTCGATTGCGAAAAATCCAGCACCGACCAGAAGGTCACTTCCGACGTCGATGATCCGATCTGTTTTATCCGGCGACGGCGCAAAGCGCTCCACTAGCGTTCCATTCCCACGTCCTTGCAATCCGTTCCGGGTACGTGCGCGCCACCGATAGCTTGCAAACTGTTCGCCAAATTCCGTGAACTCAATGATGGCGGTCCCGGCCGGCCCGTCGATCAGAAGCATTTGTCCCTTCGCAAGGCAAATCGCTTCGCGTGGTGCAAAGCCCGGTGGCGGCGGCGGTGTGTCACTATCGACCACGCACGACGCCGATTCCGCAGATGCGACCGAGAGACGGGCGGCGGGTTCCGAGGACGCCGGAGTAGTAATCGGCTCTGGGACTTCGGCCTTACTTTGACGAACATGGCGTGAACAGGATGACACGCCGACGAATAAAGCGAGCATCAAAGCGACAGTCTTCTTCATTTGACACCTCGGAAAGTTTGTCTAACGCCGGCTTCTGCAGCGGGCGATCAAAAAAAACGCGAGCGCAGCGAGCTACCGAATCGCCCGTCTGCAGCAAGCATCGTTATGCGACCTGGAGCGGTCGGATGTGGGCAATCTCCTGCTTCAACCCACGTGCCGC
>JANMRE010000231.1:0-5846 GCA_031370885.1 Gemmatimonadaceae bacterium
CGGCGAACGCGGCAGCCGGCCGAAGGTCGAGCACCCAGGCGCGCTTTACGAGCGATTCAATTGAACCGGCGGCGAGGCGCGTCGGCGTGCGCATGCCCCCCAACACCGGTGGACCATCGCGATTGATTCGCTTCATCTCGGCGAAGTATCGCGGCGTTTCAGGTTGTCCATCCAACACGCTGGCTACGAATACGGCCTCGTCCGACTCGCCCACGCCCCAGTTGGACAGCTTCTCATAGCCAACGGTACTGGACGGCACTGCCCCGAGCGCCTTGCCGCAGGCTGAACCGGCACCATGTGCGGGCCACACCTGCAGATGATCGGGCAGCGCGCGAAAACGCTCCAAGGAGTGAAATAATGTGCGCGCGCTGGCCTCCATCGTATTCGCGAATCCGGCCGCACGCTCAAGCAGATCAGGGCGGCCAACGTCGCCCACGAAAACAAAGTCGCCGCTGAGAATTCCCATGGCCCCGGCCGCGCGGGGCCGGTCGGTGACCACGAATGACAGGTGCTCCGGTGTGTGACCGGGCGTGTGCATCACATCCAGATGGATGTTGCCTACCGCAATGGTGTCGCCGTCTCGCAGCAACGTGACCCCGTCGCTGGCGGCGAAGCGGTATTGCCAGTCAGTGCCACCTTCGGCGGACAGAAACAGTCGCGCGCCGGTGGTAGCGGCCAATTCTCGCGCACCAGACACGAAGTCGGCGTGAATGTGCGTTTCCGTCACATGGGTGACGCGAAGGCCCTCGGCCGCTGCCGCCTGCAGGTACGGCGCGACGTCGCGCAGCGGATCAACGACAATGGCCTCGCCCGTGGACTGGCAGCCAATCAGATAGCTGGCCTGTGCCAGCGCCTGGTCATAAAACTGGCGAAAGAACATTTAGAAAATATAGGACGATGCCCATCGTCCTGATGAATCGTCCTTGAGGCGGCATGGCAAACAGAACCGCAAAGGATATCAAGACCTCTCCGTCGGGGGACGCGCGGGCGGCTCGCGATCGGGGCATCGTGATGGGGCTGCTCAGCGTGTTTGCCGTCGGTGCGATGGTGCTGATCTCGGTGAGTGTCGTCGACTCGTCGCGGAAGACCCGCGCCAAGGCGTCCATGGGACAGACGTTTGCGGTGGTCCATCGTCGTCAGTCCGAGTTCCGGACCCTGTTCGGGCGTTTTGCGACCTGGTCGGAGTTGACCGCGCGCGGAGCGAAGCTGGCGCCGAGCCAGAAGGTGAACGCGTCGAACGCGGATTCTTCCCATTGGTTCATCTCGATTCGGGATGAGGACGCTGGTGTCATTTGTGATCGCACGGGCGAGCTGATGGACGAGGACTCGTCGGAGCGGGCTCCCGTGTGCCGGGATGCGCCGTAGCAGCTGGAGACTCGGTGATGGGGCGTCGGTGAACGGACACGAGAAACAGCAACTCGTCTCGCACTCAGCCCGCTCGCTCTCGACATTCCGTGCGCGCGGCGACAGAGTCCACCCGTGTCAACTCTTTCCGTTTTCCTGCCGCGCGTCGCCCTGCTCGCTCTGGGTTCGGCCGCTTCGCTGATCGCGCAAACTCCGCCCGCCACCGACTCCGCGGCGCGCACGATTCTGCGCCCCGTCACGGTGACCGTGACGCGCGACGCGGCACGGTCACCATTTGAACTGCCATTTGCGACCACGAGGGTGGCGCCGGATGCCCAGCGTCCAGGCCAGCGTCGGGTATCGATGGCCGATCTGCTGCTGGGAGTCCCGGGGGTGCTCGTTCAAGAACGGGCAAATCCGTCGCAGGACCCACGTCTTACGGTACGCGGCTTTGGAGCGCGCTCGGCGTTCGGCGTACGCGGCGTGCGCGTGTTGCGCGACGGCATTCCGTTGTCGCTGCCCGACGGCCAAACCCCGGTGGATTGGTTGGAGCTCGAGAGCGTAGGGAATCTTGAAGTCATTCGCGGGACGGCGGCGGCACTGTATGGCAATGCGGCGGGCGGAGTCGTGGATTTTCGTTCGAAGGATCCGATTGCCAGTCCATTCGCGGCCGACGCACGCTGGTGGACCGGAGGCGGGCTCGTTCGCACGACGGCCACCGTATCCAGTGCGCAGCAACATCGCGAGGGCGCCGCGACGCCGGTGGTGCACGACGCCGGTGGACTGTTGACCGCCACGCGTACCAGCGGCGACGGACCACGCCAGTGGTCACGCCTCGACGCCACGAATGCCTTTGCTCGGGCGTTTGCCACGGTGGGCCATACCAGGGTGGAGGTGCAGGGAACCAGCTACGACGCACCTCGTGCAGAGAACAGCGGCGCGCTGACTGCGGCGGAGTTGGCGCGTGATCCGTCGCTTCCCGACTCGTTGAACATTACCAAACATTCGCGCAAGGCCGTGCGTCAGCAACAACTGGCCGTTATCGCCACGCACGGCAATGCGCAGCGCTCGATGAACCTCTCGGCCTTTGCCGGAACGCGAACGCTGGACAATCCGCTGCCATTCGCCATTGTCGCGGTGGATCGCGCGGTCGCTGGCGCATCGTTGCGTGCGTCGGTACGACTGTCACAGACGCCGTGGCCGCTGCGTTTCACTCTCGGTGGTGACGCGCAGCGTCAGGATGACTCACGATTGAACTTCGAGAATTGTGCGGACGTGACCACCGGGAATCCCACAGCCAGATGCCCAACGATCGGTCTCGAGCGCGGCTCGGTGCGTCTGGATCAGCGGGAAAAAGTTCGCGGCATTGGCGGTTACGCGCGTGCGGAAGTCGAAGCGCCAGGCCGCGTGCTGGTGAGCGCGGCAGTACGCCGAGACGCCGTATCGTTTCGCGTTACGGACCGCTTCATCACCACTACGAACGCCAACGACTCGGGCGACCGCCGGTTATCGGCAACCACGCCGATGCTGGGTCTCGTGTGGCGCGCGCATCACACAACGTCCGTATTTGCCAACTGGACGTCGGCGTTCGAAACCCCAACGATCACCGAGCTCACCAATCAGGAAAACGGCGCGGCGGGATTGAACACCCTGCTGGCGCCGCAACGCACCCGCACCGTTGAGACGGGTGTGCAGAGTCTGATGGGAAGCCGGCTGCGGGTGGACGTGGCGGCATTTCGAGCGATTGTGCAGGATGAATTGGTGCCATTCGACGTGCCAAACCAACCAGGGCGGCGCGCCTTTCGCAATGCGGGACGCACCTCACGCGTTGGCCTCGAGTCCAGTGTGATTGCCGCGCTGCCGTTCGCCGATGTCGGAGTGTCGTACACGCGGTCACACTTTCGATTTGACCGGTATTCGGTAGGCACTGCGAACTACGCCGGGAAGCCGATTCCGGGAATTCCCTCCCAACTGGCGCAGCTGTGGGCGACGGCGCGTATGCACGGATGGTTTGGCACAGTCGAGACCACGCTGGCATCACGCATGACGGCCGATGACGCGGCAGTGATCAAGTCCGCCGGCTATTCAGTGTGGTCGCTGCGCGGCGGTTACGCGGGGCCGGCGTTGTTTGATCGACTTGGTCTTGAACCCACGATTGGCGTGGACAATGTGTTTGACCGAACCTTCACCACGAGTGTGGTGATCAACGCCACGCGCGGCCGATACTATGAGCCCGGGCTGCGGCGACGGGTATTTGTGTCGTTGCGGGTCAGCGGCCGACGAAATGTTTCCGGCAGTGCTAGGTGAGGGGTTGGAGGGGAGGTTGGAGGGGTGAGAGACGGAGGAGTGAGAGGCCCTGCATTTGCTCACTCCTCCGGCCCCTCCCTTATCTCAGCACCAATACATACGGCAGCCGCGCGTACACTCCGCGTGGATCGTCGTACGTCAACAGCACGCCCATCTGCTGTATGATCTCGCGCCCCAGTCGCTGCGCCGGCCCATTCCCTGACAGCATGGCTTCGCCCAACGCTGCAACGGGTGGTGACTTCCGCTCGAACATCTCGGTAAGCAATTCGGTTGTGCGCTTGCTCCGCGGATACTCCTTGATGTCATAGTCGCCGGTGATTGCGGCGAGCCCGGCGGCGCTCTTGATGGCGACATCAAGTCCGCCAATCGAATCCACCAACCCGATGCGCATCGCGTCGGTCCCAGACCACACCCGTCCCTCGGCGATTGCGGACACCGAATCGGCCGACAGACGCCGCGCGGTCGCCACACGATTGATAAACGCGGCGTACACCGCATCCGTGCCGCGCTGCAAGATGGCCAGCTCGGCGTCGGTTCGGGGGCGGGTGAGGGTGAAAATGTCCGCATAACGGCCGGTCTTCACCGTGTCGAACGTCACGCCGTTTTTCGCCGCGAGACCCTTGAGATTGGGCACCAGTGCGAACACACCAATCGAACCCGTGATGGTGTTCGGTTGGGCAAACACACGCGAAGCGGCGGTCGAAATCCAATAGCCGCCACTGGCCGCCACGGTTCCCATCGACACAACGATCGGCTTCGAGCGACGAATCAGTGCCAGCTCGCGCTGGATCTTTTCGGACGCGATCGCGCTGCCGCCAGGACTGTTCACACGCAACACAACCGCCCGCACCGACGCATCGGCGCGCAAACGCCGCAGTTCCCGCGCCATGCCGTCACCCCCGATGCTGCCCGGCGCGCCCTGACCATCCACGATATCGCCTTCGGCGTACACCACGGCAATACTCTGCTTCGCGCCAAACGTGCGCGCGCGGGCCGTTGCGATAGGCGCGTAATCCTCGAGTGAGACCTGCGGGAGCGTGGGCAGGTTGAGCATCGTGGCCACATCCTTCGTGCCACCATCCGGTTCCGCTGGCGCGTCGGACGACTTGTTACGCACGCCGGCCAGCAGTTCCAGATCGGCCAATACCTCATCGAAATACGCCACCCGATCCACGAGGCGTGCCGACTTCGCATCGGCCGGCAGGATGATGCCCTGCGCATCCACCAGCGTCTGCAGCGCGCTGGTATCGACCCCGCGAGACTCGGCGATGCCACGCTTCACCTCACTCCACATTTCGGTCAGGTACGTGCTCGTCTGCAGCCGATTCTCCGGACTCATGTCCGCACGGGTGAACGGTTCTACTGCTGCCTTGAAGCGTCCCACGCGGCTCACCTGCACACCGATGCCGTACTTCTCGAGCAGACCCGCAAAAAACACCTGCTCCGACGCCATCCCTGGCAGCAGGAGTGCGCCGAATGGGTCGAGCGTGACCACCGACGCAGCCGAAGCGAGGTAGTAGTCGCGCGTGTCCGGATTCACCAGATAGGCATGCACCGGTTTTTTCGACTTCCGGAAGTCGGCGATGGCCATTCGCAGTTCGCGAAGCGCCGCATACCCTGAACCGTAGCCACTGGGATTGATGGTGCCGCGGATCAGCACCGCGCTGATGTCGTCGTCGCCGGCTGCCGCGCGGAGCGACAAAATCGCGGCACGCAGCGGCAATGTGTTCTGACCACCGGCAAACAGCGCGTCGTCGAGGACGGAGCGGCGTTCCGATCTGGTTGGCGCATCGACCAACGTTTGCTCGAGATCCACGATGAGCACAGATCCGTGCCGAACGGTCGTGGGCTTGTTGCCTCCCGCTGCCGCGGCGATGCCGATGAGCAGAATGACGCCACCAACCACACAGAGCGCGATGGTGACCAGATTGGCAGCGATGACCGTGAAGAACGCCTTCATGCGTGGCTCCGGATGTTCGTGCGTGCGCCTGCGGAATACCGGAGTCTAGCAGGATGACCGCCCGCTGGCTGGACGCCCACAGAAACATGACGCGAACGTCGCAATTTGCGCTTGCCCGTGGTGAACGAACGCGACAACTTACGGCGATCGCTCTTCCTCGAACCCTCGCCTCTGAGGACGTTGTCCATGCCCGCGTACAAGGCCCCGCTCGACGATATCCGCTTCCTGCTGCACG
>JANMRE010000266.1:0-11590 GCA_031370885.1 Gemmatimonadaceae bacterium
AAGACCAAGCCGCCGGCATGCTGACCTGGCCGCACTCGGGGTTCCACGTGCACACCGCTGTCTGGGTCGCCGAGGACGATCGCGCGTTCGCGACCCGCCTCGCGCGCTACTGCGCCCGCAATCCCGTCGCGCTGGAGCGGCAGACGTACGACCGGACCGCGAAGGCGGTGACGTATCGCTCCGACAAGTCGGAGGGGCCAACGGCGGGGACCGAGACCGCCGACCCGCTCAAGTTCCTGGCCCGGGTGCTCAGGCACATTCCGGACAAGGGGCATGTCACGACACGGTACTACGGCTGGTACGCCAACCGTCCGCGCGGTATCCCGTTCCGGGATGCGGCGTCAGGCCGCGCCCGCAGCCGCCGCCCCCGCTCGCCCTACCTTCAAGCGCGCGCGGTCATCAGTCCGTTCGGGAACCTGAACGATCTCGACTTGGACCTCCGCGACGAACTCCAGCAGACCATGGGTGACGCCTACACCATCGAGCGCGAGCTCGGCGGCGGCGGCATGTCCCGCGTCTTTGTCGCCACAGAGCGCGCGCTCGGCAGGCAGGTCGTTATCAAGGTCCTGCCCGCCGAGATGTCGGGACAGGTGTCCGTAGAACGGTTCCAGCGCGAGATCTCGCTGGCCGCACAGCTGCAGTCCGGGGTGGCGACCGGCTTGGGGGGTCTGACAAACAACCATTGCTTGCACTTTACGCCTGCATTGCCTATAGTGCGTGCATGCAGTATACCCTTCGCAACATTCCCGCCGTCCTGGACCGCATGCTGCGACGCCGGGCGCGCGAGCAGGGCGCCAGTCTCAATGACGTGGCGCTGGAAGCACTCGCACGGGGCGCCGGCGTGACCGAAGAGGCAGTGCGCCATCGCACGCTGCGCGATCTCGCCGGCACGTGGGAGGACGATGCGGCGTTCGACGCCGCCCTTCGCGATCAGGATACCGTCGACGATCGACTCTGGCGATGAAAATCGTGCTGGACACGAACCGCTACGTGGATTTTGCGCGCGGAGACGACGTGGTGGTGGACGTGTTGGAGAATGCGGAAGAAATACACCTCCCGCTCATCGTGCTGGCGGAATTGCGGGCCGGCTTCGCCGTGGGCACTCGCGGCGCGAAGAATGAAGGCGGGCTTCGCCGCTTCCTGTTGCGATCCGGTGTAGGCGTACTGTTCCCCGATGAACAAACGACGCACCACTACGCATCGGTTTATCGTCAATTGCGACAACAGGGCACGCCGATCCCGACCAATGACATGTGGATTGCGGCGCAGGTGCTGCAACACGGCCTCGTGCTGTTCGCGCGGGATTCGCACTTCGATCATCTGCCGCAGATTCCGCGTGTGTGAGAAGCTGTTGGTGTGAAGGTCATGTCGCGCCTCATGGCCTTCGCGATGGACGACACCTTCCGCATGCGGCCGTTTACAGGCCGCGCATGGTTCGCCGATGAGCATTTCGTACGTCATCGCGCCCAGCGCGTAGATGTCGGCGCGCCCATCCACCTGTCGGTCGCCCGTGGCCTGCTCGGGGCTCATGTACTGCGGCGTGCCGAGGCTGATCCCCGTTTGGGTCACGCGCTGACCGCCGGCCTGCGCGACCGAGAGCGCGATGCCAAAGTCGGCAATCACCGGCTGGCCGGCATGCAGCTACACGTTCTCGGGCTTGAGATCCCGATGGATCACGCCTCGCTGGTGCGCATAGTCGAGCGGCCCGCCAAGGTGCGGGCCAAACGCACCGCCTCGTCCACCGGCAACTACTGCTCGCGGTCCAGTCGCGCGCGCAGTGTCTCGCCCTCAACAAACGGCATGACATAGTACAGCAACCCACCGGCTTCGCCGCTGTCGAACAGCGGCAGGAGATTGGGATGCTGCAGGTTGGCGGTGACGCGAATCTCGCTCAAGAAGCGCTCGAGCCCCAGCACCGCGCCGAGCTCTGGCAGGAGCACCTTGATCGCCACCTTGCGCTGGTGCTTGAGATCGTCGGCGAGGAAGACGGTGGCCATGCCGACACGCCCAACCTCCCGCTCGATGACGTATCGGTCGGCCAGCGCCTCGCTGAGGGTGGCGATCATTTCCATTCGAGTGCGGTGAGAGGTGGGGAATGTCGTCAATACTCGCGTCGTGGTACGACAGCCGCCAGCCAAACCGCTGCTTTTTGCTCTCTTCCCGCCCGACCCTTCAATCGCTTCGATGAGCGACTTCGTTGCGGCCCTGCAGTCCGCGCTGGGCACCCGCCAATGCGTCGAGCGCGAGCTCGACCGCGGTGGCATGAGTCGAGTGTTTCTCGCCGAGGAGGTCGCGCTCGGCAGGTCGTGCACCACGAAGGCTTCGCGCGGTGCCAGATCGGCGCAACCCTCGCGGAATCTGCGCGAGACCGTCGACGCCATCTAGCGCTTGATGTCGATCGCCAGTTCCACCCGGCCGCCGCGCGAAACTGGTGCAAGAACTGCTGTCAGCAGCAACGCGTGTTGGACTTCCGGCGAACTTCTAGCGACACGTAAACGCCTTCGCATCGTCAGTGCGGCCCGCGCCGTTGTACCGCGCCGTCATCGGGTACGCACACAACGGATGCGTCCGTACAACCTGCGTGCCCCGTCGCTTGCTTGCGACGACGCGAGACGGTGCCTCGCCGCTCTCCACCCAGCGGCGGATGATCGTCGCCCAGTCTACGTCGTCGCAACCGCTCCCGCCCGCACAGTGCAGCACACCCGGCATCATGAACAACCGTGAGAACGACCGCGCTTGCGGCGTGCGCGCCTGTACCGCCTTGAAGTACTCGATGGTTGAGCGCGCATTGAGTGCCGGATCGGACCAGCCGTGTGCGAGCAACAGCTTGCCGCCGCGCGCGCGGAATGCCGCGAGGTCAGGGTTGGTCGCCGAGACCACGGCAGCCACCTTGGCGCCGTCGCGCCCGGCGCGCGCAAGGTCGTAGCCGACGTAGTTCCATGACGAATCGCCGTACACGAAGTACTTGAAGAATTCCGTACCAAATGCGCCTTGTACGGTAGGCGCACCCTTCGCAGTCAGCTGTAGCATGTCGGCGAGAGGGCCGGCGATCCAGGCCTGCCAACTCTCTGCGTCGGCTTCGTCGCCGAAGGGTTGTCCCGGATACCGCAACGTGCCCGCCGTGAGCGGCGCGGTGAACGTGGTGAGCGCAGCGTGCTGCGCCCGCGTGACGCACGTGTTCTTGGCGATGTCGTTCGCGCATGCGGGGAGCGATGCGATGCGAAACATGCAGGCGTCCGGATTCTCCAGCACGCTATCGCGCACGCCGTCGCTCGCGTCGCAGGCGTCGGTGACCCTGGCGGCCAGCAATGCCAACACGGCCGGCGTAACGACTGGTGCGCTGAAGTCGCCACTCGGGTACTGCGCCTGCAGGTTACGCACGAACGTCGTGACGATCTCCAGGAAGTTGTACGCTGGCGCGATCGCCACAATGCCATCGAAGTCGTCCGGGTAGCGTTGCGCTTCCATCAGCGCCTCGCGTCCGCCGTTCGAACATCCGACAAAGTACGAATGCTCCGGCGGGCGTCCGTAGTACGCCGCGATGAGCACTTTGGTGACGACCGCCGTGCGATGCACCGCACGATGCGCAAAATCTTCGATGCCTCGGTCGTTGCGTAGGGCCCAGCCCGCGGTCATGCTGTTGGCGGTGTGCCCGGCGTCGGTGCCGACGGTGGCATAGCCCTCGTGCACCGTCGACGAGAACTGGTTCTCCACGGCGCCCACGTATCCGCCGCCACCACCCATCAGGAACCGTCCATTCCAGTCGTCGGGGAGCAGCGCGACGATGTGCGTCTCCTCATCGACGGTGGCCGCGACACGACAATACGGCTTGCGGCCGAGGGCGCGCAGCGAATCGTTGGGCAGAACGGCGCGCGAGGCCGTCACCTGCGCGTTGGGCAGCGCTACCTTCAGCGCCGCGGCGCAGTCCGCGGCCGCACGCATGATGCGTGGACCGCGCACGCCGGGCGCCGCCTGTACCGCCTGCGGTATCACGAGTGACAGCAGGGCCAACGTCACGGCACGGAATGATACGGTACGGAACGACGCGGTGCGAAGCGCAGTGACGCGCATGAGAGACTCCGGGATGGGTATTTCTTCAGACATCGATATGCCACCGGCAGACATCGATATGCCACCGGCCCCGATTTCGCTGATGAAGGTATAACGGTCAGCGCAACCGAATGGACACGCGATCTTACCTTTGCCGTGACTAGCGCGATAATTCGATTGAGGGTCCATCGACACCGCATACTCCCCTTGATGAGCGATTCTCTGCGCAACCAGCTTCAGGCATCGCTCGGCACCAGCTACACGATCGACCGCGAGCTCGGCGGCGGCGGGATGTCGCGCGTGTTCGTCGCGCGCGATGAGTCGTTGGGTCGTGACGTGGTGGTGAAGGTGCTCCCGCAGGAGCTCGCGCAGAGTCTCAGCGTGGAGCGCTTCACGCGCGAGATCAAACTGGCCGCAGCGCTGCAGGAACCACACATCGTCCCGGTGCTCAGCGCCGGCCAGACTGCCGAGGGGCTGCCGTGGTACACGATGCCGTTCGTGAAAGGCGACTCGCTGCGCGTTCGGCTCACTGCGGGGTGCGTTCCGCTTATCGAGAGCATCGGGATTCTGCGCGACGTGGCGCGCGCGCTGGCCTATGCGCACGCAAACGGCATCGTGCATCGCGACATCAAGCCGGAGAACGTGCTGCTTTCGTCGGGGACCGCCATGGTCACCGATTTCGGCATCGCCAAGGCACTCGCCGCGTCCGCGACGCAGGCGCCCGGTGGAACACTCACGCAAGTCGGCACATCGATCGGCACACCGGCGTACATGGCGCCGGAGCAGGCGGCTGGTGATGGCGCCACCGACCATCGCGCCGACCTGTACGCCTGGGGCGTGATGGCGCACGAAGTGCTCGCGGGTCAGCATCCGTTTGCCGACAAGACAACGCCGCAAGCGTTGATGGCAGCGCACTTCAGTGAAACGCCGACGCCACTCACGACGTCGCGTCATGGTGTACCAACACCACTGGGCGCGCTCGTGCAGCGATGCCTCGAGAAGGATCCGGCCAAGCGACCGCAGTCGGCGCACGATCTGGTGAAGTCGCTCGACGCGAGCGCGGTCACCGGCGCGAATGGTGCCGCACCACTGCTCGGCAGCGTGCGCAATCGCGTTGTGGCCCTGGTCATTGTCATTGCGGCCGTGGCCGCCGGATATTTCCTGATGGTGCGGCGCGCCAACACCACTGACGCCGCGGACAAGTCTGTTGCCGTGCTCCCATTCGAGAACATCGGCGGCGATTCCACACAGGAGTACTTCTCCGACGGTCTCACCGACGAAATCCACGGCCGACTTGCTGCAACCGGCCTGCGTGTGTCGGGACGCAACGCGTCGTTCGCGTTCAAGGGAAAGATCGCCGCGGCACGCGAGGTCGGTTCGGCGCTCGGCGTTGCCACGGTGCTCACTGGTCGGGTAAGCCGACTGGGTGACAAACTGCACGTGAGCGTGGAACTCGCCAGCAGCAAGAATGACTCCGTGCTGTGGACGCGCATCATCGACAAAAAAACGAGCGACATTTTCGCCGTGCAACGCGAGCTGATCGACGCGATCGTCGGTCAATTTCACCTCGCGCCCAGCGCCAGCGGCGGGCGTGTCGCCGACGGCACCACGAGTCTCGAGGCGCATGAGTTCTACCTCAAGGGCCGCTACCTCGTGCGCACGTCGACCCGCGAAGCGGTGTTGGCATCGCTCGACCAATTCGACCGCGCGATTCAGTTGGACGCCAACTATGCGTTAGCCTATACCGGAAAGGCAGAAGCGTACTTGGCGCTGGGCGATGGATACTTGGCGCCGGACATCGCGTACCCGAAGGCCGACGAAGCGGGGCGGCGCGCACTGCAACTCGACAGCACGCTCGCGCAGGCGTGGGTGGTTGCTGGCGCGGTCGATGCGCTCTACAACTGGAAATGGCCCCAGGCGCGGCGCGAGTTCGACCGGGCGCTGTCGCTCGATAGTGCGAATGCCGACGCGCACGCTTATGCAGGCTGGTACTGGGTCGCCTTGAATCGTCGTGACCGTGCGCAACAGGCGTTTGAACAAAGCATCTCGAAAGACTCGCGACATCCCGCCGCGTGGATCGGTCTTCTCATGAATGCCGCCTTCGGGGCCTCTGCGGATACGGCACGCTCAACCTTGAATCGCATGCCCGCCGAGTTGCAGGACATCCAGTACGGTGACGCATTTCACGCGATCGTGCTGCTGAGAACGGGCGACACGGCGCGCGCCGAACAGATCTTCAAGGACGCCGAGCGGAGTATGGGGCATCGGTCCCCGTACCTTGGCGTCATCTACGCACGAACAGGGCGTCGCGCCGAAGCCGTGCGTCTCCTCGCCGACATCGAATCGACGTGGCCTCGCACATACATCCCTCCCGAGATTGTGGCGCTCGTGCCGGATGCGCTGGGCGATTCCACCGCGATGTACCGCTGGCTTGAGCGGGGCGTCACCATACGATCATCGTGGGCGTTCCAGCTCGGCGTGTGGAAGAATCTGTTTGCGTCGCACCGGCAGGAGGCGCACTTCAGGGAACTCCAGCGGAGGATCGGCGTTCCTGAGGGCACGACGCGCGACTGAGCAACTTGCAAAATAGAAACACAGTTCTATTTTACAAGCATGGTCACTCGCCACCTCCTCCCCGAACTGCGACGGCGGCTGTCCCGGTATCCGGCGGTCGCACTGGTCGGACCACGCCAGTGCGGAAAGACCACGCTCGCCAAGACGCTGGGCGGCGCGTACTACGACCTCGAGCAGGAATCCGAGCGACTGCGACTCGACCTGGAGTGGGCGGACCGCACCGCCGGTCGGCAGCGCATCATTCTTGATGAGGCGCAGGCGTGGCCAGACATCTTTGCGCGCGTGCGTGGCGCGATCGACCACGACCGCAAACGGCATGGGCGATTCCTGCTGCTCGGTTCGGTGGCACCGGCGCTCGCTGCGCACGCCTCCGAGTCCCTCGCCGGCCGTCTGTCGACGCTGGAACTCACGCCGCTCCGATGGAGCGAGTTGGCGCGCACGCGTCGCGCACCACATTGGCTGCGCGGAGGGTTCCCCGACGGTGGTATCCTCGACGCGCCGGCGTTCCCCGAGTGGCAGCGCGATTATCTCGCGTTGGTCGTGCAACGCGATCTGCCGACGTGGGGGCTTCCGGCAAAGCCGCAGGTCACCGATCGGTTGCTGCGGCTGCTGGCCGCGGTACACGGGCAGGTGTGGAATGCGTCGCGCATCGGGCAAAGCCTCGGCCTCTCCTACCACACCGTCAACGGCTACCTCGATTTTCTTATCGGCGCATTCCTGATCAGACGGCTACCGCCCTACGAAGCCAATCTCGGTAAGCGATTGGTGCGCAGTCCCAAACTGTACTGGCGTGACTCTGGACTGCTGCACGCGCTGCTGAATGTGCCAGACCACGGGACCTTGCTGAACCAGCCATGGGTGGGGGCCAGTTGGGAAGGGTACGTGATCGAGCAGATCGTCGGCGAGCTCGCCGCGCACGGTCGGCGTTTCGAGCCCTACTTTTTTCGGACCAGTGACGGACACGAGATCGATCTCGTGCTCGATTTCGGGAACGAGCGGTGGGCGATCGAGGTGAAGCTGTCGGCGTCGCCCACCACGTCCGACATGGACCGACTCGATCGCACCGCCAACCTGATCGGCGCGACCCGTCGCTATCTCGTGTCGCAAACGCCGCGCTCCGCAGGAACGTCAACGCGCGCGTCCTGCAACCTGTCCGGTGTCATGGAGCGCATCGCTCGATAATATTCCGGCACCCAACCGAACTCCAAACGCCTGCACGCCGTGACCGCCTCCGCCCTCCGCGAACAGCTCCAGCTTGCCCTTGGCACTGCCTACACCCTTGAGCACGAGCTCGGCGGTGGCGGGATGTCGCGCGTGTTCGTCGCCACCGAGGTCGCGTTGGGGCGGCGCGTGGTGGTGAAGGTGCTGCCGGAGGAAATGGTTGGGCAGGTCTCGCTTGAGCGCTTCAAGCGCGAGATCGCGCTGGCCGCGCGGCTCCAGCACCCGCACATCGTGCCGTTGCTCACCGCCGGTGATGCCAACGGACTGCCCTACTTCACGATGCCGCTGGTGGAAGGCGAGTCGCTCCGCGCCCGCATCGCCCGTCAGGGCGAGCTGCCGCTCAGCGAAGCGATGCGTCTCTTGCGCGAGATCGCCTCGGCGCTCGCCTATGCGCATGATCGCGGCATCGTGCATCGCGACATCAAACCCGACAACGTGTTGCTGTCGGGCGGTAGCGCCATGATCACCGACTTCGGCGTGGCCAAAGCCATTTCGGCCTCCAGCAACAGTGAAGGCGGCAACACCACGTCGATGGGCGTAGCGCTCGGCACACCGGCTTACATGTCGCCGGAGCAGGCGAGTGCCGATCCCGCAGTCGATCATCGTGCGGATATTTATGCATTCGGCGTGATGGCGTACGAGTTGCTGACCGGTCAGCCGCCGTTCAGCGGGCGCACACCGCAGGGATTGCTGGCCGCACACGTGACCGAGACGCCGGAGTTCATCACGCGACGGCGGCAGACCATTCCGCCGGCCCTCGGCAGTCTCATTATGCGCTGCCTCGAGAAGCGCGCTGCCGACCGTCCGCAAACCGCGCTGGATCTGATGCACGGGTTGGATCAGATCACCACGCCGAGCGGTGGTTCGGCGCCAACGACGGCGACGGAATCGGCGACGGCATTGGCGTCGAACGCCACCATGGCCGCCACCGCCTCGGTCACGCCAGTCCGCTCGCGTCTTAGCCGCTGGATTGGTGCGGCAGCCGCGCTGGTGGTGCTGGCGGGTGGTGCGTGGTTCGCGTTCACACGAACGGCGGGCGCCGTTGCACCGCGCAGCATTGCGGTGCTTCCCACCGACATGGGCAGCGACACCGCCCACGCCTACCTCGCCGACGGGTTGTCCAGCGAACTCACCACGCGCCTGAGCAAAATCCCGGGTTTGGTGGTCCGGGCGTATGCGTCGTCCAAATCGATGCGCGGCAAACCGCTCGGCGAAGCTGGCAAGGCGCTGCAGGTGTCATCACTGTTCACGGCCTCGCTGGTGCGATCGGGCAATCGGCTCCGCGTGACCGCGTCGCTGATCGACCCGACCAACGAATCGGTGCAGTGGTCGGAAACATTCGAAGAAAGCGATCAGGATCAGTTTGCGTTGCAGGACAAGCTGGTGAACGCCATCGCCAGCGCGCTCAAACTCTCGCTCTCGCCGGACATCAAGGCCAAGGTCGAGGCGCGCGGCACGCGCAGCGCCGAAGCGTTGGACCTGGTACAACGGTCGTTCTTCCAGGCGGATCAATTCACCGCGTCGTCATTGCGGCAAGCGGTGTCGCTGGCGGAGCTGGCGATCCAGAAGGATTCCCTCTACGCCGGCGGATGGGCGGCGCTCTCCAACGCGTGGGGTACGCTGGCAGACGATTTCGTCTCGCCACTCGAGGCCCTACCCACTATGCGGCGTGCGGTCGAGCGTGCGCTCGCGCTCGACCCGTTGTCAGCCGAGGCGCACGCGCAGGCCGGTGCGATGCACATGTTTTATAATTGGGACCCCGTGAGCGCCCGCCGCGAATTTGAACGGGCGCTGGCACTCGATTCGGCCAACGTCACCGCCGCCAAATACTACAGCGACCTGCTGTCGGCGGAGTTCGCGGACCTCGGCGATTCTTCGGTCGCGGTGATCGAACGCGGCGTGCGATCGAATCCCGGTTCCGTGAGCATGTTACGAGTCGCGGTAGATGAGGAGCCCCTGCGCCGCCTCTCGCCTGTGCAGCGCGAGCAACGCTGCCTACTCCTCGAACGGCTGCAGGCGTCGCCAGCGATCGGCTGCACCGTGTGGCGGCTTCGATTGGATGGACGCGCCGACAGCGCCCGTCGCGTGCAACTCGCCGCACTTCAAAAAATGACACAGGCGAAACATGAAGGCCTCTCCGGAACGAACATGATCATTCGCGCGGAGGCATTTCTTGGGGCAGCCGACTCGGCCAGCGCCAGGATCGAACTGAACGCCGCGATCTTGCGATCGGCACGCGAGTACGTGCGCGAGGACGTGATCGCCATTGTGTACTTCCTACTTGGCGAAGTCGAGCGATCGGTGCAGTGGTGGGAGCGCGCGGTCGACTCGAACGGCGGGCGAGTGTTGTTCTTGCTGCACAAGCGTCAATTCGAACCGTTGCGTCGTGACCCGCGGGCACAGGATGTCATTCGCAGGGCGCGGGCGCGCCAGAGGTCGTGACGTGTGCCAATAGCAGATCATTCTGATACGTTGCCCCGATAGATACCGTCGCCGCGCGCCCAAGTACCCTGCCGATCTTCGCCCACGCTGCGGCATTGGGCGCGACGATGCGCCCGGGCCGCTCGAACGCGCCTAATCCTCGTGGTGACAAAGTCGGCAATACCGCGTCGGGTTTCTTCAGCGACAATGAGTGGTTGCATTGGCGTCTACAATTGTCTGAGACAGCGGGTCACGTGCTTGCTGATGGGTTCCATCAAGCCAGAGACTATCTCGCGGGCGCTCTTGTCGCGAACGTGCCGTGCGAGTACTCGATCGATCGCCGCTGGTATCTGTTCGCCAATTTCGGCGATGCGGTCAACGAGAGCGTTGGGTGGAAGACCAACCGGCGCCGAGTTCGCGCTCGATGCGGTACCGATCGGCCAGCGCGATGGTGAGTGTTTCGATCGACCGGTCGCCAGTGGTCACGGGCGTCCAGTTCGTAGACCCGTGACGCTCCCGCGATCGATGCTTCGCGAAGGTTCCGCCGACGCGAGCATATTGCGACTCACGCCGCAGTCGCGTGCAGTTTCACGCCGAGCGCGCGGGCAACCTTCAGCACCGTCGCGAAACTTGGATTCCCTTCGGCACTGAGCGCCTTGTACAGGCTTTCGCGACTCATCCCCGCCTCCTTGGCGACCTGCGTCATGCCTTTCGCACGCGCGATATCTCCCAGTGCACGCGCAATGCCCGCCGCGTCGTCGGGAGCGTCGGCCATCCACGCGTCGAGGTAGGCTGCCATTTCCTTCGGCGTGCGCAGTTGCGCCGCCACATCGTACGGAATGGTCTTGGTGCGAGTGGTCTTCTTCGCCGCAGCGGGCTTGGGGCTCATGGCCTACTCCTCGTAGTTCAGGGCGAGCCGAATCGCGTTCGCGATGTCACGGCTCTGGGTGGACTTGCTGCCCCCGGCCAGCAGCAGCAACAACCGCGTTCCGCGAATCGTGTAGTACACCCGATATCCAGGGCCGATATCGATTTTCAGTTCGGACACGCCGTCAGTGAGATGGCGGTGGGTGCCGGGATTTCCATGGACCAGCCGGTCGACCCGCACCTGTATGCGGGCACGTGCGGCGAGGTCCTTCAGGCTGTTGATCCACTCACGATAGACCTCCGTCTCCTCGACGCGCATGTCTAACTGTAGCCCATAGGATACACGCCGGCAAGGTCGGCCGTGAGACGCGCGACGGCGTCATCCGTCGAGGGACGCTCGCAGGGCTTCGGCCTCGCCGAGTGTGAGCTGCATGCCCATGGCGCGACAGGAGGTGAT
>JANMRE010000273.1:0-3704 GCA_031370885.1 Gemmatimonadaceae bacterium
CAAGGTCGCGGGTGTCGCGGGATGGGAACAGTTCCCCAGCTACCTCGATCGCGTGATCCCATTGGCGCTGGAATCGCTCGATGCCGTCGGCCTGCGCTGTACGTGGTTCGTCGTCGGCGCTGATGCGGCGCAAACCCGTCACCGGGACGGACTGCGATCGATTGTTGCCCGCGGCCACACGGTGGGCAATCACTCCATGGTCCACGAGCCGTGGCTGCATCTTTTTTCGCCGGAACAACTGGAGACGGAGATTCGAGACGCGGAAGAAGCGATTCACGACGCCACAGGCGAACGGCCGATGTGTTTTCGGGGGCCTGGCTTCAGCTGGTCGGCATCACTGTTCGAGGTGCTGCTGGATCGTAGCTACACTTTCGACGCGTCGACGCTTCCCACGTACATCGCCGGTGTCGCACGGGCGTACTATGCCGCGCGCACCAGGCTCTCCCGGGTCCAGATGGTCGAGCGTAAGGCGCTCTTTGGTTCGTGGCATGACGGGCGACGGCCACTGCACCCGTATCGCTGGCGATCGCCGTCTGGTCGCACATTGCTCGAGATGCCGGTGACGACCATTCCCGGGATTCGCGCGCCGTTTCATCTCAGCTATCTGTTGTGGCTGAGCCGATATTCCGATGCGGTGGCGATGGGTTACCTGCATGGGGCGCTCAGCGCCTGCAAACTGGCCGGCGTCGCGCCCAGTGTACTGCTGCATCCGCTGGACTTCCTTGGTGCCGATGATGTCTCCGGGCTCGATTTCTTTCCTGCGATGGAACTCCCCGGTGCGCGCAAACGGCAACTGGTTGCCCGAGTGTTGCGTGCGGTGAAAGCGGCCTTCCCCGTGTCCGATCTGGCGACGGTTGGAGCGGCCATCGCGGCGATGCCGGGCGGAGCACTCCCCGAGAGAAACATCGATTGGCGTCACGATGCGCCGTCGGCCCTGGGTGATGCCACCCGTCGCCTGAAGGTTGCCTGAATGTGCGGCTTCGCAGCAATTATTCCGTTGAACGGTTCGACAGTAGAGCCGTCGATGCTGGCCGCCATGAGCGACTCGATCGCGCACCGTGGTCCCGACGGCAGGGGCGAAGCCATGGTGTCAGGAGTCGGGTTGGCGCATCGACGACTGGCCATCATCGATCCCGTCGGTGGCGCGCAGCCGATGACCCGACGTCACGTGACGCTGGCGTACAACGGCGCGCTGTACAACGACGCAGAAGTTCGTGCCGACCTGAAGTCTGCCGGGTGGGGTTTCGACACGACGTCGGACACGGAAACGCTGTGCGCGGCGATTTCGCAGGAATGGCACGGAGCGCTTCCCAAGCTGAACGGCATGTTCGCATTCGTCGCGGTCGACAGTCGCCGTCGCCGGGTGCTTGCCGCACGCGACCATATGGGAATCAAGCCGCTGTATTGGACGCGCACCGCCGATGCCATCCTGCTGGCCTCGGAAATCAAGGCGTTGCTGGCGCATCCGGGCGTTGCGCGTACGGTCAGCGAAGAGGCGTTGCAGGACTACCTCACGTTTCAGTTCGTCCTTGGTGACGCGACACTGTTTCGCGGTATTCGCCGAATCCGACCTGGCAGTTGGATGGAGGTTGATCTCGATTCGGGTGTGATATCGCACGGCCAGTGGTGGGCGCCCTCGTGGGAAGTGGGGGAGCATACGCATGTGCGCGATGTCGTGGAGGAACTCCGCACGCTGGTGGACGACTCCGTGTGCCGACAGTTGCGATCGGATGTTCCGCTTGGCAGCTACTTGAGCGGTGGGCTCGATTCGAGCCTCGTCACCACGATCGCCGCGCGCGAGCTTGGTGAAGGGCTTCCGGTGTTCACGGGTGCGTTCGACGAAGGGGCTGCGTTTGACGAACGCGCCTATGCACGGCAGGTGGCTGCTGCGGCGCGTGCCACAATGCATGAAATCATTCCCACACAGGCCGACTTTGTGGAACTGCTGCCCGGTCTGATTCGGCAGATGGATGAACCGGTGGCCGGTCCGGGACTGTTTCCGCAATTCGTTGTGGCGCGACGGGCCGCGCAGCATGTCAAGGTGATGCTCGGTGGACAGGGTGGGGACGAGGTGTTCGGTGGGTATGCGCGCTACCTCGTTGCGTATCTCGAGCAGGCACTCAAGGGAGCCATTCACGAATCGAATGACGAGGGTGAACATATTGTCTCGCTCGCGTCGCTGGTGCCGCACTTGCCGCATTTGCGCTCGTACGGTCCGATGCTGCAGCGATTCTGGCGTGACGGGTTGTTCGAGTCGATGGACCGTCGCTACTTCCGGTTGATCGACCGCAGCGAGTCGACGTTGGCGCTGCTGGCGACGGATCGGCGCGCCACGTTTAACGGCGATGCGGTGTTCGCACGCTTTGCCAAGGCGTTCAATGCACCGGATACCAAGTCGTATCTCGCGCGCATGACGCACTTCGACCTGACGGAGAGTTTGCCGGCGCTGCTGCAGGTTGAAGATCGCGTATCGATGGCGGTGGGGATCGAATCGCGTGTACCGTTGCTGGACCCGCGCATCATCGCGCGCATTGCCTCGCTTCCCCCTCGTCTCAAGTTCAACGGCGGCGAACCGAAGCATCTGCTGCGCCGCGTGGCGCAGGGGCAAGTCCCGGCCGCGATCATGCGACGCCGAGACAAGATGGGATTCCCGGTGCCCATGCACCGCTGGCGATCCGGAGTCGCCGGCGCGTTTATGGCCGATGTGTTGCTGTCCGAACGCGCCCGAACCCGCGGACTGTTCGACCGCGTAGCCATGATCCGGCAGCTGGAAATCGACGAACCGTTCGACCGAAAGTTGTGGGGAGCCCTGTCGCTGGAGCTCTGGTTCTCCACCTGGTTCGACACTGCTCCCGCAGCCGTTCCTTCCCGACAGCGGGTCGCCGATCTGACCGCGCGTCTGCACCAGAACACGAGAACGGCATGATGACGTCCAGTGACCCCGAGTGGGTGGTTCGATCGATTGGTGTGATTGGTCCGGGGATTGTCGGTATGCCGATGGCGGCGCTGTTGGCGCATGCCAACGTCCGCATCGGGACCGACACGCCGGCAACCGTCACGGTGGTTCAGCGTCGATCCCCCACGTCGGGATGGAAAGTCGACGCGATCAATCGTGGTGAATCGGTTATCGGCGGTATCGAGCCGTCGCTCGGTGTGATTGTCAGGGAGGCCGTGCGGGATGGACTGCTGTCGGCGTCGGATGATCCGCTCGTTCTGTCCGATGCCGACGTGATTATCGTGTGTGTGCAGACGGACAAGCAAGGTATCGGCCCCGACTACCATCCGCTCTATGCCGCGTTGGACGGCCTGATGCTGGCGCTGCAGCAGCGCCGCGCCGATCGGCCTCCCCCTTTGATCATTTTCGAGTCCACACTCGCGCCGTCGTCCATGGCCACATTGGTTCGGGACCGGTTCGCGGCGGCAGGACTCGCGGATGGTGTGCACGTGATGCTTGGCAACAGCCCGAATCGCGTGATGCCGGGGCGGTTGGTTGAACGTGTCGCGGCAAGTGACAAGCTGGCTGGCGGACTGTCACCGCTGGCGGCGCAACGCATTGCCCGGCTGTACGGCAACATCGTCACGGGTGGAACGATGTATCCCACGTCGAGCTTGACGGCGGAGATTGTCAAAACGCTCGAGAACGCCTATCGCGATGTGCGAATCGCCTTCTCTACCGAGGTGGCGCGGGAATGCGAAGCGCAGAA
>JANMRE010000277.1:0-2347 GCA_031370885.1 Gemmatimonadaceae bacterium
GGGTGAGTTCCTTGGGTTTCATGCCGGAGATGGTAACTCCGATTGGCGCGGAAGGGAGGGTGCGGTTGTGACGTTTGCGGTCGCTGTACCGACCGGGGGACGTCGTGGCTCCAGTCCATGCGCACGCGCTTCGCACCTGGCAGCATGAGCACCACTTGCTGGTAGCTGAACTGATTCAGGCGGACGTCGGCAGTGTCGGGGTGGTCGGACAACACGCGCCGCACGCTGTACCGTCGACGCATGCGATACAGCTCGTTCGGGTCAAACGAATCTCCAACGATTTGTGTCACGCTCACTGATGGACCGCGCGCTGACGACTGTCCGCCATGTATCTCGATGGCTACTTCGCCGTCCTGAACGGCCAGTCGACCGGTGTCGCTGGCCAACGCCACGCGCTCGGCAGCAAGCGATTCAATTGCACCTGCGACGTGAACTGCCAGAAGATGGCCTGCCTCGCTGCTGTGTTGTCTGACCGGCGTACCGCCAAACATTTCGGCGACAGTGTTTAACTGCGGAGCGTAATCGCCGTATGTCTGTAGAATCAGCCGTTCGCGACGACCGTGTTCCCACACGGTGAACGCTGAGTCGGCGTAGAACCAGTAACGGTACTGCGGCAGCATCCCGCTGCCCGTAACCCGCAACGCTTGCTCGTACCCCGATTCCAGTGGTCCCAAGTCGGTGGAGTCGAACGCAATGTGAATCGGCGGAACGTTTGCTGCGGCCATTTCGACGGCCGCGCGCGCCGTCGGAACGTTGTACGCGGTCAGCCCGGCACTCACAACCGCGGCCGCGCCAACCAACCACGCGCGATGTGCCGACCGACGACGGTACGCCAACACCAGCATTGCCGCCGCCGCAGCGCCGGTGAGCAGCGCAAGAGGTGCGCTCGGAAATTGAGACGCCATGCGGAATGGCATTCCGGTGAGTACGTTGCCGAGCAACATGAGCACCACGGGCACCACAATCATTACGCCAAGAAACTCGGCAAGGCGTTTCGAGAAGGCGGCAGTAACCATCGTGAGCAGCAGCCACAAGCCATACATCCACGCGCCGTTCAACAGGAACGATGCCGCGTTTGCGGACCCGACACGATAGTGCTGTAGCACGACGAATTGTCCCACGAGTGGCAAGACGAGCACCGTGCCTGCTATCACAAGCACCTTGGACAGCAGCAACACGCGCGCGTCGATGGGCTGGCTGGCCCAGAATGCACGGCTCTGCGTTGGCGAATCGGCTTGGACCACACGCGCCGCGATGAGTCCGCCGATCAGCCAAAGCATGGGACCGAGTATCGATTCGCTCGCCTGCAGTTTCCAGACTTCAACGTACGTCAGTGTACTGGCGAGCGTCAGAAGTGCATATCCTGTGAACCACCAACGGAACTCCGTCAGATCTTTCCGCACCAAGTGTGCCACCTGCTGGATGGTCGTCATGCCGGTACCTCCACCAGCGCGCCGCGCGGTTTGGACAACGCCAGGTACAGTTCTTTGAGTGACACCTCACGCACGTCGCGTTGGGTGACGCCTCGAATGTCCACCGACCGCTCGTTGTCATGCTGCTCCATCAGCACGCTCAGTCGCAGTCCGGCACGATCGGCCGACAGCCAGTGCGCGGGTAGCGGTTCCGGGAGTTGAAGGCCGGGTTCGGTGATCAGTTCCACACGCTTGTATCGCGTCCGCAATTCATCGAGCGGTGCTGACAGGCGAATTTTCCCGTGATCCAGAAACCCGACCCAGTCTGCCAGCGCCTCGATCTCCGCAATGTCGTGCGAGCAGAGCAGCACGGTCGTGCCGTCAACGCTTGCTGCATCCAGCAAACCACGCACCAGCTCATCCTTCACCGCCACATCCATCCCCGTAAACGGCTCATCCATCACGATCAGCTTTGGTCTCGGTGCCAGCGCACAGAGGAGTGCGGCCTTCATGCGCTGCCCACGCGACATGGTACCAACGACCTGTCGTGAGTCGAGATCGAACTGTGAGCGCAGTGTCTTCGCGAGCGCGCGGTCCCATGTGGAATACAACGGGGCGCAGTACGCTTCCAGTTGGTCAAGCCGCATCCATTCGGGCAACAACTGCCCTTCTGCCACGTAGGACATGCGCTGGCGCTGCGCGATGGTCAGCTTGACGATTGCTGTGCCAAACAGCGAGATGCTCCCGTGTTGCAGCGGACGCGCGCTCGCGAGCAGTTGAAACAATGTCGTCTTGCCAGCACCGTTCGCACCGAGCATGGCGTACAACGTCCCTTGCAGCACGTCGAAGTTCAGGTGGTCGAGCACCGCGTTCTTCCCGAAGCGATATGACAATTCTCGAACGGCAATCAGAGGTTGTGACGAAGATGTCATGCG
>JANMRE010000282.1:0-6108 GCA_031370885.1 Gemmatimonadaceae bacterium
GAGTTCAAGAGCGACTCCTCGGTGGTGCTGATTCCCGGTGGGAGCCGAGCGGTCTATCTCGCGTCGGGACACATTGTCTACGTCGCGAGCGAGGGTGGACTCTTCGCGGTCGGGTTCGACCTGGCGAAGCGCCGCGTGGGCGGCGCTCCGGTGCGCGTACTGGAGCGCGTTGGAACGTCGGTCATCTCTCGGGGCTACTCCGTCTCGGCCGGCGGCGTGCTCGTACAGCGCGATGCGCCGGGAAGTGGGTCAGCAGCGGGGAATAGCCTCGTCATCGTGGACCCCGGCAAGGGTGCCGACACGCTACGGTTGCCTCCCGCTCAACGTGACCTGCCGCAATTCTCTCCGAATGGCCGATCCGTTGCGATGGATGTTGTCGCCCCTGGCCGCGCTAGTGACACAGACATTTACACGCTCGACCTCGTCACCGGTACCTACACACAGCTGACCTTTGCCGGAGACAATGCCCGACCAGTCTGGTCACCGGACGGCTCGCGCCTGATCTTCGATGTGCGCGTCCGCACGAACCCAGTCGCCGAGGACTTCTTTGTCAAGCCAGCCGACAACAGCGCGCCGGAACGCCGGCTGACCACGAGCAGTCTTGCTGAAGTCAGAGCCGCGCAATGGCTGGATGATACCCTGCTGGTCTTTGAAGGTGAGGGTCCCCCCGGTAGAGGACGGGACGTGTTCGTAGTCAAAACGGACTCGGGAAGCGTGCCGGTGCCGTATCTGCAGTCGCCGGCGAACGAACGAGAACCTCGCGTCTCTCCCGACCGCACGTTGCTCGCGTTCACGTCGGATGAGTCCGGGGGAAATCAGGTGTGGATGCGCGACTTCCCCGTGCCGCAGGGGAAATGGAACATCTCCCGTGGACCGGGAAGTGCACCGCGCTGGTCGCCGGATGGCCGGTTCGTCTACTTCTGGAAAGGCGCCGGGATTTTGGATTCGCTCTTTCGTGTTCGCATCGACCGGACGCCCACGATGGTCGTGCAGGCCCCGGAGCTGGTTGTCGCCATGGATGCGGCCAATTTATCCAGCTGGGACCTCCACCCTGACGGACGGCGGTTCATCGTGACGGTCCCAACGGCCGTTGGGGCGTCGACCACCGGCGCGCGGGCGGTGAGGTACTTGATTTTGCAGAACTGGTTCGGCGAGTTGCGTCGGCTCACCGCGACGAAACCCCAATGACAGACGTGATGCCGCGGCTCACCGCCGCGTTGGCCGACCGCTACCGCCTCGACCGCGAACTCGGCGCTGGTGGCATGGCCACCGTCTACCTTGCGCACGATCTCAAGCACGATCGCGACGTCGCGATCAAAGTGCTGCATCCCGACTTGGGCGCCGCGCTCGGCGCTGAGCGGTTCTTAAGCGAGATCCGCACCACGGCGCGCCTGCAGCATCCGCACATTCTCCCGCTGCTCGACAGCGGCGACGCGGACGGCCTGCTGTACTACGTGATGCCGCTGGTCACCGGCGAGACACTGCGGGCGCGCCTGGAGCGCGAGCGGCAATTGCCGATCGCCGATGCCGTACGCATTGCCCGCGAAGTGGCGAGTGCGCTCGACTACGCGCACCGCCAGAACGTCATTCATCGCGACATCAAGCCGGAGAACATTCTCCTGCACGATGGCTCGGCGCTCGTCGCCGATTTCGGCATTGCGCTCGCCGTGCAGAGCGCGGGCGGACAGCGCATGACGCAGACTGGCCTGAGCCTCGGGACGCCGCAGTACATGAGTCCCGAGCAGGCGATGGGCGAACGCACCATCGACGCGCGCAGTGACATCTACGCGCTGGGCGCGGTGACGTACGAAATGCTCGCCGGCGAGCCACCGTTCAGCGGACCCACGGTGCAAGCCATTGTCGCGAAGGTCATGAGCACCGAGCCTGCGTCGATCGTCTCATTGCGCAAGGCTGTTCCGGCGCATGTGGCCGCGGCCGTGCACGGGGCACTGGAGAAGCTGCCCGCCGATCGCTGCGAAAGCGCGAAGACATTCAGCGACATGCTGGCGGACGCACGCGGCGCGTATGCGAGCACCGCGTTCAGCACAGCGACCACGATGCCCACGGCAAGCGCGCAGCTGTCGCGTACGGTCGTGGCGGGCGCATTGGCGATCGCGGTCGTGAGCATGGCCGTCGCCGCGTGGGGATGGCGGCGCCCGGCGGGCCAGGCGGCGTCACCATACCGCGTGGTACCCATGGTGGCGGGAGACGCCAGCGCCGGCGCGCTGGCCATGAGCCCCGACGGCTCGCAGTACACCGCCGCGGGACGGGACTCCACGGGTGCGGTGGTGCTGCTTCTCCACTCCCTGGTCGGCGCGCCGACACGTCGCGTGCACGCGGGAGCGGTGCTGGTCGCGTACTTCTCGCCCGACGGCCGACAACTCGCGTACGTGGACAATTCCACACAGTCGTTGATCGTACAAGACCTCACGTCGGGCACCCTCCGCACGCTGGCGGCTGGTGTTCAGGCCCGAGGGTTGGCCTGGGTGTCCAATGACACGCTCGTGGTGTCCACGAGTGACGGTCGTGCCACGCAGTATCCATTGAATGGCGCGCCCCCGTTGCTGTTGCGAGGCGCAGTTGACAGCCTGATGATTGGCGCGCTGGCGGCGACCGGCGACGGCCGCCTCATCGCCCGCGCGAATCGCCCCGGGACTGTTCTCCTCGTCGGCATTCGCGACGGAGGTCGGCAGATCGACTCCTTGTATACGGCCACCGCCCAAACGACGGAAGGCTCCGGCCGCATCGCCGTCGTGGATGGCGTGTTGCTCTTCCTGGAAGGAGGACGCTTGTGGGGGCTCCCGCTTGCCGCAGACGGCCGTGCGGTTGCCGGCGAGCGACGCGATCTGCTCGGCCGTGACGGGCCAGGCGAGATCACGGCGTGGGCGGCCTCGCAGTCCGGCAGCCTGTTGGTCGTCCGCGCCGCTGCGGGCGCCGTGGAACGCGAACTCATCCTGGTCACGCGCGATGGGCGTTCTACTCTGGCCACAACCCAACGCCTGCCGTACCGCAGGCCGCGTTACGCACCGAGCGGCACCCAGATTGCCAGCATGCGGACGCCAGGCGTCTTTGGCCCGCTGTGGGTCACCGATCTGACGCGCGGTTCGGGGCAATGGGCCGGGGGCGACTCGATCGCGTATTCACAGCAGTGGACACCCGACGGGCGCCAGTTGCTGACGTCGATCCGCCGCGGCCGCCAGACGCAAGTGGTCCGCAGCGCAGCCGAGGGAGGCGGCACGCCGACGACGCTGTTCGAACACTCCAATATGATCTTCGAGATGGAGATCACCCCCGACGGGCGCACGTTGGTGTGGCGCGAGGATGCGCCGAGCACGGGTCGGGATATCCTGATGGTGCCGCTTGATCGCCCCGGCGAACCGGTGCCGGTGCGGGTGTCGAAGTGGGACGAGCGCGGCATTGCCCTTTCGCGCGACGGAAAATGGCTCGCCTATACCTCCAACGAGTCGGGCGGCAACGAAGTGTTCCTCTGTCGCCTTGAACCGAATGGGCCGCGCTGGGCGGTGAGCCAGGGTGGAGGTGCGGAACCGCGTTGGGGCGCGAACGGCGAACTGTTCTATCGCAAAGGGGACTCGGTGTTTGTACTGCGCGTGACCGGGACTGACGTGCCGATCATCGGCACGCCGTCACTGGTCGCCGTGGTGCCAGCCATAAAGGCGCCCTACGAACCGCTCTGGGATGTGCGGCGTGATGGCCAGCAGTTCGTGATGGTGCGTCAGGCGGGAGCCGTGGTGAGCGAACAACTCCTGGTGCTGAACTGGCAAGACCGCTGGCGCAGCACCGCTACGGACAAGCGCGAGTAGTCGGCGGCGGTGCGCGGTGCAGCAGCGCTCCCTCTTGACGCGCATGCGCATGTAAGTACTGTTATTACATGCCCCCAATCGAACTGAAGGTGGCCCGGATCGGCAACTCGCGCGGCGTTCGGCTCCCGGCCGCAACACTCGCGCGATACGCGATCGATGATCGTGTGGTTATGGAAGAGCGTGAAGAAGGCATTCTGCTCCGGCCGTTACGAGCCTCGGCGTCAAGGCTGTCCTGGACTGACACCGCCAACGCGATGGCGGTGGCCGCGGAAGACTGGTCGGATTGGGACGCGGTGCTCGCCGATGGCCTGGACCATGTCCCGTGGGACGTGGTCGACGAGCCGTCGAGGGCAAAGCAGGTCGCAGAGAAACCGGTCCGTCCGTACACCGTTTCCAAGGCACGAAAGAAGCGCGCCCCGTGAAACGCTACGAGATTCGTTGGGCGCAGCTTGATCCAACAACGGGCGCCGAAATGGCCAAGAGGCGCCCTGTGGTCATCGTAAGCCTGGATGCGCTCAACGACCGTCTGCAAACGGTGACCGTCTGCCCACTCACCTCACAGCTGCATCCCACCTGGCGAACGCGCCTGCCGATTCGCGTGTCCCGAAAGCGCGCAGACGTCGCCGTCGATCAAATCCGGACCATCAGCAAAGCCCGACTGGGTGACAAACTGGGCGTGCTCAGCGCCAGCGATGCAGACGCACTGCGGCAGTTGATCACCGCCATGTACGGGCGCGAGTAGCGCCTCTCCCGTCTCCCCCGTCTCCCGTAGCGCAAATACAGCGCCGGCATCAGAAACAGATTGAGCAGCGTACTCGACGCGAGTCCGCCAAGAATCACGATCACCATCGGATTCTCGAGCTCGTGACCGGGTCGGTCGCCCCACACCACCAGCGGCACCAGCGCCAACGCCGTGACCAGCGCCGTCATCATGACTCACCAGCATGCTGTTGCGCGCCGCAATGCCAATCACAGGCACGAACCCTACCAGCGAACCCAGCGACAGCACGCCGCCCGTTGTCTTGCATGGACAGCCAGGATAATCCTCGTAGTCCCGCACCTTGCTTGATAAATGCGAGTATATTAATTAACATGTTATGCCGACTAGCGTCCATCTGCCTGCCGCGCTCTTACAGGCGCTCGACCGCAAGGCCCGCGCACTGCGCGTCAGCCGTAACCGCGTCATCGTGAACGCCCTCGAACGTGATCTCGCCGCGCCGTCGGCGTGGTCACCGGGCTTTTTTGAACGCCTCGGCGATACCGATGCCGCCACGCGTGACGCGGTCGACGAGATGCGCGAGGCGATTACCGTCGCTCGCTCCTCAAAGCGTCCCCTGCAACTGTGAAGTACGTGCTCGATACGAACGCCGTGTCCGCGCTGATGAAAGGCGAGGGGAAGCTCGTTCGGCAGTTGCAACGCCTTGCACCCACCGACGTCGCTATCCCACATCCCGTGATGGCAGAAATTGCCTACGGCATCGAGCGACTGCCTCGCTCCAAGCGTCGCGACCGCCTGCGAGAAAAATTGGCATTGATTGCAACAGAAATTGGCCGCTGTGCGTGGACGGACGACGTCAGTGCGGCGTTCGGCGCGATCAAGGCGAAGTTGGAAATGGCTGGAACACGGATCGAAGATTTCGATGCAGCGATTGCCGCGCACGCACTGGCATACGGTGCAGTCCTTGTTACCGCGAACACGAAGCACATGGCACGAGTTGACGGACTGGCTATCGAAGACTGGTGCAAGTAACCGTCTTCCAACGGCGCGCTGTTGGCCTTGCCGACAAACGGTTGTGCGCCGACATGCCCATTGGCTAGCTGAGTCTGCTCGCTGGCCCTATGTTCGCCGACACCGAGTTGGCCCGCATCGTTCGCCCGTAACCAGTATTGTATTTCGTGACCACACCATCCGATCGCCTCGCCACCGCCCTCGCTGGCCGCTACCGCCTCGAGCGTGAACTTGGGCAGGGCGGCATGGCGACGGTCTATCTCGCCTTCGACGAGAAGCACGATCGCAAGGTCGCGATCAAGGTCCTCAAGCCCGAACTCGCCGCCGTGCTCGGCGCCGAGCGCTTTGTGGTGGAGATCAAGACCACGGCGGCGATGAGTCATCCGCATATTCTGCCGTTGTTTGATTCGGGCGAAGCGGACGGGTTCCTGTACTACGTGATGCCCTACATCGAAGGCGAAACGATTCGCGAGAAGCTCACGCGCGAAACGCAGTTCGGCATCGATGAAGCCGTGCGCATCACGCGCGAGATTGCCGACGCGCTCGACTACGCGCATC
>JANMRE010000299.1:0-1691 GCA_031370885.1 Gemmatimonadaceae bacterium
CGATGAAGTCGCGCGCATAGCCCATGTGCGGGTCACGCTCTTTCTGCTTCTGCACGATCGACATCGTGACTTCGGCCAGATAATCGAGCGTGAGCTAATCAACGTGGCCGCCCTCCACCTGCCGCCGGGGCGCTTCCAGCCAGTCGCCCCAGAATCCTTGCCCACTGGCGACGCGCACAACGCGCGACGCGTCGCCTGGCGTGATGTGTTCGCTCATCCCTGCTCCACAGTCAAGAGGCAAATGCCCATCGTGATCACGCGAACGTCACCCCGACACCGTTGGCATTGGTGGCAGGACGAACGCGCCAAGGTGCGGTCCGCTGTTACGGCTGGCCGCACGGAGTGCCAGCGCCAACCACTGGCGGGTGTTTTCCGGATAGAGAATCGCATCCGCGAATCCGCGCGCGGCCGCGTAGCGCGCGTCGAGTTGATGCTCATAGTCCGAGCGCATCGCGTCCACCGACTGCGTCACATCAGCCGGGGGCGCTGCTCCCGCCTTTTTCGCGGCGGTCAGCGCCGGTCCGTGCACCGCCTGAATGGCCGCTTCACCTTCCATCACGGCCATCCGACCGGTTGGCCAGGTGAAGATGAAATCGGGATCGAACCCTTGCCCAGCCATCGCGTAGTAACCGGCGCCGCTGGCGTGATTGACCGTGAGGACGATTTTCGGCACGCGTGCGCACGCCATCGCTTCAACAAAGTGGGCGCCGGCGCGGATGATTCCCTCATGTTCGGCTTCGGGTCCGACCATGAAACCGGAGACATCCTGCACGAACAGCAACGGTATGCCCTGACGGTCGCATCGTTCAATGAAGAACGCCACCTTGTCGGCGCTTTCGGCATAAATGATGCCACCGAATCGCGGCTTCTCATCGCCACGCCCCTTGATGAGCCCGCGCTGATTGGCGACGATGCCAACCGGCATGCCTTCGATGCGCGCGTCGCCGCAGATCATTTCTCTGGCGAGGTTTGGCTGGAACTCGTCGATCGCCCCGTCATCAAGCACCGTACGCAACAGCGCATGCATATCGTACGACATGCGATGATCGGCCGGCAGCAATTCGTAGATCGCTTGCGGAGGCTCCGCCGGTGGACGCGCAGTGGCTACCTCGAAGGTGAGTGGTCGAGGCAGGCGCGCCACAAGGTCGCGCAGCTTGACGAGACAGGCCGTGTCGTCGTTGACGGCATAGTGGGCAACCGCCGAGATCTCGGTGTGTGTGGTGGCACCGCCCAGCGTTTCGCCGTCAATGGTTTGCCCGGTGGCGCCCTTTACGAGATTCGGCCCGCCCAGTCCCATGAAGGACGTGCCCTTCACCATCAGGATCACGTCGCTGAGCGCCGGCAGATAGGCACCGCCAGCCACACACTGACCCATCACCGCCGCGAATTGCGGGATGCGCAGATAGCGGCGCATGATGGAGTTGTAATAGAAAATACGCGCGGCGCCGTATTGCCCGGGAAACACGCCGCCTTGATACGGCAGGTTCACGCCGGCAGAATCCACGAGATACACAATGGGAATGCGGCACCGCATCGCCACTTCCTGGGCGCGCAGGATCTTGGAAATCGTTTCGGGCCACCACGAGCCCGCTTTCACGGTGGCGTCGTTGGCCACAATCACCACTTCGCGTCCTTCAACGACGGCCACGCCGGTGATGACACCGGCCGCCGGTGCCTGTCCGTCATACCGA
>JANMRE010000302.1:0-25006 GCA_031370885.1 Gemmatimonadaceae bacterium
CGATCTTCACTCCACTTCGCTCCGTGAAAGCAAGCGCTCGGATGGCGGTTGGACATCATTCGCCCTTCAACATACCGAAAGTGCACCTCGCTGCGATGTATCCCGCAAATCCGGGCGATTGTCCCTCGGGCGATGCAGACAACCCGCTCTGAGGCCACATTGTGACTCGTTGGTACTTTCCCTGACTAGGCGCTCAAGATCGCGGAGTATCTCGCCAGGGTGGATAGGAAGACGTGCGCGTGCACGGGTGTTCGGGACGCTCATGCGAGAGTGCTCCAGTTGGTGATAGTCACAGAACTCGACATCGTGGGCATCGCCATGCTCGAAGCGAAAGCAGATCCCAGGGCCTTCACGACGTGCGGAATATCTCGCCGCGAGGCAACCACTATGCACGCGTCGATGACAGGCTTCGCGCGGAGCCCGGGCACGGACGTGCTTCCGACGTGCTCCAAGCTCATCGCCGCGTGCTGGACGGCAGGCCAGACATTGGCGCGAATGCGCTCAAACGTGCGTGGCCATTCGGGATCATACGCCCTGACTTCGACCAGGGACATGTTGCTCAGATTCCTCGCCCGTCAAACGTTTGCGTTCATCGCCAGCAGCATGAAATAATGCGCGCGAAGCGCACGCGATCAACCTCCACATAGCCCGGGTGGCAGCCCGCGGCTCCGTCCCCCAGATTCAGAACGGGAGCCGGTGCTTCGGCCCCCACGCAACCTGCCTGGACGCCCCCGACTTGTTGCTTCGGTTTTCCGGAGCCCCTGCCTCAGGAGACGTGATGCGAACACAGCTCATTGTGCTGTTGACGTTGCCGCTATCGCGGCGAGCGCCTCAGCGCAAGGACGTGGGGGCGGCGCCGGTGGTGCTGACCCTGCGGCTCAAGCGGCCCGGCAGGCCGCGGCGAACAAGCCCCGTACGATCGACGGTATCAACACCGTGTGGATCGAGGAACTCACGCAGCCCGAATTCCGCGACATGATCAAGGACGGCTACACGACCGTGCTTATCATGACCGGAGGCGTGGAGAACAACGACGGCAACCTGCAGATGAACAAGCACATGATCACACAGGCAACCTATCACCGATTCAACACCATCATTTCAGAGTAGTGGTACACCTCCGACTGCGCCGGCGTATTCAGTGACGCCGCGATCATCGCCTTCGCGATCTGCTCCACAGTGATCGATTTGAATTTCGCCGGCGTCACCAATGAGAACACAGGAAGCACCCTCGCGAGCAGCCACGGTGTGTGTTGCGATCCGATGATCATCGCCGGACGGAAGATGCTCACAACAGCCGGACCACTCTCTTTCACGGCCTCCTCGGCCTCACCCTTCACTCGAGCGTAGCGCGCCATCCCTGCAGCGCCTGATCCGGTCACTGCCGCGGTGGGATCAGCGCCGACGGCGGACATGAACGCCAGGTGCTGTACTCGCCCCGACGTCTTGAGCCCTCGCGCGAACGCCGCATTCAATTGCACGTCCACCGCGCGATGCTGATCGATCGTGAGTTTCGCGGTCCCGGCCCCGACGCCCAACACACTGAAACCCACGACGTCGCCGTCGAGCGAACGAATGGCCTCTGTAGTCGCAGCCTCCAAACCGGCTGGACTCATTGCGGGAACGAGCGTCTCGCGCAGTTCGACACCCGCGTGACGTGCCATCGCGACGTGATCGGGCTGCGAGCGACGCGCCAGGGTCACGATGGGTTTGAACGATCCATGGCGAATCAGTTCCGTGATCAGCGCGTTGCCGACCGATCCCGATGCTCCGAGTACCACAGCTGCTAGCGTGTGCGACATGAGGTCATCTCCGCTCCTCGGCGATGAATTGCATCATACGCCACTCAAGCACCGGCAGCGGAACAGACCCGAGCGCCAGGATGGCATCGTGGAGTCTCCGTTGGTCAAACGTCGTGCCCAGTTGCGTTTCGGCGTCGCGGCGATGTCGGCGGATCTGGATTTCGGGCCACGCGATGTATCGCTCGACTTCGGTGGTAATCTCGTGTTCGGCAAGCGCGGCGTTGTCGCGCAGGTAGGACATGGCTTGCTCGCGCGTCCAACCGAATTGATGAATGCCCGTGTCGATCACACGCCGGCAGGCGCGCCACATTTCGTAGGTCAATCGACCGAAGTCTTCGTAGGGTTGGTCCTTCAAGGGCGAGTGCCGCCTGAAAACTGTGACCCGGCGTGCACTCGTGCAGGGTGAGAGACGCGAGCGGGTAGAGTGGTCGCGCCGGGAGATTGAACGTGTTCATGAGGCGCGACTCCAAGCCTCCGCGGCCGCCCGTGTAGATGGGTGCGAGTGCATCAGGCACGGGGCGAATGCCGTGGCGTCGTCGCGGGATGGTGCCAATGGTTTCGGCCAGTTTCCAATCGGCCTTCTTCGACACATAGGCCGAATACGACAGCAACTCGCGCGGAATGGCGTGTACAGGGGGTTGGTCGAATCACCTTTCGTGTATGGCTCTATCGTCTTGTCGCGCCCCACGACCGAAACACGCGGAACCGTGAAACCGCGCCCCAGTCCAGCGCGCATGTTGACGCTCTGCTCGTTGAAGTATCGGGGAACGTCGCGCAGCCGTCCGAGATAGTTGCGATAGATATCGGCGTTGGCAAAGCCCTGACTGGGCGTGAAGTCCGTCCAGAAAAACGAATCGGAGTTGAACGGCGCCTCGTATGCCCGGAAACGAACGTCGTTGGCGAGCGCACGAAGTGACGTGCGAAATACATCGGCGTTTATCTGCTCGTCGGGCGAAAGCCGGTTGAACGGAATGCTGTCGAGGTTGGCGAGTGCGCGCGTCCAGTAGGCCAGTCGCGTCTGTTGTGATGCGGCGTCAACGCGGGGAAAGTGATCGTCCGCGCCAGCGTCACCGGGCTCGTTGCCTCGGCGTGCCATTTCCTTTTGACGCCAGTTCCACTCCGCGGTGTAGAGCTCGCGAAGTCTTCCGTCGGGCGTTGGGTCAGCTGGTTGCGCCGTGATTCCCGTGGCAGGCAGCGCAAGGATCGCAAAGCAAAACAGGTAAAGGCGAACAGAGTGCGATTCGGACATGGCGGCGCGTCTCCTATTGTAGTCGCGCAAATGTAGCGTCATCGGATGTCCGCAACCACCGTGCCCGCGTCCATCACATGCGCCTCCCAACGGTTCGTTTCGCCCCCGAGATCTGCGCGACGGTGATCGATTTGAATTTCGCCGGCGTCACGAATGGCATGGCAATCGAGCCTGTTCGCGACCAAGCCGCCCTTGCGACGGCCCTTTCACACGCCGATGATTTGGCATCAGGATTTGCGCCCTGCGTCGTCGTCGCCTTCCACCGTCACCCCGTGTTGGCGGGAGCATCATGCGCCATTTGAGATCAGTCATGGTGATGGGTGCGGCTGCTATGGCTGCTGTCGGCGGCGCGAATGCACAAACGCCGGTCCGGGCGCAGGTGTTCGGCAGTGTGTTCGACAGCGTCAGCATGAAGCCACTCGCGGGCGCGGTGGTTCGCTTGGTACGCTCCGAGGACCCGTCTATTGGTCGCACGGCGATCAGCGATGTGAGCGGCCGCTTCGCGTATGAACGCATCGAGTCTGGAGTGTGGTTGGCGTCGTTCTTTCATCCCACGCTCGACTCCCTGAGGCTGGAGCCGGCCGTGCTGCGGCTTGATATTGTTGATTCGACCACCGTCACCATGCCGCTCAGCACACCGTCGGCACGTTCACTGGCCATCGCATCGTGCGGCGCGCGGCTTCCCAGCGATGTTGGAATAGTGGTGGGAGACGTGCGGCGCGCCGTGGGCAACGCGCCGGTTGCCGGAGCGACGGTGGAGGTGGAGTGGCCGGAGTGGAGCATCGTGAAGAAGCGGCTGGTCACGAACATGATTCGCCGCAGGGCGCGATCGGATTCTTCGGGCCGGTATGTCTTGTGTGGCGCTCCGGCCGCCAGCATGCTGCGTGCAGTGTCCTGGATTGGGAAGGACACCACCGGGGCGATTGAAGTGGACGTACCAGGCGGCGGGTACGCACTCCAGGATTTTGCGGTTGACGCGCCGCAGTATGCCGATGCGAGCAACGACTCCCTGAGAGGCACGCCAGCGTGGACACAGCTGCGTCGCGGACATGCCACGGTGCATGGTGTGGTCACGAAATCCGACGGCTCACCACTGGCCAATGCGGTTGTGCGCGTTATCGGCACCGGATCACCGGCGCGGACGTCAAGTGCCGGAGAGTTCACCATCACCGATGCGGGTGCCGGTACGCACAGTATCGAGGCACTGGCCATTGGCTATCAGCCCACTCGGCGTGCCGTCCGACTTAGCGACGCGGGGGCCATCGACATTTCGCTCAGCCTGTTGGCACGCAATGTCGCGCTGGATACCGTCCGCGTGTTTGCCGGGCGGGAGTTGCCGTACGAAGTGCGCGGCATCGAACGCCGTTGGCGTTCCGGTCAGGGAGAGTTCATCGACGGCAACAGCGTTCGCGATCGCGCGTCGACGTTCACTACCGATGCGTTGCGTGGCGTGGGGGGCGTGGAAATCCGTCCGAGCTCAACGGGATTTGGCCAGGACGTCATGATGCACGGCTCCCACGGTCGTCTCTGCAGAGCAACGCTGTTCATGGATGGCATGCAGATGGACCTCACGGGCGGCGGAGGGATTTCGATTGACGACTTCGCGCGACCGGAAATAGTGGTGGTACTTGAGGTGTACTCGCGTCCAGGCGCCGTTCCCGCCGAATACCTGACCATGAGTAGTGGGTGCGGGGTGGTCGTGGTGTGGACGAAGGCCGGGACCGGAAATGTGCCGGTGTTTCCGCCCAAATCGCTCCGACGCTGATCGCCCAAGGATGCGAACGGACGATCGGCCCTGCGCGTCTTTCTCATTTCCATTGGTAGTCGCATGTCGGGACCGATCTCGGCGCTCGCCGGCATTCGGACATCATTCTTCCTCAGCTGCCATCGATCGCCCCGCCCAAAGCGGACGGTCAATCCCTCTCCCCCACCCGCTATTGCACTCCATGGTACAAACCGCGATTCTTGGCACTCTCAGATTGGCCATTGGTTCCCAACAGCGGAGTGCGCAATAACGATGCCCAGGCTGCCGCGGGCGCGACGGGGATCCTCAAAGCGGATGGCGTTGACCGCCATCGTGGTCGGCGCGTTTCTCGCCGTCAGTCTGATGCGAACGTTCGACGAGCCGTCGGGCATGGTGGCCCTCGATTCGCCCTCCCCAGACACGATCTCCGGCACATACGTCTCCTCCGTCGACGAAGGCCTCGGCGCATCCATTGCCCTGGTGCTGGACGTTTCCGGCTCGATGCGCGACAAAACCGACGGCGACATACGCCCCAAATACCTCGTGGCACAAGAAGCGCTGCGCACCATTCTCGCCACCACCGATGAATTTGTCGCGCGCCAGCCGGACTTTCCGATCAACGTCGGGCTCTACACGTTCAGCTCCGAAGTCACACGCGTGGTGCCTGTCGGCCGCTACAACCGCAGCCAATTGGAAGCGGCGCTGGCGGCGCTGGGCCGGCCGGACGGCGGCACCGCCATTGGCGACGCCATGGACGTGGCGCGCCAAGACCTGTACAAAGCCGGAACCTTTCGCAAGTACATTCTCGTGGTCACAGACGGCGCGAACACCGACGGACGCGACCCGGAAGAGGTTGCCCGCGAAATTGCGGCGCGCAGTGAGGGTGCGGTGCGACCGTACTTTGTCGCCTTCGACATCGACAAGGAGAAGTTTGCGTTCCTTAAAGAGGTGAACGGCGACGTACTTGGCGCGGCAGACGGACTCGCGCTGCGCGCCAGCCTGGACTCAATTTACCGTGGCAAGATTCTCGCCGAAGCCATGAACGCCGGTGAGACGCAGCTCCCTCCCCGTCGCGACAGCGGCGGCCCTCCCAAGAAACCATCGCGATGATACTCGGCAAATTTTTCGGCGCGCTGATAGCGCAGTTCAACAAGCTGGCAAACATGTTTTTCGAATCCGATCCCATCGCCGTGATGCAACTGGAAGTTGACCAGGCCACGGAACGCCTCAAGGAAGGCCGGAAGGGGCTCGAGATGTATCGCGGATTGGTGGAAGCCGTCGCTCGGCAGGTGACGCATGCCAAAGCCAACGCCACGCAACTCGAATCGCAGATCAAGGCGCACCTCAAAGCCGGCAACCGCGACATGGCGGGGCAGCTCGCGTTGCAGCTTCAGAAAGTGCAGACCGAACTGGCCACCAACGAAGGCCAGTTGCAGATGCACGAAGGCGCGTATCAGAACAACCTGCTGAAAATCCAGAAGGCGAACAAGGATATTCTCAAGGTTCGCGAAAAAATCACGAAGTACCACGCCGAGCTCAAGATGAGCGCGGCCGAAGCGGAGATTGCACAACTCTCCGAGTCGTTCGAGATGGACATGACCACCGACTTCGGTCAGATCGAAAGTGTCATCCAGCGGCAGATTGACTCGAACCGTGGCAAGGCACGCGTGGCATCCGACATGTCATCCAAAGGCATCGAGGCCATCAAGGCCGAGGACGCGGCGGAAAAAGTCATGGCAGAAGATTTGTTGTCCCGGTTTGAAGTACAACTCGGACTCAAGTCGCCCGAAACCACGCCGCTTACCGAGACCGTCAAGAATCTGGGCCCATCGGTTCAGAATACCTCCACGAACTAAACCGAACGATCAATGGCAAACGGAAAACCGAGACCGCTATTCTACCTGGTTATGCTGGCGGTGGTGGGTGGGCTCATCTACGTCGGTATCAATCGTTTCAGCAACCGCGGTGCGTCGGGCGACACGTCCACCTTGTCGGCCGATGAAATCGCCGCGATGAAAGGCGGCGCCGAAGCACCCGACAACGCGAGTCTCACCACCGTCAAGGAATACACCTTCGTTCCAGGCACCAAACTGCCGGAAGTGAAGGGGTCTTCTGCGTACGCGCCGCTGGTGGACAACACCGTGCGGATGGCGCTCAACGTGTGGGCGGGATGGGCACCAGTCATCGTCGCCAACAACGGCTTCAAGGCCGGCAAGGTGTGGACCGCGCCCGGTGGCAAGACGTTCAAGCTCGAACTCGTGCTCATCGACGATCCGGTCGCCATGCGCGACGCGTATGCATCGGGCAAAGTCCACATCGGGTGGGCGACGCTCGACATGGTGCCGCTGTTTGTGGAGCAACTGCGCAAGGACTCGCGCACCAAGCCGCGTATCTACCAGCAAATTGACTGGTCGAACGGCGGCGACGGTATCGTGTGCCGCGACGCCATCAAGAGTGTGTCGGACGTGCGCGGCAAGACCGTGGTGCTCGCGCAGAATTCGCCGTCGCACTACTTCCTGCTCAATACGCTCATCAGCGGCGGCATTCAGCCCAGCGATGTGAAGTACAAGTTTACGCAGGATGCATTCCAGGCCGCGGCCGCGTTTAACGCCGACAAAAGCATCAGTTGCGTGGTAACGTGGGCGCCCGACATCTACAACCTGTCGGACGCGAAAGGCAACCGCATGCTCGTCAACACGCAGACCGCCAACAAACTGATTGCGGATGTCTGGTTTGCTCGCGCCGATTTTGCCAAGGACAATCCCGCGATCGTGGAAGGTATGGTGCGCGGCATTTTTGGAGCGATGGATCAGCTGAAAACAGCGGAGACCAAGGCAGCGGCCGCGAAGCTGATGGCCGTCGGGTATTCCATTCCGGAAAAAGACGCGCTGTCAATGCTGGGCGACGCGCACTCCACGAACTACGCGGAAAATCGCGAGTTCTTCATGAACCAGAACAACCCGACCAACTTCGAACGCACGTGGAATACGGCGTATTTCCTGTACAAGAAGATTGGCAGCGTCAGTGGCACGCCGGTGCCGTTCGACCAGGTGATGGACTATACGGTGCTCAAGGCGCTGGGAAGCGAACCGGTGTTCGCCAACTCGAAAGCCGACTATGACGTGACGTTTGTCCCGACGTCCGCCTCGGCCATCCAGGCCGAGAGCAACGAAATTCTCACCAAAACGGTGGTGATTCAGTTCTTCCCGAACTCCGACGACCTGGACAAGAAAATCCAGAAACAGGTGGATGGGAAAACCGCGGAAGAGTTGTACGACCCGCAGGCACCGTTTGTGGTTGAGGAATCTGGTCGCCTGTCCGGACAGTTCGGCGCCGCGCGCATTGTGATCGAAGGGCACACCGACGCGTCGATGCGAGGGACGGGTGGCGTTACCGCGGCCGACGTGCAGGAGTTGTCACTTCGCCGCGCCAACGCGGTCAAGCAGGCGCTCATTCGCAAGTTCCCGACGCTGCAACCCAACCAGTTCACCACCGTTGGCAAGGGGTGGGACAAACCGGCCGATGCCAGCGATCCAAACAACAACGCAAAAAATCGCCGCGTTGAAATCAAGATCTATCCGCTTGAGTCGAAGTAGCGGACCGAATCACGCTCGAGCACGCACACGTCGTGAAGAGTCTGTTTACGCTGCGCAGTGAAGCCCCGCCGTTGGTACGGCGGAGCGCCGGTATACTTGGCGTTGGCGTGCTGCTGCTGGTGTGGTGGCTGCTGACGCTGGGCGGCACTCCGGAAACGCGCTTCATTTCGCCCGTGCTGCTTCCCAGCCCGGGCGAAGTGGTGAGCGGCATTCCCACGCTGTTCACCGAACGCGCACTCGTGGCCAGCATTTCGGCAACGCTGCAGCGCGTCTTTGGTGGATTCCTGCTGGCCATTGTTGTGGGGGTGCCCCTGGGCATCATGGCCGGCTCCTACAAACTGTTTGATGCGTTCACGCGCCCGTTGTCGGTGTTTGCGCGCAATGTGCCGGTCGCCGTGCTCATCCCGCTGACTATCCTGTGGTTTGGCATCGACGAAACACAGAAGGTGATGTTCATCTTCATCTCTACCGTTCCGTTTGTGTTTTTTGATGCGGCGCGCGCCATTGGCGCAGTGCACGATCGCTACGTGGAAACGGCGCAGACACTGGGCGCTTCTCCGCGTCAGATTATCAGCAAGGTGCTGATCGCGCTGGCGATGCCGGACATCTTCGGCAGTCTGCGCAGTTTGTTCGGCCTCGCATTCGGCTACATCATGTTGGCCGAGTTGGTGAATGCCGAGCATGGGTTGGGGTATTTGTTGATGACCAGTCAGCGTCGTGGGCTGACCGAACACATCTTTGCCATTCTTATTTTGATTGGCCTTCTCGCATACGGCATCGACCGCCTGCTGTTCTTTTTCCAACGCGGGTTGTTTCCGTATCGGGTGGAGAACGATTGACTGCTCCAGAGGTGAATCCGCCAGTGGTTTCATTCACGGGCGTCGGAAAAACGTACGACAATGGCTATGTCGCCATTCGTGACGTGACGTTTACCGTCGAGGACGCGCCCGACCTCAAGGAGATTGTCTCCATCCTTGGTCCGTCGGGATCCGGCAAGTCGACAATCCTGCGACTCATCGCGGGTCTCACTCCACAGTTTCCTGCCACAACCGGTGAAGTGCTGGTGCTTGGTACACCGGTACAAGGCCCGGGTCCTGACCGTGGCATGGTGTTTCAGGACTACACGTCGTTTGACAACCGCACGGTGCTTGACAACGTCGCGTTCGGCCTGGAATGCGCCGGTGTTGGCGCGCGCGAACGGCGCGAACACGCGCGCGAATGGATTGGCAAGGTTGGACTGGATGTCGACAAGGACACGAACAAGTATCCACACCAGCTGTCTGGCGGCATGCGGCAACGTGTCGCGATTGCGCGGTCGCTCATTCTGCATCCCCGCATCGTCCTCATGGACGAACCGTTCGGCGCCCTCGATCCCCGCACTCGGCTCAACATGCAGGATTTGTTGGTGTCGTTGGCGCACGAAACGCAGGCGACGGTCTTTTTTGTCACGCACTCCATCGAAGAAGCCGTGTACCTGGGCGACCGAACGCTGATTATCTCCACGGCGCCTGGTACGGTGCTGAAGGATATCCACTCGCCGCGCCCCGATTTCGCCGCGCGCGACATGCAGCGTCGCCCCGAGTTCATGGACGTGGTGTTTGGCATTCGCGACATCATGGAAGGACTGGAAAGCTCACAGCGGGGCGGTGATGACTGATCCACGCGTGACTGACGCCCTCAACTGATATCTCGTGCGCAAATATTGGCGGGCGGCGTTCCTGTATCGCTGGAATCTGCTGTTGTTCCTGGGCGGTGCCATTGGCGCGGTGCTGTCGCCGTGGCCTGATGCGGCGTTGCCTCTTGTTGGTGCGCTGGAGATTGCGTACCTGACGGGACTGACGTCGATGCCGCGATTTCGAAAGGCCATCGATGCCGGTGAGGCCAGCATGGTGCGGAATGCGGCGGCGGGTCCGACGCCGATGAACGCGCAGGATTCGCTCAACAAGATGCTCGACTCACTGCCGGCGCTGTCACTGCGACGTTTTCTGTTGTTGCGCCAGCGCTGTTTTGAAATGCGCGACATTGCGTCCGGAGTTCAGGGGCGCATGGCAGGAAATTCCGACACGGAGAGTGCCGACTCCATTCGCACACCCGCGTTGGACAAGTTGCTGTTTCTGTTTCTCAAGTTGTTGATGTCGCAGTCGGGCTTGGAGCGGTTCTTGAAGAGCACTGGCGAAGCGGAGCTGGCAACGCGGCTGGAAGCCGTGAAGGCCAAACTGGCGGAGGCGAACGCTGCGAGTGATGAACGGGTGATGCGTTCGTTGCAGGACAGTTTGGCGGATGCGCAACTGCGGCTGGACAACTACCAGAAGAGCGCGAAGGACCTTGAATTCGTTGGTGTTGAGCTTGATCGCATCGAGACCAAGATCAAGGCGTTGATTGAGATGGGCGTCAGCCGGCAGGATCCGGATGTGTTCAGCACGCAGGTGACCGCGGCCGCGGAGAGTATGCAGCAGACTGAAGATGCCGTGATGAACTTGCAGAGCCTGTCGGGACTGGCCGATCAGTTGGCGGAGCCGCCGGCCATACTGAATGCGGACTTTGACCGGGTGCCTGTGCGTGAGCGATGAATCCGAGTCTCCAGCGAACGTCCAAGCAAGGACGGCCGAATCAACGCCTGCCGTGAAGTCGGAGTCCAAGCCTGAATCGGAACCAGGAGCCGAACGCACATCACGTCGCAGCGCATTGCCCGCGTGGTATCCGCCGTGGGCGTTGTCAGTGGCCGATTCGTATTTTTCCGGCACGTCGTCCGTGTTTGTGTTGCACGGCAATACCTACGATCTCGTGCCGTTGGTGGATGTGGATCACGAGGACAAGGCGTCGTACGGCACCGTGATTGACTTTTTGTCCGAACAATTGTTCGGGCATTGGGATTTGGTGTTGCATTACGACCTGGGACGTGGATTGCGTGTGTTCGCGGGGCGCGACGAGAAACGTCTGCGTGAGATGGTGCAGTTGGCTACCAGGCGTATTGGCGATTTGTCGACGCTCAAGAACGATCCGACCACGGTGTTCTCGCTGTTGGACCTGTTCGTTCGCGACAACATCATGGCCGCACCGGACAAGCGGTTGCGCGTCGCAGTGATGGTGAGCCAGGCGTCGTACATTTTTCCAACGGGCGAACCCGGGCGTCTGAGTTTTCCGGCGGCGGGCATGGCGGTGACGTTGCTTAACTGGGCCAGCAGTGCGCAGGTGAAGCGGTTGGAGATGGCGTTTGTGCTGATTGACGAACGGCGTAGCGACATGAACGATCGGGTGACGGCCAATCCGCAGGTTGCGACGATCGAAGTGCCGATGCCGGGTGAAACCGAACGGCTCGCGTACGTGCGTGATGTCGCGCAGTCGGCAACGTGGAGGTCGATCTCGGACTACACACCCGAGCAGCTCGCCAAACTGAGTGCGGGGATGTCGTTAAACGATTTGTCGGTGATGATTCGTTTATCGGCCGAGGGGGGCGAGCGGATGAATGCCAAGCGGTTTAGCGCGCACAAGAAGCGGCTGTTGGAGCGTCAGGCGCAGGGTTTGCTTGAGTTTATCGAGCCCAAGTGGAAGCTGGACACCGTCATTGGGCATGAAGCGGCGAAACAGCGGCTGCGTGATGATGCGGCGCTGTTGTCGCGCGGATTGTTGGAGTCGGTGCCAATGGGGTATCTCATTTGCGGCCCTGTGGGGACCGGTAAATCGTTTCTGGCGATGTGTGCGGCAGGAGAGATTGGCATTCCGTGCGTGATGCTCAAGAACTTCCGGTCGAAGTATGTTGGCGAGACCGAGGGCAATCTCGAACGCGTGTTGGCGTTGTTGCGCGCAATGGGGCCGGTGATGGTGGTGGTCGACGAGGCCGATGCGGCGCTTGGAGATCGTGATACCGAGGGGGACTCCGGGACGTCGAGCCGCGTGTTTGGCATGATTGCCACGCAGATGGGAGATACCCGGTATCGCGGGCGGATTGTGTGGATGCTGTTGACGGCCAGGCCGGACTTGTTGCCGATTGATATCAAGCGGCAGGGGCGGGCGGAGGTGCATATCCCGTTGTTTTATCCGACGGATGAAGCGGAACTGCGCGACATGTGTGTGGTGATGGCACGGAAGCTGGGCACGGTGTTGGATGCGGCGGATGTGCCGTCGATTCCGCAAAAGGGCCAACTGTCCGGCGCCGACATTGAGGGGATGGTGGGGCGTGCCTGGCGGAAGTCGTTGTTGTCGGGCGCGGATCGCGTAACTGCTGATGCCATGAAGGAGGTTGTGAAGCAGTTCATGCCGTCGACTCAGGGGCTCGAGCGAGAGTTGCAGGAAGTCGCGGCGATGATTGAGTGTACGGATCGGGAGTTTTTGCCGGGGCCGATTTTGGAGCGGATGGAAAAGTTGGGGGGGCGGGATGCGTTGACGCAGCGGTTGACGGCGATCAAGCAGGTGGTCGCGGCGATGTAGTTAGCCGCACGTTTGATCAGCCAGTCGCCAACATCTTAATGAAGGCACTCAACCGCTCCGCTTCCTGCATGGTCAAGTCCTGGGGGACGTTCGAAAGTGTGGTCCAACTCTCCGCCCCGACCGGGAAAGCTGGTGTGGTAACCGCTGGGAGCTGTTGACCGCATTGGTGGGGCGGTGCGGATGCGTGGAGGGCCGCGGCCGCGCATGCTGTGCACGATCAAGTCTTCGGCCGAGCAGGTCCGCAGAATGGCCCCACGAACCAGTTCAGCGTTCGAAGAACGCTCGATGGCGGCGGCTTCAAAAGGCATAGCACCGAGAGCCACATCGATTCCGAAACCATCGGGTGTCCGCAGCAGAAGCACCCGATTCCGGAGTGCGAACTCCGCTGCCCCGCTGATACGACTCTCGAGTTCGCGAGCAGCGCTGCGGTATAGGCGGCCTCACCGCCGAACCCCGTGAGCAGCGTCAGGTCGAGATCGTTCGTGAGTCGCGGCGTGCCCCAACGGAAATTGGCAACCCCGCCAATGAAGCAGAACCTCCAGCCGTGGCGCTCAAAGACCTGCTGTACACGTGCGCCAGCCTGAAACAGCGTGTTCACACTCGCGCGCGTCGATGCGGCCAGCGCTGCTGATCAATCAAGCCTGACGACGCTGGTGCCAGGCGGCCGTCGCGAGCCGAGGCCACGCAGGCGTCCTCAAGGTCGGTCGCGACACGCCAGAGGTCCACATGACTGAGTTCCGCCTGCCCCACGCGCGCGAGTTCCACGGCGGCAAAACGCCACTGCGCCATCCAAGCCAGCTGCAGCGCCGCAGAAGGAGGGACCATACACGAAAGCTATCACCTCGTGGCCGGAGCAGGCCACTGCGGAAAGGAAATCACACCGCGCAGTGATGTGTGCTTGCTTGGCAGCGTGCTGTACGAAATGTTTGCCGGACAACTGCCACACATCGGCGGATCGGCGCAGCAGGTGATCATGAAGATCATCACCGAACAGGCGCAGCCGCTGCGTCAGCTCGAAAGAATGGGACACAGCGTCGTCTTTCAACGACGCCGTCGCTCAACCCCGAGTGGTAGAACGCGGTTTCCTCTCGACCGGGACGCTAAGCGCCAGCACATTCGATTCAGTTCCCTGGCGCGGACCGCGCTGGCCCCTCGTTGACGCGGCGTGCAGGTTATGACGTCGATCACCGTCGCCTCCCGCGCCCCCTGAGCCATGCATCCCCGTACTTGCGCACTTCTCACGGTCGTTCTCCTCGTCGCTTGTGGCCGCGAACCGAGCTATGACCTCGTGATCGCGAACGGCCGCGTGATGGACCCCGAATCCGGGCTCGACTCCGTCCGCCACGTCGGCATTCGCGCCGGCCGCATCGAGGCTATCTCCAGCACGCCCCTCAACGGCACACGGGTGATCGATGCGGCGAACCACATCGTCGCCCCCGGTTTCATCGACCTGCATGAGCACGGGCAGGACGAGCCCTCGTATGCGCTCATGGTGCGCGACGGCGTGACCTCCGCGCTCGAGCTGGAAGTCGGATCCGCCGATGTCGCCAACTGGTACGCCGCCCGTTCGGCCGGCCAGATCGTGAACTTTGGTGTGAGCGCCGGCCACATGCAGGCGCGCATCGTTGCCATGGGCGACCCGAGCAAGGGCATTGCACCCATTGGCATTGGCGCCAGCGGGTCGGCCACCGAGGCGCAAGTCGCTTCCATGGAAGCGATCCTCCGCAAGGGACTCGCCGAGGGCGCGCTCGCGGTGGGCATGGGAAGCGCCTACACGCCCGGCGCGAACATGGCCGAGATCGAGCGCATGTTCCGAGTCGCTGCCGAGGGCGGCGCCTCGGTGCACATCCATATGCGGAACGGTCTCGCCGGCCTCGATTCGACCATCGCCGCGGCGGCCGCCGCCGGGGCAAAGCTACACATCGTGCACGTCAACTCGAGTGGCGGGGACGAGCTCGTGGCGTTCCTCGAACACATCACGGCGGCACGCGCCAAGGGGCAGGACGTGACCACCGAGGCCTATCCCTATGGCGCCGGGATGACCGAGATCAGCGCTGCCCTGTTCGACGGTTGGGAGAAGTGGACCGACGACCGCATTGCACAGCACCAGTTGGTGTCGACAGGCGAGCGCCTGACGCGGAAGACCTTTGCCGCGGCGCGCGCGCAGGCCAACGTCACCGTGATCATCCACGGGCGGAGCGAGGAGCAGACTCGCACCGCCGTCCTCAGCCCGCTGACGATGATCGCCAGCGATGGCTTCATCAAGGACGGCCGCGGCCATCCACGAACCTCGGGCTCCTACTCGAAGGTGCTCGGCAAGTACGTGCGCGAGGAGAACGGACTCTCGCTGATGGACGCGCTCCGCAAGATGACCCTGATGCCCGCGCAGCGACTTGAGGCGCGCGTACCTGCCATGGCTGGCAAGGGGCGCATCAAGATCGGCGCGGATGCCGACCTCGCGATCTTCGACCCCGCGAGGGTGATCGACAAGTCGACCTACGAGGACGCGTCGATCCCCGCGGCCGGTATTCCCTGGGTGATCGTCGGCGGACAGGTCGTGGTCGATAGTGGGCAGGTAACAGCAGCGCGGCCCGGCAAGCCAATTCGCGCACCAGTGCGGGGCGCGGCGCGTTAGCAGGTTACAGGAGATAACAGAACCTTGCGAGCGAGAAGACTGATTGTCGTCTTGACGGTGACACCAATGGCCCGCACCGGTGACGCGCGAGGGTTCATGAATGCCGCGATTGCGATGAGCAACACGCAGAGCCGAGGGAACATCGCGCTGGTACTCATGCGCAATGGTGTTGTATTCGGCGAACATTTTTGCGCCATCGAATGATCGCGTCAACCGGGAAACGGCTTTCCACTGGCGTCAGCGAGCAAATGGTTCACTGCCTGTGGCGTGATGCATCTGGTTCAAGCCGACGCCATTGACCTGGATGCGTAGGCCTCGACCTACCTCAAGCATTGGCAACTGCCGGCTAGGAAATTCGACAACAGCAAAGTCACAGTGCGCAGGCTTCTGTCTCACACTGCGGGTCTCACCGATGGACTTGGCTTTGGCGACTATACCGCGGAGGGCCGCGCCCCCTGTGTCAGGATAGTTGTCGCACGGGATATCAATCGACTGCGGGTTGAGGGCGCTCCCTATGATGTTGTTCAGCGTACCGATGACAGTGCACCGGTCACAAGACAACTATCCTGACACCGGGGGCGTGCGAGATCCCACCAAGGAGACGCTGGAACGCCCGACGGTGACGAGGCCGTAGCGCAACGAGGAAGACCCTTGCCAATTCCCGCGAACATGCGTCTCGTTCGAGTCGCCCCCAAACCCGATCGAACATGTTTCGCACCCCCATACCCGTCCGTCTGGCCATTGCGCTCACGGCCCTCGCGCAAACCACCCTGCCGGCGCAGCCCGTCCCCGCGCCCTTCGATTCGCTCTACTTCCGCAGCATCGGCCCTGCCGCCTCCGGTGGACGCATCCACGATCTGCAAATCGATCCGCGAAATCCGGCCGTATTGTACGTCGGCACCGCGTCGGGCGGTATCTGGAAATCCAGCAATAACGGCGTGACGTGGAAGGACATCTTTGGCACGCAGGCCGACAACACCTTTGGCGCGTTGGCGATCTTTGCCGGCGATTCGAAAATCATCTGGGCGGGCTCCGGCGAAAACAATAACCGACAGAGTTCGTCGTGGGGCGGCGGCGTGTATCGCTCCACCAACGGCGGTGACACGTGGAAGTATCTGGGACTGCACGATACGCGCGCCATTGGACGAGTCGTGTTGCACCCGACGAATCCCGATATCGCGTACGTGGCGGCCGTGGGCAATCTGTGGCGCGGCAATGCCGAGCGCGGTGTGTACAAAACCACCGACGCCGGTGCCACGTGGGCGAAAGTGCTGTACGTCGATACGCTCACCGGCGCAACCGATCTGGTGATGGACCCGCGCGATGCCAACGTGCTGTATGCGGCGACCTATCAGCGCCTGCGCAAAGCGTTTGGCTTCAATGGCGGCGGACCCGGCAGTGCCATCTACAAGAGCACCGATGCCGGTGTCACGTGGAGCAAACTTGAGAACGGCATTCCGCCCGGCGACAAAGGGCGCATCGGCCTCGCACTCGCATGGTCCAATCCGAATGTGCTGGTCGCTACCATCGAGCACCCGGGTGCCGGCGGCACCTATCGCACGGAAGATGCCGGCGCCAGCTGGAAGCGCATGAGCAGCACGAATCCGCGGCCCATGTATTACAGCAAGCCCACCATCGATCCCAACAACGACAAGCGCATCTGGTTGCCGGGCACGTACATCGTGAAGAGCGAAGACGGTGGTGCCACGTTCCAGGATGAACCCACATCACCCACCTACGACGTGGGACTCAAAACCGATCACCACATTCTTCGCGTGGACCCCACCAACTCCAGTCACATCTACGTGGTGGGTGATGGCGGCATGCACGAGAGCTTCGACATGGGCAAGACGTACATCCGCGTCAACAATATCCCCATTGGGCAGATCTATCGCATTGCGGTGGACAATCGCGATCCCTACTGGGTATATGCCGGCTTCCAGGACAATCACTCGTTCATGGGGCCCAGTGCCACGCGACACTGGCTGGGCATCCTCAATCAGGACTGGGCCGAGATCGGTTTTAGCGACGGCACGGGCAAGGCGGTGGACAAGACCAACGCGCGCAAGGTGTATTCCTCCTCAAGTGGCGGCAATCTGTCACTGGTGGATCCGTTCACGGGTGACGTGTTTGGTATCAATCCGCGTCCACCCGCAGGAGAGTCGTATCGGTTTGATTGGGATGCCCCCGTGATGGCCTCGCGTCACCGCTCCGGCACGGTGTATCTGGGTGGCAACAAGCTGTTCACGTCCACCGATTTCGGATCGTCGTGGACCGCGAGCATCGATCTCACGCGCGCCATCAATCGCGACACGATCACCATGATGGGGGTGGTGAATCGTGACATCCGGCTGTCGCGCAACGACGGTGACGCGATCAGTGAAATCTCGAATTTCGCCGAGTCGCCGCTGGATCCGAAAATTCTCTGGGTGGGCACCGACGACGGTAACGTGCAACTCACCACCGATGGCGGAAAAACGTGGAGCGAGTTGAGCGCCTCCATTGTCGGCCTGACAAATGGAACGTTTGTGGGCGATATCGTCGCGTCGTCCGCGTCACGCGGTGCGGCGTTCGTGTCGTTCGATGCGCACCGCGATGGCGATTTCGCTCCGTATCTGTTTCGCACCAGCGATTTCGGCAGGAGCTGGACCGCGATCACCAACGGCCTGCCGAAGGACGACGCGTCCATCCGCAGCCTGGTCGAATATCCCGGCCAGCCCAACGTGCTGTTCCTCGGGACCGAGCGCGCGGTGTTCGTCACGCACGACAACGGCGATCATTGGACACGACTGTCCGCCAACCTGCCCACCACGCGCTACGATGACATGGTCATTCATCCGCGCACAAAAGACCTTGTGCTTGGCACGCACGGACGCAGCATCTGGATTCTCGATGACGCGTCGCCGATCGCCGAGTGGACGCCGGCGATCGCTGCCAAGCGGGCGCACCTGTTTGGCGTGCCGCGCGCCACGTTGATGCTGTACTGGGAAGATGTGTCGAATATGAACCACTACTTTTTCACGGCGGAGAATCCCGCTGAGGGAGCGGCATTCACCTATCATCTGGCGCAACCGGCCCAGAAGGTGCGACTGCTCGTTACCGGACCCAATGGCCGCACGGTGCGCGAGGTATCGGGCAAAACGTCGGCGGGTGTGATTCATCGCGTGAATTGGGACTTGCGATACCCGCCGCCTTCCGGTGCCGGACGTGGCGGCGGCGGCGGTGGTGGTGAAGAGGGCGGTGGCGGGGGGGGCGGTGGGCCGGGCTCGCGCACGGGAGTGGTGCAGTTGCCGATTCCGTCGCATGATATTGGCCTGCGCGGACCGCAAGTCGCGCCAGGCAAATTCATGGTCGCGCTCGAAGTGGATGGTGTTGTGACAGAATCGAGAACCTTTGACGTGCGCGCCGACCCCGCGCTGCCGTATACACCCAAGGATCACAAGGCGCGCGGTACCTTTGTGGAAGAGGTGATGGATCTGCAACTCAAGGTGGACGCTCTCGCCAAAGAACTCGCGACACGTCGGACCGCCGCCACGGGTGACGCGGCCACACGTGTGCAGGCGCTCGAACTGCGATTGGTTGGTGGTGCGGTCGGTGGGCGCGGCGGTGGCGGAGGAGGTCGTGGCGGTGGCGGTCCGCAGGCTGTTCGTCAGCGCCTGAGCGGATTGCTCGGTACGTACACGATTTCGGGTGCGCAGACGGGAACGATGGCCCCACCCACGGTCACCATGCGCGCGACACTTGCTGACGTGAAGCGAGAGCTGGCGTCGATGGAGAAGGAACTGCAGGGAGCGTCGTCGCGATGACGATGTGGCGGCAACGACTGGCGCCTGCGGGCGTATTGCTTCCGCTCGTTATCGGATGCAGTGGTGGAGCTGAGACTGGCCCCACCGCGCCGCCCGTTGCGGTTGAGTCGCTGCCGGTGCTCACCACACTCACCGTGTCGCTCTCGGCGGCCGCCGTGCAAGTGGGGAAAAACACTACCGCCAGTGTGGCCGCCATCGACGAACGAGGTCGACCGATGACGGTTGGTGTCACCGCATGGACCACCAGTCAGCCGACTGTCGCCACCATCAGTCCCGATGGCGTCATCACTGCAGTGACCGTCGGCCAGACGATCGTGACGGCGCGCATCGGTACCGTGCAGGGACAAGCGACCATCGAGGTCACAACGCGTCCGCCTGGTCCGGCACCGGTGGTGTCTGTCACAGTCAGTCCGTCGTTGGCCACGCTCGAGATCGGGCAATCGATGCAACTCGCCGCGAGGCCAAAGGACTACGCGGGCAACCTGCTCGCCAATCGCACCGTCACGTGGGCGTCGAGCGAATCTGCGGTGGCCACCGTCTCACCCAACGGTCTCGTGACGGCGCTCGGAGTGGGAACAGCGATTGTCGAAGCAACCAGCGAAGAAGGTCGTGGTGCGATGGTGTTCAACGTCACCGCGGCGATCGACACCGAAATTGTCGTGAGTATCATGACGCCGGTTGCGGGGGCAGTTGTTGGCGATACCCTTGCTGTGGCCTCCTCGGTACGCTCGCTGCATCCAATCACGAGTGTGGTAGCCCGGGTAGGCGGCCAACCCACGTCGCTGACGTTTGGCTCTCTTCCGGGCTCAGGAAAACCCGGCTGGTACGCCACGTTGGAAATTTCCACGCTTCCGTTCGGTCCATACGCGATTGTCGTAACGGCCACGGACAGTCGAGGTCATAGCGGCGTGATGGCCGTCGCGTTCGTGCGCAATCCGCGTGTGCCCGGTGGCTCCAAGTCGCCCTCTGGTGGCAAGTGATCTGGACGCGCCGGCAAGGCGGGCATGCACATCACGAATACCTGATAACGCGTCTCACCCGGCTTGAGCACCAGCGCGTCGTTGACACGTCCCTCGGCGTCGGTGTTCAGCAGGGCGTCCGCGTTCACGTTGAACAGACAGTCGGACTGTTCCCAACGGAACCGGAGCGACGCCTCGTTGGGGGCGTCACGCGGATCGGGCGTGCGCGTCCAGTGCGCTGCGCGCAGCAGATCGTACAAGCGTACCGCTTCCTTCGCGACGCCGATGTCCGTGCCACCGGCCGCCGTGATGCGGCAGCCGGCAACGCGTTGTTGCGAACGCCAATCGTTGATGGTGTCCCGATCAATCGCGGCAACCATATGTCGGTCCACGCGCAGGAAGCGCGCGGCAGCGACGCAGTGGGTGGAGTCGGATGGCGGTTGAGCGCCGCCGAATACAAACACTGTCAGAATGAGCGCGAGCACCATATTGCGACCGGAGCAGAGTGGCGGCTTCAGATGGCCGAGTAGCGGAAAATAATCGAGCGTCGGCGGAGCTTCTGGAGTTCTTTCAGCGAGCCTTTCCCGACCCAGCGTTCGGCCGACACCGACCCCCAGTTGTCGAAGTCCCTACGCCATTGGTCCATTTGTGGGGCGGTGATGCGCTCCGGTTCGTCCACGAACAATGTCATGAGTCGCGCTTCGTGGCAGTTGGTGTCCCACCATGCCAACGCCAGCCCGTGACGGCGACCGAGTTGCCTGACGAGCGGGCATGCGATTGGGTGAGGACGCTGCGAATGTAGCGTGCAGCTCGGTCGGGTTCTACGACGGTCGCACGCCGCTCGGCAATTAGATCCACTGGACAACCCGCCGCACGAAGCGCCTCTTATCGGCATGTCAAACCCCGACCCGTCTCGCCGCCAGTTTCTGGCGTTTATCGCTGGTAGTCCACTGCTCGCCGCAGCCGGCTTTGATACGGCCGCGCTCAAGCGTCTGGTTGGTGAGTCTCCGCGCGGCGCCGAGCAGATCCTCGGGCTGGCCCAGCAAGCGACGCAGCAGGACACCGTACCCCTCGCCGGGATTCGAGCGGCCAAAGACGCGCTCAATGTCTTCGATTTCGAACCGGTGGCGAAGCAGCGTATCCCCGTGGCGCACTGGGGATATCTGGCCACGGGAACAGACGACGACCGCACGATCCAGGCCAATCGGGATGGGTTTGACCATTGGGCGTTGCGATCGCGTCGCCTGATCGACGTGAGCAAGATCGACGCAAGCGTCTCGCTGTACGGCACGCGGTATCCCACACCCATCGTGATCAATCCGGTCGGGAGTCAGAAGGCGTTTCATCCCGAAGGCGAAATTGCTGTGGCGCGTGCGGCGAAGGCCCGTGATCATCTGCAGGTGCTGTCCACCGTTGCCACGACGTCCATCGAAGACGCGATCGCCGCGCGTGGCGCGCCCGTGTGGTTTCAGCTGTACCACCAGCAAGATTGGGCGATCACGAAACAAATGGTGCAGCGCGTTGAGCGTGCCGGTGCACCGGCAATCGTATTCACGGTCGACCTCCTGGGCGGCAGCAATCGTGAAACGATGGTGCGTGAAGCGCGTCATGACACGCGCGAGTGCATCAAGTGTCATCTGGGTGGCGCGCCCTTGCCCGGCGTGAGCGGCCGGCTGGACGATCGCGACAATCGCCGCAAACCCAATCTCGTAGGCTATCAGCCACTCACACCCATCCCCGAGCTGGGCACGCCTACATGGGAATTCATCGACCGGCTCAAGAATGCCACCCGCATGAAAGTGCTTATCAAGGGCATCGTCACGCGCGAAGATGCGCAGCTCGCGGTGCAGCGCGGCGTAGATGGTCTGTTTGTCTCCAATCACGGTGGCCGCGCTGAGAATTCGATGCGCGCCACGATCACCTCACTGCCCGACGTGCTGCGGGGCACGCTGGGCAAGATTCCTGTCATCTGTGACGGTGGGTTTCGTCGCGGCACCGATATCTTCAAGGCGATGGCGCTCGGGGCCACAGCAATCGGGATTGGTCGGCCGTACATCTGGGGGCTTGGGGCGTTCGGACAGGAAGGGGTGGAAACGGTGCTGGCGATTCTGCAAAAGGAGTTCGAACTGGCCATGAAGCAGAGCGGCACGACGAGCATCGCGAAAATCACCCGGTCGCATATCGAGGCGCGGGACTGATGCCGGTTGCAGTACCTTGGAGCGAGAGCGTGGCCACCGAGTTGATCGTGTCAGAGATGGCCACGGCGCGGGCGTTCTATGGCGACGATGGGTTGGGCGCCACGGCGATGTTGCCCATCCTCCATGCGCTGCAGCACACCTTCGGCTTCGTGTCGCCAAACGCCGTGCCGTTGATTGCCAGCACGCTCAACATCTCCAAAGCCGATGTGCGTGGCGTGATCAGTTTCTATCACGACTTTCATCACGAACCACCTGGTCTCCACATCGTAAAGCTCTGTCGCGCCGAAGCCTGCCAAGCCAACGGATCGGAGCGGGTGGCGGCGCATCTGGCCACCGTGCATTCGCTGCATCCCGGCAATACTACAGGCCAGGTCACACTGCAAAACGTGTACTGCTTGGGCAACTGCGCGCTGGGTCCCGCCGCGCTGGTGGATGACGAACTGATGGCGGGCTTCGACGAACACGCGGCCGATACACTGCTGGCACGATTGCAGGGCATGTCGGCGTGAACGTCTTTGTCTCGTGCGACGCGTCTGCGCTGTCCGTTGGCGCCGATCGAACGGCCAACGCCATCGTCGCGCAGGCACTGCAACACGGTCGCGAGGTGACACTGGTGCGCACCGGTACGCGCGGTATGCTGTGGCTTGAGCCATTGGTTGAGGTAGACACGCCTGCGGGTCGGATCGCGTACGGGCCCGTGTCTCCCGACGATGTGGCGTCGTTGTTCGCTGCGGGGTTTCTCGACGGCGCCGCGCATCCACTCGGCCACGGACTCACCAACGAGATGCCGTGGCTCAAGCGACAACAGCGATTGACCTTTGCGCGCGTGGGGGTGATCGATCCGCTGTCGCTCGATGACTATCGCGCTCACGGCGGCATGGCGGGACTTGAACGGGCGCGCGCGCTGTCGACGGATGACGTGCTTCAGGAAATCGTGACCTCCGGATTGCGCGGTCGTGGCGGCGCGGGTTTCCCCACCGGCATCAAATGGCGCACCGTGCGACAGACCGACGCGCCCAGGAAGTACATCGTGTGCAATGCCGATGAGGGGGATAGCGGCACATTTGCCGATCGCATGCTCATCGAGGGCGATCCGTTTCTGCTGCTTGAAGGCATGCTGATTGCCGGTCTGGCCGTTGGCGCCTCGCGCGGCGTCATTTACCTGCGCTCGGAGTATCCGCACGCGATCGCAACCATGCGGCGCGCCATTGTGATCGCGCGCGCCGATGGCGTACTGAACGATGCGTTCGATGTGGACGTGCGGGTGGGCGGCGGTGCGTATGTGTGTGGTGAAGAGACGTCGATGCTGGAAAGTTTGGAAGGCAAACGGGCGCAAGTGCGCGCCAAACCACCCCTGCCGGCGCACCACGGCCTGTTTGGACGGCCCACCGTGGTCAACAACGTGCTGTCACTGGCCGCCGTGCCGTACATTCTCGAGCACGGCGGCGAGGCGTACGCGAACTACGGGATGGGTCGCTCCCGGGGATCCATGCCCATGCAGATTGCTGGCAACGTGCGCCAGGGTGGTCTGTTCGAATGCGCGTTTGGCATCACCCTGCGCGAACTGGTGTACGATTTGGGTGGTGGCACGTATAGCGGGCGTCCGGTGCGGGCGGTGCAGGTAGGTGGCCCGCTGGGCGCGTATTTCCCCGAATCATTGCTGGATACCCCTATGGACTACGAAGCCATGGCGGCGGCGGGCGGACTGCTGGGACACGGTGGCATCGTCGTGTTCGACGATACGGTCGACATGGCCCGCCAAGCCCGTTTTGCGTTCGAGTTCTGCGCCATTGAAAGTTGTGGGAAGTGCACGCCATGTCGCATCGGTTCCACCCGCGGCGCGGAAACACTGGACAAGGTGGCGCGGGGCATCGAGCCGGAACGTCATCTCGCACTGGTGAAAGATCTCTGCACGGTGTTGACCGACGCGTCGTTGTGCGCACTGGGTGGTCTCACGCCACTTCCCGTCATGAGCGCGCTCACCCATTTCCGCGAAGACTTCGGTCCGCGCGTGACGGCCTGACCCGAGAGGCACGACATGACGTTGCTGAAGGAATTGGACTACGGCACGCCCGCTCGGCAGAGCGCTCGGCTCGTGTCGCTCACGATCGACGGCGTGCGCATACAGGTGACCAACGGCACCTCGATTCTGGCCGCCGCCCGCAGCCACGGCACGGCCATTCCCAAGCTGTGTGCCACCGACTCACTGGAGGCGTTCGGTTCGTGTCGGCTGTGCCTGGTGGAGATCGATGGCCGACGCGGCACACCGGCCTCCTGCACCACCTTGGCAGAAGATGGCTTGGTGGTGCACACGCACACACCGCGACTCGCCGCGTTGCGCAAGGGGGTGATGGAGCTCTACATCTCCGATCATCCGCTTGACTGTCTCACCTGTTCGGCCAACGGCGACTGCGAATTGCAGGACATGGCCGGCGCCGTGGGCTTGCGCGATGTGCGCTATGGCTACGACGGCGAAAAGCACCGCACGGAAGCGAAGGATGAAAGCAATCCGTATTTCACCTTCGATTCGTCCAAGTGCATTGTCTGCTCACGCTGCGTGCGCGCCTGCGAAGAAGTGCAGGGCACCTT
>JANMRE010000309.1:0-2985 GCA_031370885.1 Gemmatimonadaceae bacterium
CATGGCGCGAAACGCCAGCTCACCGTCGATCAACAGTCGGGCGTCCGGGCACTCATGCAGCACACTCCGCATGATCCGCTGGACCAGCGGTCGGAATGCAGGGTCGCGCACGCCGTCTGGCAGCCGATGCGCAATGGACCAAGCCCGGTACGTGCGCAACTCGCGCGGCAGCCGATCAATCGGCATCATGCTGATGCTCATGGCATTGATTTCAGCACGACGGCGCGACGAGTGACATCATCAGGCAAAAAATCTGATGAACAGTTGGCAGAAAATCGCGCCAGCAATCGTCATGGAAAATCCCCAGAGCAGCAGCTGCCGGAACAGGCGCTTGCTGTCCTGACCCTGCGGCAGCGCGGCGATACACAGCGCCCCGATCGTGGACAGTGGTGACACATCCACCAGCGCCGCGCCCACGTTGATACTCATGGCGACCTGCAAGGGATCGCCTCCTCCCAGTTTCTGCACCAGACCAGGGACCGCCGGAAGAAATGCCGGATACACCACGCCTGATGTTGAGCTGTAGGTCGAAATAAGTCCGGTGATCCCGGCAATCGTCCCGTTCACAGTGCCCGGTGTCGCGATGCGCGCCAACAGCGTCGTAAAGAGATCCATGCCACCGGTCTTTTCCAGTACGCCAATAAGCACGCTCACCCCGCACACCATCATGATCACTGCCCACGGAACCTGGGCAATGGTGGTCGTGTCGTCGCCAAGCCCCGACAGAATCAGGACGCTGGCCGCCGCGAATGCGGACAGCCCCGGACTCACCTTGAACACCACCACGGCCGCAATCCACAGCGCAATCGTGGCCAGTGTGCCCCAATGCCTCTGGGAAAGGGGCGCAACGCGTGCGTCGATGTCCACCGGCGCCGCGCGATGCAGCGTCAGGCCGCCGAACAATGTCCACGCCAGCAGGGCAGCCAGTGCATGCGCCGTGAAGTTCGCGGCATACACATTCCACACGTGCCCTTCGAGGCCTGCCTTCGCCATCAGCGAGTGGACGATCATGCCGATCGCTCCAACGGGCGAGAGATTCCCGGAATTTGCGCCATTGCCCACCATCAGCGCCGCCAACAACACAGGCATCTTTGCGCGCACGGCGATACCCAGTGCGATCGGCGCCATCAGCGCGGTCGCCGAGATCGCACCAGGACCCGCCGTCGAAATCACGCACGCCAGAACAAAAAACAGCAACGGCAACGCGGCCGCGCGGCCGCGCAGCAAGCGCACCGTTTCGTGCGCAACGGCCTCCATCGTGCCATTCGCCTGTGCCACGCCAAACAACACACTCACACCCAGCAGTGTCAGGAACAGAGAACTCGGAAACGTCGCCATCACGGCGTCCACCTTCCATCCGGCCGCGAACACGGCAATGGGCCACGCGAAGGCTACCGCCAATACACCCACATTGATGCGCGACGTGAGGCTGCCCGCGATGACCAGCAGCAGCGCGAGGAGGGAGAGAACGGCAGGGCTCACGTCACGATACCGGAGGCAGGAGATGCTTCTGCACTTTGCCCAGCGCCGTGCGCGGCAAAGCGTCCACACGAACAAAGGCGCGGGGCATCTTGAATGATGCCAGTTGCGTTCGCAGCAGGTCGGTCAACCGGGCTGCATCAATCGGGTCGTCACTGACAATGTAGGCCACCGGCACCTCGCCGCGCGCGGCGTCGGTCACCCCCACCACCGTCGCCTCGCGAATCCCCGGCTGCTCCATCAACAACTCTTCGATCTCACGTGGATAGATGTTGAAGCCGCCGGAAATGATCAATTCGCTGCGACGCCCCTCCAGCGTGATGTAGCCGTCGTGCGCGCGCACACCGATATCACCGGTGCGAAACCAGCCGTCGGCAAATGCCGCGGCAGTCACCTCCGGGCGACGCCAGTATCCGGCACACACGTTGGGACCGCGTACCCAAAGCTCGCCGCTCGTTCCATCGGCGACATCCAGGTCCTGTTCGTCGACAATGCGCACTGTTGTCAGTGGCAACGGCAGCCCGATGGTGCCGGCACGGCGTTCACCGAGGTACGGATTGCTCACGTTCATCAGCGTTTCGGTCATCCCGTATCGCTCCAGGATGACATGCCCAAAGCGTTCACGAAACGCTTCCAGCACATGCGGCGGAAGCGGCGCTGATCCAGACACAAACAATCGCATCTGCGTGCCGATCGCGCGGGCGATCCCGGCGTCGACATCGAGCAGTCGCACGTACATCGTTGGCACGCCGAAAAACACCGTCGGCCGGTAACTTGTCAGCCACTCGGCGGCCTTCGACGCGTCGAATCGGGCCACCAGCTTCATGTGACAGCCGCTCAACAGCCAACTGTGTACCGCGTTGCCCAGCCCGTGTACATGAAACAGGGGCAGCGTGTTCAGCAACCGATCCGTGGCGCGCATATCCCACGCGGCGTTCAGTACCAGCCCATTCGCCGCGAAGTTGCCGTGCGTCAGGATCGCGCCCTTCGACGCGCCGGTGGTGCCAGATGTATAGACCAACGCCATTGGTGTGTCCGCGTCGCACACCGTGTCGCCTACGACCGCGGGACGGCCGTCGATATCGACCCGCTGCGCCGCATCACGCCAGAGCGCGTCGACGTCCCACGCGCGTGTCGTACCCGGGATATCGGCAACGCGCTCGGTCGTCGTCACAACCGCCGTGGGCTCGGAGTCGGTAACGATGTGCGCAATTTCGCGGGGCTGATACAGCACATTGATGGGCACCACCGTCACGCCCAGCTTCGCGCACGCGATCCACAAATCAATGATCTCCACCCGATTGGCCAACAGAAACGCCAGTCGGTCGCCCCGCACGATGCCCCGCTCGTGAAGCACCTGCGCCAGCCGGTTGCTGCGTACCTCGAGATCACCAAACGTGTACGAGTGCGTTTCGCCGGCAACCGTGTCTGCATCCAGCGCCACGCGCGACGCCGCACCCCGCAGCGCGTGATCGAAAAGCGCGACGAGTGCCACGCGTCAGCGCA
>JANMRE010000350.1:0-6900 GCA_031370885.1 Gemmatimonadaceae bacterium
CGTTGCGTGCGCGCATGAAACACGAAGACGTTGATACCGGCGGCCACCAACAGCAGCAGCTTGATGCGAAAAAAGATGCTCTGATAGTACGTGACGGGGGTTGCATAAAACAGCATCAGCCCCGTGGTGACCATCACCGCGAAACCCGCTCGCGTCCACGGCAATATTCGGCCTGTCACGTCGCTCACTGGGACGCGCTGGAAGCCCACCCCCAGCAGCCGCAGGTCGAGCACAATCGCCAAGCCCACAAAGATGGTCAGCGTGAGCACATGCAGCGATTCGGTGAACGGCCACATGTATTGCGACTCGTGCAGCGCGATGCTCCACGGCGTATTCGCAAGCCAGTCGAGTGCGCTGAGAATCGTCATGCCATCACGTCGTGCCCGGCCGTCACGGTGGCGGTATGGCCTTGGAGCCCACCAGATAGATCGCGTGACAATTCACGCACGCCTGGTACATGTCGGCGCCAACGTCGAACACGGCCTTGGTGTCTCGTGATTCAGCGACCGCGCGCGCTCGCTCGCCAACGTCCACCAGCGCCCGCGAGAGCGCCATCCATTCGTCGCGGTTCCGGGCGCGCGGATCAATCATCAGCAGGTTGCCCGACTCAGCGACCACAGTTGCCGCGTTGCGCACCGCATTCCACTCGGCGTTGGTCTTTGGTGCTCGCTCAACGGTTCCGTGCGCGTCGGAAATGGTACCGACGGCGTCCCAGTATACGTTGGCCGCCGGTTCGATGACTTCGTCCATCAGTTGCTTTGCGGTGACGGAGGGCTTGAACAGCGTGGGGGGCAGCGGTGGCGTCGCGACTGGAGGCGGTGACGCCGCATCGCACGCCACGCAAAGCGCCAGCAGAGCCAACGAGCAGTAGCGCAGCACGGTCGCTCCCACAGACAAACGGTGGATGGGGTATGTCGCTGCCAGCCGCGCAGCCTCTGGCGAAACTACGGGGCGCGCAGGCCGAGGCAAGAGCGTGTCGTATTGTGCCCGGGACGTCTTTCCTGCACTTTCGCACCGTGTGATGCGTGCCGATTCTCGAACCGGAGTGGTCGATGTTCCAGGTGATTCGCGGGTCCACCGTTGGATGTATGGCGGCAGTCATCGCGGCGAGCACCGCTGCGGCGCAGGGACTGCCACGCGCGCAGCCGGAGGATGTTGGACTCTCCCGCGATGCATTGGCGCGCATTGCGCCAGCCCTCAAGACCTATACCGATTCGGGTCGGTTGCCTGGCATCGTCGTCGCCGTGGCGCGACACGGCAAGCTCGTGCACCTCGACGCGCAGGGATGGATGGACATCGCGCAGCACACGCCAATGCGCACCGACGCGGTCTTTCGCATTTATTCCATGACGAAGGCCGTCACCGGTGCAGCCGTGGCGCAGCTGATCGAGCGCGGCAAAATCCACCTTGACGATCCTGTCTCGAAATACATTCCGGCGTTCGCCGACGTGCGAGTCTTTGTCGGCGGCTCGGCCGCGCATCCACTGCTGCGCGCTCCCGCGCGCGCTGTCACCATTGCGCATTTGCTGACGCACAGCGCCGGACTCACCTACGGCGCGTTTGGCAATACACCGGTCGATTCGATGTACCGAAGCGCCGGCTTGTTGGATCCCACGCGCACGATCGGACAATTTGCCGACAGCATCGCGCGACTTCCGCTGCTTTCCGACCCCGGAAGCAAGTGGAACTACAGCATGGCCATGGATGTGCTGGGGCGCGTGGTCGAAGTGGCCAGCGGCAAGCGCTTCGATCGGTATCTCGAGGACGAACTGTTCACGCCGCTGGGCATGCGCGAGACGGGCTTTCATGCGACCGCGGCAATGAGCGGACGCATCACCACCATCTATGCGCGCGGCCCCTCCGGCGCGTTGGTTCCGGATCCAACGCTGGTCGGCGCCGGATTTCGTGCTGAAGACCAGGTGTTCGCGGGCGGACAGGGGCTGCTGTCCACGATTGCCGACTATCTGCGCTTCACGCAGATGCTGCTCAATGGCGGTGAACTCGACGGGCATCGCGTGCTCAGTCGAGAGAGCGTTTCCATGATGATGCGCAATCATCTCCCGCCCGAACTCTCGCCAATCACGCCACCACCGCTCGGCAGCAAGCGTGGCTATGGACAAGGATTTGGCGGCGTGGTCATGCTCGACTCGGTGGCCGCGGGATTGCCCACGTCTCCGGGCGAGTACCAATGGTGCGGGTATGCGGGGACGTACTTTTGGGTGGACCGCGCATTGGATTTGATCGGCATGGTGTGGACGCAGGTGTATGCCGGCTGTCCGCATCCAATCGAAACGCAATTTCAAAAGCTCGTGTACGGTGCGATTGTGGGTCGGTAGGACTCGCGAACGCAAGGAAGCACAGCGGGCCGCCTCATGTGAGACGGCCCGCTTCGCATGTGTGAGCGAACGATCGCCTACGGAGCTTTCGTCGCTTCCCAACGACCACGGTTCACAACCGAATCCGGCTTGCTGCCGAGCGTATTGGTCACCGTTCCTGTCAGCTTGCCGTTGTTCAGGCGCCCGACGGAACGGAAATTCATCTTCGGCACCTTCGGATCAGGAGACGCATACGCCGCATTGGACGTGGCGACCATGCTGTCGGCGTCGTACGTCGTAGTGAACGGAATAGCGACCTTCGAGCCCTCGAGAGTCAGGTTGCCAGCGAGTCCATTACTGCTCTCCGTGGTCCAGCGAGCCGTGACCGAGTCACTGGTTTCTCCCATCGAGGTGCCGGTCCACTTTCCGGCCACATCGGCGGCGGTGAGCATCGCCGGTGCCGGCGCCATCGCCGGCGCCATCGCCGTGGTATCCGTCGCAGGCGTTTCGGCTTTCGAGCAGGCAACCAACGTTGCGGCCAAAATCAGGAATTTGCGCATAGAACCCTCATGACGGCGGCCTGCGTGGCCGCGGTGAATCGAACGGTTGCAGCGGGTGAGACCTTGATACTGCACCCACGTTGGCCAGTGCGCCAACGCAAGATTGTCGCGCCCGAGGCTCACCGACCCGAATCTTGTCGCCTGGTGCAGATCTCAGGGCAGCGTGGAGTTTGTCTCACGTCGCGGGAGGGGTTGCAGTCGGCCAACAATCACTTCAACCGAGGCCAAGAATCGGTTCGGGCAGGTTTTCGACGCCGCGCTCGACGGTGCCGTGGTGGTCATCACTAAACACGCCATCCCAAGGGCCGTTCTACTTTCCTACGATGCCTACCAAGCCCTGACGCGACCATCGTCGGGAAAATTGGACGAGCTCCGGTCCTCATTCGACGAGATGCTGACGCGGATGCAGTCGCCAGGGGTCCAAGCGGGCACTCGGGGGGGATTCCGGGCCACCCCGACGCAGTTAGGCAAAGCGGCAGTCGCAGTAGCCCGACGGCGTGACTAAACGGCCTCGCCTGCCGGTCATTCACGTACTCGCGGGTGTCAACGGATCCGGCAAGAGCAGCATCGGCGGCGCGGCGATCCGGGAGGCGGGCGGCGAGTACTTCAATCCCGACGAAGCGGCGCGGCGGATCCGCGTCAACGACTCCGCCGTCTCTATCGTCGAGGCCAACGCTCTTGCCTGGGATTCCGGCTGTGCGTTGCTCGAGCGGGCCATCGCGGAGCGTCTCGACTACACGTTCGAAACTACCCTCGGTGGTCAGACCATTACCCGATTGTTGCACGCGGCGCTCCACGCCGGCTTCGAGGTGCGCATCTGGTACGTTGGGTTGGAATCCCCGGAACTTCACCTCGCTCGAGTCCGCGCCCGGGTCAAGGCTGGCGGCCACGACATTCCCGAAGCGACGATTCGTGTCCGGTATGATGCCAGCCGGCTCAATCTGATCGGCATGTTACCGGCGGCTACGGAAGTCCGCGTGTACGACAACTCTACCGATGCCAACCCTCGTCTCGGCGCGGCGCCACAACCGATCCTTTTGCTGCACACGGCCCGGGGCAAGGTGCGGTCGCACGTGCCACTGGACGCGGTGCCTGACTGGGCAAAGCCAATTCTGGCAGCGATCCTGTGGCGCACCTAGCGTTCACCTAGCGTCGCTTGAACAGCGTCACGCCTTCGCGTCTGGCCGCCTTGGCCAACGCGTGATCGAGCGTCGCCAGGGGAATGTCCTTGCGATGCGCAAGTTCCAGATAGGCGGCGTCGTACACCGTCAGTGATCGTCGCCGCGCGAGGTCGAGTACCGACGCCTCGCGCGGCAGGTCGTCAACCGCAAAAGGCAGCAGTGCCAAGTCGGATAGAAACGCGGTGGACCGCGCGACCGTGATGCGTTTGCGACGTTCCGCCATCACCAGCACGTTGCGGATTTCGTACCAGAACAACATTGGAACGACCGCCTCGTCGTTTGCGATGGCACCGATCACGGCCTCGGCAAACGTGGCATCCTCGTCGTCCAAGGCCTGGCTGAGAATCGCCGACACATCGGGAACGAGCGCCATCAGAACCGGTGACCTTCGTGTGCGAGTGCGATCAGCTCGTCACGGTTCAAACCCTTGAGGGCGCCCCGAAACTGCTTGAGTCGGGCGACGGCTTCCGCAATGACCTGCGGGTCGCGCGCGGAATCGGGCGGCCCCAATTTGCCGACGGGGCGTCCGTGCCGGGTGATTTCAAACGTCTCGCCTTTGGCGGCGCGCTCGAGCAGTTCGCTGAGGCGCGTCTTGGCATCGAAGGCCGCGATGGACTCCATCGATTCTCCAACTGGTTGATGACTAGTTGAAAGTACTCCCGCACGCGGTGGGCGTCAAGTCGTGGCTGCTCGACGCCGCCGCCGCGACACGCGCTCGGAAGCCAGACGGCCGGTAACGCACGGTTTGCGTTTCGCGCCCGCGACCCGCAGACTATCTGGTGGATTGAGCGCGTGTCAGGGGCACAATGCAATCTGGAGAGTCGATGGGAAGAATATCCGTATCGAAGCAACAGCCGCCCAAACTGGGGAATGGCATCTACTTCAAAGATACCCCCTATAAGAACGAAGGGGACTTTGCCGTCGAGCTCACGAATTGGATGGCAGGATTCGTTTCCCGTTCGCGGGCCATGCATCTCGTGGTGAATGCGTCCGGCTACACCGAGATTCTGCGGCATATCCAGCACGCGCCGGCGACCATGAAGTCGGCGGGTTCAAAGACACCCCCTATGTGGCGTGTGCATGTGGAGTTCTTCTGGGGGCGAACCCCGGACCAGAAATGGTGGGTGACCGGGATCGGTCTGCACATCAAGGATTCCGTCAACCAGATCACGGCGGCCAACAAGTCGGCGGAGCGCGAACGTCTGGAGGACGAATATGAACGCCGCAACGCGATGGCCGCGCCGAGTGCGCGGAAAACCTGGTTCGAGGTCGAGAAGTACAGCGACGATTTCGATGGCGACCTGCGGAAGGGGCGTCTGGTGGTGCAGGTCCTGATTGACAGAATCTATGAGGTCGCAAAGGAAGTTGCCCAGATGCCGGTCAACCCGATCGGGCCAAATCCGGACGATCCATGGTCGATCCTTACCGAAACGTTGAAGGCGGGCACTGGCGCCACGATCTCGGTGTTGGGACAGCTTGGCGCGGTGGCGCGACCCGGATTCGAGATCGCCGCGACTGCCGTCGACTCGGCCGACAAGATGTACGGGCGCTTCACCGACGCCGACGCGGTCAAGGGCATTGTCGACCTGATCGAACTTGGATTGACGCTCGCCAAGGTCACGGGGCCGTTTGCACCGATGGTGGGAATCATTCTCGGGTCATTCATCGAGATTGGCATCGCGAACATGGCGGGTCCCGTCACACGGGTGCGCAGTCACATGTACGTCTGCTTTGTGAGTGGCGTCATGAAGGGACTCGTCAACACCTCGTCGTTCAAGCCGGCACGCAAGGGCGACGAGGTGATGTTCAAGCTCGGCGAGAAAGCGGTGGCCCGGATTCCCGCGCCACAACGCTACAACCTGCAGATCGCCCTCATGGAGTACGCGATGCGACATCCCCTGGGTGAGTGGAATCTCAACCCCATGTACTCCGGAACGCTCCCGCCGTTTCCCGAGGCCTATTTGCGCTACTGGAGCCCCGCGATGCTGGAGCGATCGCTGCTGGTGCAGCTGTGCAAGGCGAAATATCTGTACAAATAGCGAAGTCGCGATGCGCGCATAGACGGGCAACGCCTACGGCACAAACGCCCTCGGCGCCGGTGGCGCAATTACATGCGGTGAACCCTTCAACAGATCGTTGATCTTCGCCACTCGTGTTTGCATGATGTTCTCAAAGCGAGCTCCGGCGTCATCGCTTTCCGTGCGCAGCTCTCCCGAGCGCAACAGCTCACCGGCCGTGGGCGCCATCATCGGACGCGAAATCATCCCCGACACCGTCTGCACTTCTTCCCGCAATCGCGGATACTGACGGTAGCCCAGTCCCGCCACGGGCCGAGCCAGCACGGAATCGCGGAACTGCTTGAGGTCTTTGAGCGCGCCGTCTATCTCGGTGAGCGCCTGAGTGGCGTTGCGGGCGCTGCTGTCGCGTGGCGCTGCGCGCAAGGTGACCTGCAATGCCGTCATCTGACGTGACACGTCATCGATGTTGCTGATAACGCGATTCACCCGCGAGCCGATATCCTCCATGCGACGCGCCGCGTCATGCTGGGCGACAAGTTGCGCCGCCGTCATGTCAGAACGCGGGTCGAGTTGCACGGTCACGTTGGTAGTGTACTTCTTGCCTTCCACCGTGAGCGTGGCGGTGTACACACCGGGGAGCACAAACGGCGCGCCGGCCGGGCCAAAGCCTTCAAACTCCGGCGCTCCGCCAGCATCGTCCTGCGCGGCCGCCCGACGACGCGCCCGCACCGCCGCCAGTGACGTGTCGGCCGGCGCACCGCCAGGAGCGGCTGCGCCCGCACCAGCGCCACGACCGCCACCGCCGCCACGTCCACCACCACCGCCG
>JANMRE010000352.1:0-4721 GCA_031370885.1 Gemmatimonadaceae bacterium
GGCCTCGAGGAACGGCAAGGATTCGATGTCGCCCACGGTCCCGCCGATCTCGACGAGCACCACATCATTGCCGGGTGCGATGCGTTTGATCGCGAGCTTGATTTCATCGGTGATGTGCGGAATCACCTGCACCGTCGAACCGAGATACTCACCACGCCGTTCCTTGGTGATCACATTGGAGTAAATGCGCCCCGTGGTGATGTTGTTCGCCTGCGACAGGGGACGATCGAGGAACCGCTCGTAGTGACCGAGGTCCAGGTCGGTCTCAGCGCCATCGTCCGTGACAAAAACCTCGCCGTGCTGGAACGGCGACATGGTGCCCGGATCCACATTGAGATACGGATCGAGCTTCATCATCGTGACGCGAAAGCCGCGTTCCACCATCAAGCGGCCGAGGGAGGCCGCCGCGATGCCTTTGCCGAGCGAGGACACCACGCCCCCGGTCACGAAGATGTACTTCGGCGCGCTAAGTTGATTGACGGACATCAGGTGATTTCCCGGCTCAGGGTCAGAGGGCTGGTCGGCGGTGTCGCTGCCGGGTAATGCGTTTCCCAACGGGCATTCGCGTGCGCGAGATCTGCTTCGGTATCGATGCCGGCGTCGACCGCCGTCACATCGGCGACGCCAATGGACAGCCCGTGCGCGAGCGGCCGAAGTTGTTCGAGGCGTTCAATCAGTTCGAGGGGATGCGGTGGCCAGGTGACCCACTGTCGCAATGCCTCGCGTGTGTACGCATAGATGCCCACGTGCTGTCGAATCAGCGGCATCGGCAGGTTTGCATCGGACGACTCGCGCAGAAATGGAATTGGCGCGCGGGAAAAGTAGAGCGCCTGTCCGTGATCGTCACACACCAGTTTGACCACATCCGGAAGATTGAGGATCGCGGGATCGGCACCGATCACCGCGGCGGTGCCGATCGGCGCTCGGCCTTCGGCGACCACGGCCACCGCACCTCGAAGCGCGGCTTGAGACACGAATGGCTCGTCGCCCTGTACGTTCACGATGACGTCGAACCCGAGGTACGCCGGTCGAGACGCGACTTCGGCCACGCGATCGGTGCCAGACGGGTGTTCAGGCGAAGTCAGTTCCACCGGGATCCCGTGGCTCGAACACACTGTGACCACCTCGACGGAATCGGTAGCCACTACCACATGGTCGGCAACGCCGAGCGACACGACCCGCTGAAAGACCCGGACGACCAACGGAAGCCCGGCCAAAAGGCGGAGCGGCTTGCGCACCAAACGGGTGGCACCGAGACGCGCCGGGATCACGGCCAGAACGGGCATCGATGAGTCGGGTAAAACGCTTCCGCAGCAAAATTCACGCCAAGTAAGATACGAAGACGCTCGCGCGATGGCAAACGCCTGATTCGCCGTTTCGTTCGACGAACTCCCTGATAGACTACAGTCATGCCGAACGTCTGGTGGTGGATTGGCTTCAACGCCGTCATTCTGGCGTTGCTGGCGCTGGATCTTGGGGTGTTCAATCGAAAGGCTCACGCGGTCAGCGTGCGTGAGGCGTTCGGGTGGAGTGTCGTGTGGGTATCGCTCGCCCTGCTGTTTGGGCTATGGATTGGCCGCTCCATGGGGCACCAGGCCATGCTGGAGTTCTACGCCGGATATCTGGTCGAGCAGGCGTTGTCGGTGGACAACCTGTTCGTGTTTATCCTGATTTTCGGCTACTTCAAGATTGCGCCGATGTTGCAGCACCGCGTGCTGTTCTGGGGCATCCTGGGGGCGCTGGTTTTGCGCGGCGTGATGATCGGCGTGGGTGCAGTCCTGATTGCACGTTTCCATTGGATCATTTACGTGTTCGGTGCGTTTCTCGTGTTTACCGGAATTCGCATGGCGTTCGGCGGTGAGGCCGACATCGAACCCGAGGCAAATCCCGTGATCCGGTTTGTGCGCCGCTTTGTGCCGATCACGGCACGATTTCATGGCGAGCGGTTTTTTGTCCGCGAGCCGCTCACCGTCGGTGGGCGCGTTCGCCTGGTCGCAACGCCGCTCTTTCTCGTCTTGGTGCTGGTGGAGACGACTGATGTGGTGTTTGCTGTTGATTCCATTCCCGCCATTTTCGGCATAACCCAGAGACCGTTTCTGGTTTATACCTCGAACGTATTCGCCATACTCGGTTTACGATCGATGTACTTCGTTCTTGCCGGCGTGATCTCGACGTTTCATCTGCTCAAGTACGGCTTGGCGATTGTCCTGGCGTTCGTGGGCGTCAAGATGTTGCTCTCCGAGGTGTATCCGCTGAGCGTCGGCCTGTCGTTGGCGGTAGTGGCCAGTGTTCTGCTGGCAAGTGTCGTGCTGTCGCTGTGGATTCCGCCACGGCGCCGGGCGCTGCCGACGGCACCAACCGCAGCCGGTCCATCGAAAGACGACATCCCGCGCGAGCGTTGATTGTCAGATGGTGGCTGCGGCGCGAACGCGTGCCGCCATGGCGAGGAAGTTCACCAGCACGGTCTTCCCATGTTCCGTGAGTATCGATTCGGGATGGAACTGCACGCCCCACACCGGATGACGTCGGTGTTGCACGGCGTGAATTTCGTGGCGGTCATCCTCCGCAACTGCCGTCACCTCCAATGCGTCGGGCAGTGACTCCCGCTCGACGATGAGTGAGTGATAACGCATGACCGAGACCGGCGACGGCACGTCGGCGAACAGCCGCGTGCCGTCGTGCACAATGCGCGACTGTTTGCCGTGCATCACGCGCGAGGCGCGAACGACTCGGCCACCGTATGCTTCGCCGATGGCTTGATGTCCCAGGCACACACCGAGCAGCGGAATGACGTGACCAACCCGTTTGATGAGGGGCACTGAAATGCCGGCCTCGGTGGGTGTGCACGGACCTGGCGAGACGACGATCGCGTCCGGCGCCAAGTCCAACACGTCATCGACGGTCAGGGCATCGTTTCGTCGTACCGTCACCTGCTCACCCAGCGCGCCCAGGTACTGCACCAGATTGTAGGTGAACGAATCGTAGTTGTCGATGACAAGAATCATGTTGAACGACGGAGCCTGATGAAGTCGGGAGTCACGGCCGCGGGTGAAACTGCCGATGGACACTGCGAAGATACTCACGATCGACGTGCGTATAGATCTGCGTGGTCGCAATGTCGGCATGACCGAGCATCTCCTGAACGGCGCGCAAGTCCGCGCCCCCTTCCAGCAAGTGCGTCGCGAACGAATGCCGCAGCGTGTGCGGAGAAACCGCTTTCTCGATGCCGGCCAGCGTCACGTACTTGCGGAGGATTTTCCAGGCACCCATTCGACTCAAAGGGCATCCTTGAGCATTGAGGAACAGGATGCCCTGCCCTTTCCCGCGTTCGAGGACGGGGCGCAACTCGCGCACGTAGACGGCGACGGCGCCGATGGCCGATCGACCAATCGGCACCAGACGCTCCTTGCTGCCCTTGCCGAAGACGCGCACGAGGCCGTCCTGCAGCAGCACGTCCTTGACGGCCAGCCCGATCCACTCCGAGACACGCAATCCGGCTCCGTACGCGAGTTCCAGCATCGCGCGATCGCGAAACGCGAGGCGTTCGTCGAGACCGGGGGCGGCCAGGAGCCGGGTCATCTCATCCACGCTCAGCACCTCGGGGAGTGCGAGCCACCGTTGCGGGGAATCCAGTCGCTCCGTGGGATCGTGCGTGGCCAGCCCTTCTGCGAGCAGCACGCGATACCAGGTGCGGAGCGCCGAGATATTTCGCCGGATCGAACTGCCCGCCAGCCCAAGGTCCTTGAGATGATAGACGAATTCGCGCAACGCGGTCGGCGTGATCGCGGCCATGTTGGTGATGCCTCGACCGCGCATGAAGGTCGCGCATCGGATGACATCGTGGCGGTAGGCGCTGATCGTGCGTGGTGAGGCACCGTCCTCAAGGGTGAGGGTGTCTTCGAACACGCGCAGGTGAAATGGTCCGAGCAGCGCGGAGTCGTCGGCCGCCGGCGACGGATGGCTCATCGTTTCGCCTGCCGTCGCCACACCACTACTGCGACCATCAGCACGACAACGCCCGCCGCGATCCCACCTACCATGCGCTGTTGCGCCGAAATCTGATCGAGCAGGACGTCCGCATTTGCGCCGGCGCGAAAGGCGAGCCAGCAGACCATCCCGTACCACGCTCCCGAAGCGAGCGCCATGGCCACGGCGGCGCTGCCCGCGTTCATTCCGATGGCTCCCGCTACGGGTGGCACGAACGCGCGGACGCCAGGGAGAAATCGACTGGTGATCAAGGCGAGCAGGCCGCGCGCGCGAAACTGCTCCGCGACACGAGCGGACGCCTCGAGGGGAAAGACCCGCGGGAAACGCGCGCTGAGTCCTCGCATTCCCACGCGTTTCCCGAGGGCAAACATCGTCATCGCGCCGCCCAGGTTGCCGATCATCGTGGCAAGCCACGCTCCCCATGCCGAGCCCTCGCCACGGGCCGCAGCGAAGGCCCCAAGCGCCACAACGGTGTCGGCCGGCAGCGGCGGAAACACGTTCTCCGCAAAGGCAGCCACCACGATCGCGCCGTACAGCCACGCGGCGGATAACGATGAAAGCCAGTCCAGCCATGCGTGCACGGCGTGCGTCCGCGGCCTAGTCGGCGAAACGAATGATCGTCGCGACGGCCATCACCGCCAACCCTTCGCCGCGACCGATCCATCCCATGTCTTCATTCGTTTTCCCTTTGACGAACACTGCATCCACCGACATCATCATCGCTTCGGCAAGCC
>JANMRE010000429.1:0-5186 GCA_031370885.1 Gemmatimonadaceae bacterium
TGGCGTGGACGGTACCTGGTAGTGGGCTTTGCCAATGGCGAGATACCCAAACTGCCGCTCAATTTGACGCTGCTAAAGGGTGCGTCGTTGGTGGGCGTGTTCTGGGGGGAATTCGCCAAGCGCGAGCCGAAAGCGCATGCACACGCGATGCGGCAAGTGATGGGCTGGTTGGCAGATGGCACCATCAAGCCGCACATCTCGGCGCGCTATGCGTTGGCCGATACCGCGCAGGCCTTGAACGACATGGCGGCGCGCAAAGTCACGGGGAAGGTGGTCATCGTGCCGTAGCTCGGCGGCGGCGATCGATCCAAGCGATCGTCGCCGACGAAGGTGAACAACCAATCGCACCACCGCTACGAAATTGCCGGCGGAATGCACGCGCTCCTGGAGAGCGCTGTGATGGCCTTGGCGATGAGATCCACTCGGCCTTTGTCCAGCGCGTTGGCAGCGTCGGCTTGCACCAGGGGCACCAGCGCCGCGAGCGCCGTATTCCGAGTGCCGCAGCCGCGGCGCTCTGAGACAGGTAGCCGCTGGGTGTCAGCTCGTGCACATCGAGTCCGCGCGACTCGTCGGAGGAGATGATCGCGTCCTTTGCGCGGTTATTGCCAGCGATATCGCAGCGCGACATTCGCCATGAACCCCTCAAGCGGAGCCCACACATCAGTTGTCCATCGGCCTGCCGTCGTTGGCGCTGGCCGCACCAGTCGATCGAAATCGGTCTGTCGCACGTTGAGAAGATTTTCGAAGTTGGCCACCAGTTCGAGTGACCCAAACTGTCGAGCAACAATCGCCATCGCGTACAGGTAAGGTTTCGACGTGCTACGGAACGGATTGTCGTCGAGCGCTTGCGCTCCAAACCACGTGCCCTCAAGGCCCATTCGGTACACGCCCGGGCGTTCAAGCATGAGATCGCCGCCAACGCGATGCCGCGGAAGCAAGGGCATGGTCTCGCGCGATCCCGTGCTCAGGTCGAGTTGGCTACCGCGCGAATAGCCGTACGTCGCGATGAACTTCCCTCCAGTGAATCGCCAGACACTGAGCGCTTCCACGCCGCCGATGCGCGCGTTCTCGCTGGCGTTCTGCAGCAGGGCCTGTCCGTTGGAGTTCTGAACGTCGGTGAGACGAATGGCCCTGCCGATGACCGAACGGTACGCCGTGAGCAACACCTCAGCACCAGCAAGTTCGCCATTCACATCGAGCATCGCGCCTCGGCTCTTCTCCGGTCTCAGTGTCGTGTTCGTCCGAATGGCGCGAAGTCCCACGGCCTCCGTCTCCTCCGTGGTGGCAATCGGCGGAGCAAACCCTGTTCCAATGCTTCCACGCACTGACCATCCCTCTGCGGGTTTCGCCAGCACGGCCAACCGCTCGGTCGGTTGAACGCCAGCTTCCGGGTGCACATCAACGCGCACACTCGCCGAGAGCGTCAACGGTCCGGCTGTTCGCTCACTGGTAACGAACACTCCCGGCGTAAACCATCGATGGTCGAACGCGCTGTTCAGTGTATTCTCGAATGCATCGAGCTGCAGCGCGGTGCCGAGGACAGAAGTGGCGCCGTTCCTGACGAACGTTCGTGTGAGTTCTACAAACGATGTTGACGTGCGATCGCGTTCACTCGGTCCCGGTCCAAACTCGCGCGTGCGCCCGTTCGTTGAGAGTGCCGTCCGCAGCGCGACACTGCCCGAATTCTTCAGCGGTATGCTCGCCGTGGCACCGAGGTCTGCACGACGGCTCTGTAACGCCTCTCGAAACGGCTGACTGTTTGGCGCGAGTGCATGCCCAAGCGTACCGCCGTCGCGATCGTCGTAACCGTATCCAGCCGTCACAAACAGCGACCGTCCACGCGTGTCCACAGCGTTCAGGCGAGGGCGCACGCTCCACCGCGTGGCTCTGGCCTGGTCCGCCCAGCCGTCGCGATCAATGTCCTGCGCACTTTGCAGTGTTCCTGCGGTCAGGAGTGACACGCCAATGCCAGATCCGAACCGTTGGCTGAGCCATGAAGCCGCGTCGGTGACGCCGAGGGTGCGGCGATTCAGCAGCAACTCCTTTTTGCCAGTGGGTGGCTTCGAGATGAGGTTGATCACGCCGCCGAGTGCTTGTCCGCCGTACAGCGACGACGCGGCGCCTTTGATGATCTCGACGCGCTGCAGATCAACCGGGGAAATATCAAGCGGCCCGAGTGCGCTGGCACTGCCCCCATACAGTGGCAGTCCGTCAGCCAGCATTACCGTGTACTGACCGGGTAGCCCGAGGATGCGCACACTTCCGGTACCAAGACCTGGCGCCGCAGCCTGCACGCGAAGGCCGGGTGTTTCATTCAGCAGCATGCCGATGCCACTCGGTGACATCAGCGTTTTCTCATCGACCTCCATCTCGTCGACGATCTCGACGCGTATCGGCGTTTCGCCGACAAGCCGACCGGTGCGCGTGGCCGTGACCTTCACGTCGGCGAGTTCCATCGCCATCTCACTCATGGCCATGGGGACGCGTACCGCCACGACACTGTCCCGAATAATTACGACGGTGACTTGCGTGGGTTTGAACCCTACTCGCGTGACCGCAATGACTTGCCGACCCACGGGGAGCGTCAGGCGCGCGGTGCCCGCCGCATCGGTGAGCGTGTTCCGTCCTGAAGACCCGACGCGAAAGCCTTCGAGCATGTTCATCGATTCTTGCACGGTCACTCGAACCACACCACTGTCAGACTGCGCCGCGAGCGGCGGCGCAAGCAGCAGCGACGCGGCGAGAGTGATGGTGATTCGGCGGGAGAGGTACATGGCCAGAAAGCTCTGCCCGTGCAGTCGGCCCGACAAGTACATGCGATCAGTTGTGACGAGTCGAACGGCCGCGCCATTGACTGCGATCGTGATGACGAGGGCGTTGCGTTCAAGGACTACGCGACCAGCTCGGTCGCACGTTGCACTCACGCGCTCGGCTCATGCGGAGGCTGTCATGTGCTGCCATGCCGATTGATCAATGGAGTGCCATGGGATGACCTCGGTGTCGCCGCGTTTGTGTGGTATCGCGCCTCCGTATATCACACGGGTGGTGACGGTCAGGTCGGAATCGCGCTCACGCAAGCCACGCGCCAGTCGGTCAACCGATGTCGTGAAGTCGCTGGCCACCGTAGCGCCGGACTTCGACTCGGTGAGAATCACCGACCTCGCTGTGCCCGACACAAGGTCAACTTCCAATCCCGTCGCGTCGCGATAGTGAAACAGCTGTGTCGGCGCGCCACGATGCGCTGCCTGCTTGAGGATCTCAGCGGCCACCCAGCTTTCGAAGACGGCGCCACGCAGTGGATGGGTCCGCAGCTGCTCGGGTTCGCGAATCCCCAGCAAGTAGCACACCACGCCCGAGTCGACAAAGTGCAGCTTGGACGATTTCACCACCTGCTTGCGAAAGTTCGGATGCCAACCGGGCAACCGGAACACCAGATAACTCGCTTCCAGCACCGAGAGCCATGCTTTCGCGGTGTTGTGCGAGACACCAGCGTCAGCGCCAAGCCGCGACAAGTGGGTTTCGCCCGACGTGCTCCCCGCGCAGAGACTCAGGAAACTGCCAAACGAGCGGAGATCGCCGACGTTGAGCAGTTGGCGCACATCGCGTTGCACATATGTGGCGATGTAGTCAGCGAGCCACTGGTGCGGAGGAATCTGTCGATCGAAGATGCGAGGATATGCGCCGGTCCACAGCACGTCGAGCAACTCAGTGGGCGCGTTGGGAAAGCGCTTGAGTTCTGCCCAACTGGGCGGGTACAACTCCAGCATCCCGGTGCGACCCGCAAGCGACTGCGTGACCGCAGCGGTGAGCGCGAGATTCTGCGAACCGGTAAGAATGAACCGTCCGGGCGTGGGCCGTTCATCGACATCGGTCTGCAGATAGCTGAACAAGTCGGGGGCGCGCTGCACTTCATCGATCACTGCGCCATTAGGCAGCGACGCCAGGAACCCGCGCGGGTCAGCCGTCGCGAACTCACGGACGTCGAGCGGCTCGAGACTGACGTACGGCAGGTGAGGGAAGGTGGCACGGCAGAGCGTGGTCTTGCCGGACTGTCGGGGTCCGGTGACGCTGACGACGGGATAATACCCCGCCAGTTGAGCGAGTTGGGAAGCTGCGTCGCGCGTGATCACGGATAGAAAATCATGCGGCACACACAAATTGGCAATAGGATTGCCAATTTCACGACCATACTTCTATACTGTTTGTTGTCAAGGGTTTAGGTCACTTCCTATACCCCAGCGCCACGTCGGCGAATCGCCAATCCCCGACGCTGGCCGAGCTCGGTACTCTCACCCTTGCCCCGGTGAATGTCCGGCAACCCGTCGATGACGCTCACCTGCATGCGCAGCGAATCACCTGCCTTTGCGTAGCTGCCGCGCACCACAATGCCGGCGCCGGTGGCTTTACTGACGTGTGCGACCATTCCCTCGCTACTCTGCGCAGTCTCGCCAAGCGCCATCAGCACGGCGTTGCCATCGACCACGTCGGCCGAGTCGGTTTGTGCGATGCTGCGCGAGAGTTCTTCCGACGCCACTCGGCCCACGACGTCCAGCATTTTGTCGCCCGTGAGGTTCTCGAAGGGAACGACCGCCACGCGATGCGTGACAATGTCCGCGCTTTGAACCCCCGCGCGCTGCGTGGCATACCACACGCCAGCGGCGACAACCGCCACGCCGAGCACGATCGCCGCCAGGCGTGTCGTGCGTCGCGTGCTTGTGGTACCGGCCGCGGGATACGCCGCGCCTCGCCGCGCCCATCGGCATCGTTCCGCTCGGCGTCGACAGACCATCCAGCGCGTTCACAATCTCCTGCGCGCCCTGCGGGCGATCGGCGGCCGACTTGGCCATGCATCGCTGCACCAATTGCGCGAGTGCCAGCGTGGCGGGGCGCAGCCGCTCCACCGGCGTGGCCTCTTCCGTCATGTGCGCGGCCATCGTGGCTTGCGGCGACCGTCCGGCAAACGGATTGTGTCCGCACAACATTTCGTACGCCACCACACCAAGCGCGTAGATATCCGCGCGATGATCGGTGCGCGCGTCGCCGGCAATCTGCTCCGGCGCCATGTAGGCCGGCGTGCCGAGTGCCACGCCCACACTGGTGAGCGTTGCGCCGTGTTCCGCGCCCGCATCGACCAGTGCCTTTGCCACGCCGAAGTCGGTGACCGCGGCACCACCCTCGGCCAGCAG
>JANMRE010000477.1:0-3412 GCA_031370885.1 Gemmatimonadaceae bacterium
GTTGGCGTCGTCAAACCACGACAGCGTGTTCTGCACGGTGCCATTCAGCGAGCGCGATTCGCCGAACAGACCCTGATTGCCGCCGAACGCCAGACTCTGCACGCCGCTGGCCCCATTCTCGAGGACCGAGTTCACGCGCACGCGCCCCGACGGCAGATCGAGATACGGTTCGCCGTAGTTGCGAGAGACGTTCAGTCCGGCCGAGGATTCACTCAGCACGAGCCCGACATAGCGATTTGTGCGCAGTTGCGCCCCGCCGCCCCAGTTGATACGGTCGCCGCTGCTTGATGCCAGTTGCGTAGCGCCGCCCCCAACCGGGCTTTGCTTTCCAAAGTTGCCATTGAACGCCAGGCTGTACGAATCGCCGTTGACTGCGTTGGGTGGTTGAATGTCGATGCTGCCGAACAGACTGCCATTGTCGCTGAATTTATTCCGCCGATCCGGTCCACCGAATCGTGGAATGCCGCGTTGATCGAGAATGCCGAGAAATCGCGTCACGGAATCCAGCGCCACACCGGCTGTTTGCAGACCGAGGGCACCGGTATTGAGCAGCGTCTGGTTGGCGCGCGTGTTGTGATCGAGTTGATACGACACGTTGTAGAACGCCTTGTTCATCGTGATCGGTCCGGAGGCGAGGCCGCCAATGGAGATGTTGGTGAACTCCGTGCCCAGTGCCTGCGCGGCGCGATCGGTCCATTGCAACTGCGGCGTATTGGTGACGATGCTCATGCCACGACTCAGAAAATTGGATCCGGACCCTGAGCGCAAATTGAGGTTGCCGCCACTGAAACCGACGCGCGACGGATCGAAGGGCGACGTGGTGAGCGAGGAGGAGACCGACGCATCCCGCGGCAGGCCGTTGGCGCCAAACGTGATGCCATTGAGCGTCGTGGAGTTGGCATCGGCGCCGAGTCCCAGCACGGAGAATCCATCGGCACCGCCATCGACGCCCGGAACGAGCGTCACCCCCGGCAGCGACGCCGCAATGGCGGCAAGGTTGCCCTGCAACTCGGGAGGCAATGCATTGGTGGGCACCTGGCGTTCGGTGCCGCTCACGTCGGGCGTCGTGGCATTGAATCGACTCACCCGCTGCTGCACCAGCGCGGTGGTGACGACCGTATCCAGTTGCATGGGCTGCAACCGCGTGTCGGCCACCAGGACGTCTTCGTCCACGGCGCGCTTGATCTCAAACTGGCGGAAGCTGAAGCCCACCAGGGCGTAGCCCATCATGTAGTCGCCCTGACCACCGGGAAACGCGATCTGAAAACTTCCCCGACTGTCGGTGCGCGCTGTGCGCGTGACGTTGCCGGGAATGGAAGTGGCGGTGACGCGGACGCCACTGAGCGGCGCGCCATCAACACTGGTCACCCGGCCGCGAATGACGTCCACCTGTGCGTCGAGTCGTGCGGGCACAGCGGCGATGCTCAGTGCCAGTGCAAGAACCGTGAACAGCTGACGCATAAGCAGTGAATACGCGAGGGTGGAACCAAGGTTCCTCAGTCTGTAAAATGTGGGGCGAGATGCTTGCGCGCACCACGTTTGGACGACAGCGTTTGCGGATGAGTCTGTCCGCCCACGATGAGTAGCCCCGTCGTCGCCATCGACTTCGGTGCCAGCAACACCGATGTCGTCCTGCGCGAACGGGGAGCGCTGCGACGGTGGACTCTGCCGAGTCGTGGCCAACCGGACGAATCGCGAGTGCGCGAGGTGTTGGCGTTCGGATCGCTCTCCCCATCCGACGTGTCGTGGATTGCCGTTACCGGTGGGAATCGCGAGCGGCTGCCCGAGTCGCTTGACGGTCGCACGCTGTTCCGGGTTGACGAGGTGCTTGCCATTGGGCGCGGAGGCCTGTCGCTGGCGGGGTTGGAACGTGCCGTGGTGACCAGCGCCGGGTCGGGAACCGCGGTTGTTGCGGCTGGTCCGGACGGTGCGCGGCACGTAACGGGCACCGGTGTTGGAGGCGGTACGCTGGTTGGCCTGGGTCGCATGTTGCTGAACGTTACCGATCCGTACCGACTCGATGCATTGGCGCGGGAAGGCCGTGCCACGGAACTCAATCTTACGATTGGTGAGATTTTGGGCGGTGCCATTGGGACGTTGCCGCCGGATACCACCGCCGTAAACTTTGGCCGAGTGGCGCGCGAACCGATTGACGCGCAGCCGGCCGACATTGCGGCCGCGCTGGTGAACATGGTGGGGCAAGTGATTGCAATCATCGCCATCAACGCGGCGCGGGCAACGCAACTCGACGACATCGTGATTGTGGGACACTTGTCGGACCTGCCGAGTATTCGCGAGACGTTTCGGCTGGTGGGGCAGTTCTACGGAGCAACACTGCAGGTGCCGGAATTTGGCGGGTACGCCACAGCGACGGGCGCATTGCTGGAGGCGGCGGACCATTCGTAGGGTTGGCGCCGCTGCCGAAACTACCGCGCTCCCGACTTCCCGCCCGCCGTGCACAGATACACCAACGCCACGTCTGACAGTGATCCCTTGAACGTGACGGCGAATCCGGGAATGCCGGGCTTGTCGTGTCGCGCTTCTTTGGTGCCCTTCTCGTCGTAATAGAACCAGCGTTCCTTGGTGGCCACGGTTTGCTCGGCGCAATTAAACATGGCGATTGAACGTGTGCTCTTGAGGTCGCCCTTGGGCGTTTTCATTGGCGGCTGCAGCACGGCGCGCACGGTTGCGGTGACGATGTCATTGGTGCGCGTCACCGATCGCGACTCGAGCATGACCGGCGTGCCAACTGACGTCGTGCCGATCTTGGTGAGTCGTTGCGCGTGCGCGTTGGCGGCGATCGATAGCAGCAGACCAGTGGCGCGCACGAGAAGGCGAACGGTGGATGGCATCGTCATGGTTTGAGGGCTCCAGTGAGTTCTTCGTACACTTTGCGCACCGCGATGGGCGCCTGCTGGTCGGCCAGAAACCAGTTGGCATACGGCCCCCACTGCGCCTGCTTCACCGCCTCATCGGCCGACAAGCCACGCTCGCGCAGTCGAGTGACTTCGGCGATCACCGCGCGCAGTGACTCCCGAAAGGCCACCAGTTCTTCGCGTGACGCCGCCGGTTCCTCGATGAAACCATGTCCCGGCACATAACGCGACACGTTCATGGCGAGCGCGCGGTCCACCGTTTTCACCCACTCACTCGGATACGCCGAACGCATGGCCGGAAACACCCGATTGAGGTAGGCCTCACTCATGAAGAGGATTTTCGATGCCGGCAGGTGCACCATCAGGTCGCCCCCGGTGTGTGCGCGACCGAGAAACTGCACGTCAACTTTCATGGTGCCCACATCGACGATTTCGTGGTCGGCTCGCATGGCCACGGGTGGCACGATCACACGCCGAGTGGCGGGTGCGGCCGCCGAGTCGCGCTTGAGTTGCGCCAGCGACGTGGGGTGCACGAG